>NZ_CP092361.1:1929574-2294361 GCF_022354465.1 Wielerella bovis | reverse complement strand
GACGTTCTCGCATGGGTTAATGATTTTTAATCAATGTTTTATTATTCAATATTTATAGTCGTTTAAAATAGAAATAAGACAAGGTAACAGCGACCGCTGCGTACACCTAAGTACATCAACGCTGCATTATTTTTATTTTAAACGACTATATTCAAGCATCAAGATGTTGGCATTATAGCTGAAAATTTATGCAGCGTGTGGATAAGTCATGTTGTTGTGCAGATTTATCCACAAGTTTCAGGCTGCTTTACAGTACACGACAATTTTTTGAAATAACCATGAATTCGTCCCCTTACCCGTCTAAACGAGGGAAGGCTAGGGTGGGGGGAATCTGTGAAAACAAATTTATTTTGCTGAAAATCAACGAGCCATCCCCACCCTAACCCTCCCCCGCCAGCGTGGGAGAGAACCGATTTCAGGTCATATTTAAAGATTTGTATCGTGTACCGTAAGGCAGCCTGAAAACAGGTTTTACATGTATAATTCGGTTTATTTTGATGAATTTATTTGCGAAAGGAATCAATATGAGCCAAGCCCAAAGTTCCAAATACGAAATGCCACATTTCAATGGTTTTGTGATGGCAGCGATTTTGGTGTGTGTCGCCTTATTTTTGGTGTTCCGATTTTTTGCAGGCAGCATTGGCAGCACTTTTGTCTTGGTACCTTTATTGTATTGTTTGACCCGTTTTCGCACCATTCAACCGAATACGGCTTTGGTCGGCACATTATTCGGCAAATACGCAGGAGTTTTGCCACGTTCGGGATTTTAACAGCACCACAACGGTTTCTTTGAAAACCAGCAATTACGTTACCGCCACGCTGAAAGTAAACGATGCCTCTGGCACGCCGATTGAAATTGCCGCTGCGATTGTGTATCACATTGAAAATCCAGCCGCTGCCGTGTTGGACGTGGAAAATGTGTACAGTTTCCTGCAAATTCAAAGTGAAAGCGCATTGCGGACACTCGCCACGCATTATCCCTACACCAATGATGGCAACAGCGATAGTTTGTCGGGCAATTCGGAAAGCATCATCAAGCGTTTTGAAAACATGGTGCAAGAGCGTGTGGAATTGGCGGGCATTGCGATTGATGAAGTACGTTTTACGCATTTGGCATACGCGCCTGAAATCGCGCAAGCCATGTTGCGCCGTCAGCAAGCAGAAGCGGTTATTTTGGCGCGACAAACTTTGGTGCGTGGTGCGATTAGCATGGTCGGCGGCACGGTTAAGGAATTGGAAAAACGCGGCATTGTGAACATGAGTGATAGCGAAAAAGCCAAATTGGTTACCAATATGATGACGGTGTTGTTGAGCGAAGAAAATGCTGCGCCTGTGTTGAATGTAAGTGGGGATTGATGTTTTTCAGGCTGCCTTTTGTGTCAAGGCAGCCTGAAATAATTTACAAATTATTTGTTTGAAAGAACAATCATGCGGCAATACACCACTTTTTTCCCTGAAAAAATTACCAATCTTGTCCCGATTGTCATAATCAGCAGTATATTTTTTGCGTTTTATACGATGGATATATGGCTGGACGGCAATATAACCCATCCAATTGCTGTAATATTTGGCTTGATTCTGCTCGGCATGGTTTTGACATCGGCTTATTTTTTATGCCGCGCCATGAATCATTGCGAAATCATTCGTTATGATGCACAACAACAGCAATTTTTACGCTGTACATGGCAACCGATGCGCTGGCAAGTGTCGCAATATTATCTCATCAGCCAATTTGTAGGCGTGGCGGCAGAAGAAGTTTATTATGCGGGCGAAGCGCAATATGGACGCGTGTTTTTGCTGGGACACAATGGCGCAGAAATTTTGCAAATTGACCGCATCGCGCCAAACAAAGGCAGTTTACATGAAGTCGCAACTTTGCAGAAAAAAGTCGCTAAAATCTCGCAACTGCCCGTGTTAAGCATCAATATTGTGGACACGCCGCGCCAAATAATACGCGATGCCAATCCGACACGTTTTCAGGCTGCCCTACCGCCTAATACACCACTTGGCGTCATCATTGGGCGCGTGATATGGGCAGCGATTTGCTTGGCAATTAGCTGGCATATGGCGCAATTTTTTGCCAACAAAGAGCCACTTTTATCCACAGTCGCTTGGAGTATTGCCAGTTTCCTGTGTTTATACGCCCTTTCAGGCAGCCTGAAAACATGGAAAATGTGGCGCAATCGTATGCAATATTTACGCGCCATTCGACAAACGCACAATATACCCAACACCCCCAGCCGCAATGAATCTGCCCAACGACATTCAGGCGAATTTGTCTTATTTTCGCGCGCCAAATATATTTTTTGGAGCGTACTGATATTGGCAATTAGTGGCACAATCATCAGCAAAATTAGTTTTGATGATGGATTCAATATCTTGCTGCCATTATCCATGGCGGTAGTATTGCTATCGGTTATTTTTATGCTGTGGCAAACCGCGTTTTCTTCGCGCAAATTGGTTTATCACGCCCAAACCGATGTTTTGACACTCTATCAATTAAACAAAATATTGATGTGGCAGCCTGAAAACGATTATTCAGCACGCAATTTTATCGGCGTTGCTTGCGAACAATCCGAATTATGGTTGATTGGCGCAAGCAATGGCGTAGATATTTGCATGGGCAAAGCCAGCGGTTTATCACAAAATGCCGATGAACGCGCCCGACAAATCGCAGAAATGTAAGTTCGCGCCAACTTTCGCACCAAATTGTATCAGCTTTTGCATCATTTTTTATGCAATTTGTACTGTTTTTTGCATCAGCAAACCCACGTTTCCACGTGGGTTTTGTCATTCCCACAAATAGCACTATTGTTGCTTGGCTCGTGGTGTGAAGTACGGCAATATCGCCTTATCAACTTTACAACACAAGGCACACAAATGAAAATTCCTCATACCCAAAACGAAACCTATGGCTTTTATGGTACTTGTGCGATTGTAGGCTTAAATGCCCAATCCCTTTGGGACATTGCCATTCAACAAATCCATCAAGCCACTCAAGAACATCTAGAAGATATTGCCATCTTTTTGGATAGCCGACACGGTCGCCATTTTGCTGATGATGTGGTTTGTCTCATTAGGAACGATAAAACTGCACACACCGCCATCTACGAAACGGTTCAAAAATGGCAAACTTGGCAACTTGGTAGTGCTGTAAAAGGCATGGGTTTACCCACAAATACCCCCTATCTAAATGGGTTAATTATGATGTTAAGTGTGGATTTAATGATTTAATCCATTTTGCTAATACCACGCTAAACTCATGCTTTTTTGCATGGGTTTTGTCATTTCCCAAATAGCACTATTGTTGCTTGGCTCTGTGTGCGAAGTACGGCAATATACGCCTACTTAAACAACAAAGTACAAGGAAATCATCATGGTATACGGTATTTACAGTGAAAATTTAGAACACAGCTTTTACAGCCTGATGCTTGCAGGCAGCCTGAAAGAAACCAATGGTAACCAACGCAAAGCCCACAAACAAGCCCACCGTCTTTTTACACACGCCATCAAGCAAATCGCTGACGTATTAAGCCACTCGGAATATGTTGCAAGTAGTTTACACAAACACATCGGTTTTTTCCTTGATAGTTCGGACGGTTATCAATTCGGGCAAGATGTATTAGCCGCCTATGAACAATGCCACAATTTCAATCAAGCCATTGAACAAATAGCCGATATTTGGATTGAACAAGAATACAGCTATTACGAATATTTAGAAGAATATCAGCGGACGAAAAAACCCAGCACACGCCCTTATTGGATTATGTTGCTGCATTTAGCCCATTAAAACAGATTGCCGTTTCAAATCACACCATAATGATTTGAAACGGTTTTTTTTCACTTTCAGGCTGCCTAAAATTTGTAAACCATATTGTCTTCGTATTGCGCGGTTTTGTTCATGGTAACGTGAACGCTAATCTTTTGATAATCTTGTAAATTCTGCCAACCTTCGGCTTTGTCGCCAATCACAAAATCCAAATAATCAAGCAATTCGCTCCGCGTTGATGAGAAGAATACAAACGGCGGTCGCACCAATCTCATCAAGCGTAAAAATTCAACCATGCCAAAATAACCAGCTTTGCGGTAACTACCCTGCGCGGTGCAAATATAAGGTGGGTCAAGTACAAGCAAAGCCTTTGAATGATTTTGAAATTCGGGCAGCAATTCGTGATACGACTTGCTGACGATTTCCACGCCGTCTAAATAGCCGTCCGCGCTGGGATAATCGCTTAATCGCACACCGTTGTAATAGGTGTGATTGTGGATTAAATCATGCAAATCCGTTGTTTGGCGACCGCTAAACAACAGCCAACTGGCGACACAATCCAAATCAATATAGCCGCCAAAACTGTTTAAGGCAGCCTGAACGGTCTTTTTCAGCGTTTCAGGCAGCTTTTGATTGCGCGGATAATGTGCCAGTAAATCAGCAATAATGGTGCGTAATTTGTTGGTATCATTGATATTTTTCAATCTATCCGTGTAGCCGTCAAAGTCATTGTAAATCACGCGAGCGTTTGGCAAAACTTGTTTTGCGGTGTGTGCCAACAAACCCGAGCCGCCAAAGGCATCAACAATCGTCCAGCCCTCGCCATCATTCGGAATATGCTGTTTTAAAAGGGTTTTAAAGTGGTTTAAAAATCGGCGTTTTTGCCCCGTGAAAGGCAGGGGTGCTTGGGTGTAGTTCATGCGTACTCACTTTCGGTTTGGGTACGCATGGGTACGCTGGGTTAAAAAATAAGTTTCAGGCTGCCTGAAATTGGTTTAAATGTTTGCATCTGCGACATTGAATCGCAATGCGATAAATGCCTGTCGCTTCGCCAATTTTACGGCTGCAAGCCTTACAAAATAAGGGATTCATTGATTTACCTTGTGCGTTAGTGATAAAATCGCACCGCCTAGCTAGGTGGCGGCACACTGACGCAGGCTGGTTCTGCTGATGTAAGCGCGGAACAAACGGTATGCGCACCGTCCGCGTTGCCGTCTTGCTTAAAACACCGCCATTGTATCAAGCGGTGTTTTTCTTTTTAACAACAAGCACTTCAAACCGTTAATAATTTGATTGTGGCAATGTAGTGTTCACTACCTAATTCAGGGGTTGTGAAATGCACAGGCTCGGCTTTCAATGCCTGTTCGTGCAGCGCAAAAATCACTTGGAATGCCCGACTATCATAATGTATGTAGGTCATTTTCAATTCAGGCACATCTGTCCAATCACGCAACTTCTGAACCGTTGATAAAGGTAGCCACACATTGTCCGCTGATAAAGTAATCGGGCGACCTGATTGCTTTATTCCTTGCTGAATAATTTGGCTACCCGACAAAGTGCGTTCGGGCGATGTTTGCGCGATGGCACTCCAATCATGCTCATCTATCCAACGTAAATCTTGTGGCAATTCAACTGTTTCTTGTGTATCATTTCTTTTTAAAATCAAATCCATATGTTTTTTTCCTTTTCAGGCTGCCTGAATGGGTTTTAACGTTGTTGTAAAATGGACTGTTCCAATTCATTTAACAATTTTTGTGCAGCAGCATCGGCAATAACATCATCGCGTTTTTGTATCGCCGCACTTAAACGACTGAAATCTGTTTGCACATTGACTTGAACCGATTGAGTGGAAATGTGTTTTTCCAATTCACGCTGACGTTGTTGTTCAAGGCGTTCTTGTTCGCGTTGCTGCTTTTCAAGCTCGCGCTGACGTTGCTGTTCGGCTTTTTCGCGTTCACGTTGTTCGGTTTCCAAACGCGCTTGTTCGCGCTGTGCGGCTTCGCGGCGCAATCGTTCTTCAAATGCTTTGTTGCTTGCCGCAATCGCCGCCTCAAAGTCTTGCACGGCATCACGGTTACCTGATTTTTGTGCAGCGGCTTGCTGTTTACGCAGTTGTTCAATTTTTTGTTGCTGCTCCAAGCGTGCTACTTCATCATCACGTCCTTGCGCGCTCAATAATTCTTTTTCAGCAGCTGCTCGTGCATTGGCAGCCTCTTGGGCAAGCTGCGCCATTTTCTGTTTGGCTTTATCAATCGCTTGATTGAGGTTGTTCAATGTAACGTTGTCCAATTTATGTGCATTAGAAATGGCGTAGGCTTCGGCTTTTGCCAATGACATGGCGATGTTTCCGCCGTTTTCAGTATCGTCATTCAGTTGCTTAATCGCTTGATTGATGCCGATGTACATATCTTGCACATCGCGCAAAACACCTTGCCATGCGGCTGTACCCATGTGGAAATAAGCCCCTGTTTGGCGTAAGGTATAGTCCACTTTTGTCGCAAAATCAGACAAGCGTTTGCCTTGCTGTTCCATGCTTTGACTGGCTTTCTCGCTGCTTTTTTCAACACTTTGCGCCGCTTGCTGTGCAGCTTGGGCGACTTGATTGTGCGCCGCCACTTGGGTTTGCGCTGCTTGCACGGTTTTTTCCGCTGCTTGTAAATTGGCTTTGCCTGTCTCATCTACCGCAACCTTGTAGTTGTAGGCAGCGGCTTGACTTTCTACCCATGCGCGTTGATTGGCATCGCCGCTTGCTAATAGCGCATCGGCGGTGCGTTCAAATGCAGCTTTTAAATCCGCAGAAGTGGCATTGCCACTTGCTTTCACAGTTTCAAAGGCAAGACGTGTTTCTTCGGCTGCCAAACGCAGACTTTCTTTGCTTTGAATGCCTAATTTTTTAAAAGCCGCTTCGGTCGGGTCTATTGTGCCTTTGAGTTCTTGTAAACGCACATCGGTTGCCAAAATAGCGCGTTCTACTTCTTG
Source organism: Wielerella bovis (assembly GCF_022354465.1). NCBI lineage: Bacteria > Pseudomonadati > Pseudomonadota > Betaproteobacteria > Neisseriales > Neisseriaceae > Wielerella > Wielerella bovis. The sequence continues at coordinate 2,287,613 of NZ_CP092361.1, read as the reverse complement.
TAAACTCAATGCGCCCGATTGACCCAAACCCTGAATGGCTTGTTTCAGCGCATCAATATCAGCTTGATTTTGTGCGGTTTCGGTTAATTTGGACAAACTTTGCTGTACAATCAAACCAGTATCCAACCCCTGCGCTGCCAATTCAGAAAGCTGACCGCGCAAAGTTGTGAAATGACTTAACGCGGTTTGCATGGCAGGACTGCTGCCTGAAAATGCATTTTGCAATTCAATGCCCAAAGCAGTAGCGGCTGCTTCGGCTTCGCCCAAAGGCTTGCTGATTTGTGCCAAACCCAAACCTGCTTGTGGTGCAGATTGTGCAATTTGATTGATTTGTTCAGCGGTTAAACCTGCTTCTTGTCCTACTTCATTTAGACTTTGTTTTAATTCGGATAAGGCTTCGGGCGTGTCCATTTTTTTAACGGCAGCCTGAAAGATTTGTGCCATTGCGTCTGCATCATTGCCAAAGCCTTGTGCTGCCAACTTAAAATCATCCAACGACTTTTGCGCCGCTTGCGAAATACCTGTGGCAACTTGTTCAGCTGATAAACCCAAATCTTGTAAGGCTTGACGGTTTTTTGCCAAAGGCGATGTATCGGCAATATTGGCGTTCAGGCTGCTTAATTCGTCTTTGGTTTTGGCAAGTTGTTGTTCCAGTTGTTTATTTTGTTCACGCAACTGTTCAGCAATCACACCGTTTTCTTTACCAGCAGCGGTTAAAACGCGCAGACTTTGTTCATTGCCTTGATATTGCGCTTGTTGAGCGCGGTAAGTTTCGGTTAATGCGCGGATTTGTTGGGCTTGCTCGGCTGATGCTTGTTTGGCGGCTTCGGCTTTTTTCTGTTCTTCAAGCGCAGTTTGGCGTTTCAATTCAGCCAGTTCTTTTTCACTTTCCGCGTAAGTGCGGAAATTTTCGCGGTATTGGTCTAACGAACCCGTTGTTGCCAAAGAATGTATTCCTGCAAATACGGCTGCGATTTTATCGCCAGCCCAACGCACCATTTCCGACTCTTGATACAAGGCTTCACCCATGCCAAAACCGCCAACAAATGCCGCGCCCAACATGGCTGCATTATTTGCCAAACCGCCCAAACCAGTCCCTAATTTGCCCACTGCACCATGAACGGATTGCATAGACATACCAAAAATTTTGGCATCTACTGCTGCGCCTTTAAGCGAAGCTCGTACTTTATTGACAGATGCGTCTGTTTTGGTCATCGCAGTAACACTTTCCGTGCCAGCCATTTTGACTGCCAACTGATAGGCTGCTACCGCTACTTTGCCACCTGCAAAAATGACGGCAAGTTGCGCCAACAATGGATATTTGCTAGCAATCATATCAATCGCATTTGCCACACCACCTGCACCTTCCGCTGCAAAACGCAACACAGGTAACAATGCTTCGCCCACCGTTGCTGCTGCGGATGACATGGCAGATTTAGTTTGATTGATTTTGCTTTCAGTCGTTTGTAGAGATTTATTGACTTCTTCTTGCATGGCACCCAATGTTTGGGCTTTATCGGTTGCATGGGCGAGCGCATCTTCATAAGTTTTCAGGCTGCCTGCAAGCAATGCCAAATCATCACTGTATTCTGCACCAAACATTTTCGTCAATACAATACTGCGCGATTGTTTGTCTAACTGTTCAATGCGTTGCAAGAAATCGGTTAGTGCAGCCTGTGGATTGGCAGCAATATTATCCGCCATTTCTTGCGCAGATAAGCCAATGTCTTGCAAGCCATTTTTAAAATCTGCTCCTTGCTCGGTAGAAGTCTGCAATTTTGTCAAAAGTGCGTTAATTGCCGTGCCAGCGACTTCGGGGGCTTTACCCAAACTGATGAACGCCGCGCCCAATGCAGCTGCCTCTTCCGCCACCAAGCCAAATTGTTTCGCATTGCCACCAATCCGCATTAAAACATTGGAAATTTCGGCTTCTTTGGCAGCGGTATTATTGCCCAGCACATTGACCGCATCCATTAATTCGCCGACTTTGCTAATCGGAATTTGGAACACATTGCCAATTTTGGCTGCCATATCGCCAGCTTGTTCGGCTGGGATTTTGAACGCAACCGCCATTTCTGCTGCCATTCGGGTAAATTTCGGCAACTCTTCCAGCGCAACATTGGCTTGACCACCAGCGGCAGCAATTTCAGCTAATTCCGCAGGTAATACGCCCAATTCGCCAGCCATTGTTTTGATTTCGCTGGATAATTTTGCGTATTGTTCAGGTGTGCCATCGGTTACTTTTTTAACCGAAGCCATCGCCGTCTCAAAGCTCATGGCTTGCTTGGCAAGATAGGTCAAACCCGTTGCCTGACTTGCCAAACCGCCCACACTTTGCGCTACTTCGCCCAAAGTGGGCTTAACACGCTGTAAAGATTGCTCAATTTCGCCCACTTTTTTTGCGTGTAATTGCGCAGCACGTGCCAATTCCACTTGTGATAAGCCACCATTGCGCTTTAAATCGGCAAAGGCTTTATCCAATTCAACAATTTCTTTGCGAGCGCGGTCGTCCACATCCATGCCCAAAATGGCTTTGGATTGGGCGATTTGCTGGGTTTTTTGCGCTTGTTGATTGAGTTCTTGGAGTTTTTGTTCAGTTTTTTGGGCTTGGTCGGCAAAATATTTTTGATTGTTTGCCAAATGCTTGCTTGAAATGCCTGCCTCATTCATGGCAATGCTGGTTTGGCGTAGGTTCTCACTCAATGCGCGTTTTTGCTGATTGAGTTGAACCAATTTCTCTTTTAATTGATTAAATTGCTGTTGTTGTTCTTTGGTTTTCCCATTGGACATTTGCGCATCCAGTTTGCGTAATTGCTGCTCTGTATGCGCGATTTCTTCACGATTGTCTGCCAAGCTGCTTTTAACCGTTTTGTAATGAGTGATTAAAGCAGTATTTTGCTGTGCTTTTTGCCATTCTTGCGCTAATTTTTGCGCTTCTTGGCTTAACTGACTGGTTTCATCAGATGTCTCGGCAATACTTTTGACCAGTTTGTCAATTTGTTCGCCTCCACCCACTTGGGTACTGATTTGTATGCCTGCTTTAATGATTGAATCTGTCATATTTTACCTAAATACAATTTGGATATAATGACAGATTATCTATGATTAAATAATGGCTTATGACATACAGCACTTCAATACAAAAGGCGGTTGGATGGTCAGCCAACCGCCTTTTAAAAGATATTTAAAACCGTTTTAAACATCCATCTCCACCAACCCCACCTGCGGCGCACTCTCCAACACCTGCCCAGTTTTGGTATCGTAAAACACACTCTGCCCTAACTCATACCCTTGTCCACGCAACAGCACTTGGTTTTTACCAAACACCGTTTCCGCTTCAAGTGTGCCATCGCTGCGAATATGCGTGATTTTCGCCACCGAGCGTGTGGGTTTGGCAAACAAGGCATTGAGTTGTTTGAATAAATTCATCTTTATCAATCTCCTAAATACCTGTCCACCGTCAGCGTTTGGCTGATTTTGGGTGCGTTGTTTTCCACGCTGGCAGTTAATTTCACGCCTGTGATGACACCAAACCATGCGCCATCGGGTTCATCAAATCGCCAAATTTGCCCCAACTTGGCACGCGGCACAGCGTATTTTGCCGATGGCGGTGCGATTTCTACCGTTTCGGTTTTGTGTACACCGCTGTCGCTCAATGCCGCTAAACCTGCGGCACGTTGTACCTTGCTCTCGGTATACAGCGCATGGCTTAACATCGGAGCTTGTGGCATTTTGTCGCTGCCTGAACGGTAAATCAGCCCTGCATCATTGAGTTCATGAGTGGGATAGGCAAACACACTTTTGTATTGTGTTTGCACTTGTTTTTGTCCGCTGATTTTAATGATGATGTCGGCTGGGCAGCGTACATCTGCTGTGCCGTCTGTGGCTGTGCCAATTTCCCACGCAGCTTTTTTCCAGCGTGCTTGAACGTGGATTTTGCGCTCGCTTGGGTCGCTTACTAAAAATGCACCTGCCGCCGTTGCGATGTCTTGCAACACGGCAATCGGCGTTTTGTCATTCAAGGAATAGACATTTTCAGGGACAAGCCAATCTACGGTGTGCCAATCGCCAATCGTAAAACCTGTGTTATACAACACAGCAGCGGCGATTTGCTGCGCGTACAGTTTTTGATTAACCACGCCATTTTGGATTTGGGCATAATCCGCGCCCAAATGCGCTGTTGCGCTGCGACCGCTGACGGTATAGGATTTTTGTCCAAATTGGCGACCATCGCTAACCTGTTCGGCGAGAAAGACAAACTTTTCGCCATTAAGGGTCAATTCAATTTCTAATTCATTGCCTTGATTGCGTTTATCCAGTTCCAGCGCGGCAAAATCATCAGGCGGCAACGACACTTCGCCGAGCCAACAATAGCCGTCCATTGTGGCAGAAATGCTGGCGGAGAAGGGCGATAAGGTGCGACCATTGGCGGTGGCTTTGATTTCATTGAGCATAATATAAGTCGGTAAATTGGGGATAAAGTTTTCGGTTGTGCAGGCAAACGGCAGGGGAATGTGTGCGCTGTCTATTTCGCTGGCGAGTTGGTCAAATTCCAATGGTAAATGGGCAGCATCGGGACGTTTACCGCAGGGATAATCTGTGCCTTGTGATGAAGTGTCATCAAGCGGAATGTCGCGCCAATAACACGGTGGTTGCACGCTGTGTCCATATGGGTGTTTCAGGCTGCCTGAAACGTGTGTGCCATTTGCGTGGATTGCTTGTGATGAAACAAGGTTTTGCCCGATGTTTTGGTTTTTCAGGCAGCCGCGCAATTTAATGTCGCCGCTGTATGTGATTTGGGCGCAGGCAATCTGCAAATAATCCAAGCCATTTTGTCCAATAACAGACGAACTCAAATGCGCATCTGCCGATGTGAAACCTTTGCCGTGATGGAACAATAATTCACTTTCGCCTGTTTTATCATGCAAATGTGCGTGAATTTCAGCATGTTGCGCGGTTTGAGCAGTAAAGGTATTTTGAATATTCAGGCTGCCTGAAACGCTATTTTGATAATATTGCGCCACATTCGCGCCGTTTTCAGCAAAGGTTTTTTCTTGTGCTATCAAACAACTGTCCGAATACACCGCACGCCATATATAACACGGTGGCGAGCGGCGGATGGGGCGCGGTTTATCGGTTTCGCCAAAGGCAAGGGGCAAATGAGCAGCATCTACATGGTTTTGCAGCTCATTCAAATCCAAATTTAAATCAGTCATGTTTGCCCCTAGTCTCACATTATGTTTCGCTGGCTATTTTGGGTTTGATTTTGTCCCAACTCACAGGGCGATAGAAGCTGTTGTAATTATCTACCGCTAAAATCAAAAACTCGCGTGTTTCATCAAGATGCTCAAACCGATAGCTGCCGTCTTGTGCGCTCCATGTGCTACGCGCCCAAATCATGGTGGCTTGGTCAAGTAACAAGATTTTGCGCCGCGCTGGTTTGCCATTGACGGTAACAATGCCCACACCGCCTTTCGTACCCGCAATAAATCCTTTACCCGAAAAGCGGCTTTGCGTTAAAAAGCCCCGTTTAAACAAGGTTTTGGATAAGGCGCGTTTGGGTGGACTTTTAAACCATAAGCCACGTTGAATAAGCTTATGATTGCCTGAACGTTTGGGGGACGGCGCCCACAATACGCCTCTTGGGATGAGATAATTTGGCATGGTTTAGGCTTCCCAATGGCTGGCATTAATCAGATAGTGTTGAGCATCTCCGTATAAACAGAACTTTAAAAACACATCATCGGTAGCATCTAATTTAAGTGGCGTGCCATCCTGCAAATCTTTCAGATTGTTTTGGCATTTAAACAAAGCAGGCTGTAAGCAACGTAGGTTGTAGTCATTCCCACCATTTCCTTTCTCATACATCCACATTTCTGCGACGGTTAAGCCGCCTGAAATCTTATCGGGATAGACAGCCCCTGCGCCGCTATGATGCGTCAAGCTATTAAATGAACCACGCGCAGTTTGTTCTGCGCCTGTCCATGTTTTTGCTATAGGTGTAGAATTAAATAAACGGTACACACAGGAGAACAGTTATGGCTTATTCACAAGATTATCGCCAAATGATTTTAGAAAAATTAAATTCGGGTTACAGCTACCGTGAATTGGCAGCGGAATATGGCATCAGTCGCAGTACCATTCAACTATGGAAAAAATGCATTGAACGTAAACCCTACCCCAAAAGAACCAATAAAATCAATGATGAATTATTGCGAAAAGACGTAGAACAATTTCCTGATGATTTTCAAAGAGAACGCGCTGTTCGCTTTAACTGTTCACAAAGAGCCATTGGTGTGGCACTTAAACGGCTAAAAATCACTCAAAAAAAAGATTCTTAAACACCCCAAAGCTCAACCCGAAACAATTGAACAATTTCTCTCATTAAAACAACAGCATGAGCAAGAGAAACGTCCTATTGTTTATATTGATGAAAGTGGTTTTAAAAACCAAACTTATCGTCCTTATGCCTATGCGCCAAGAGGACAAGTTTGTCATGGCAATCACAACTGGCAAATCAAAAACACAACCAATGCCATTGGCGCACTGTACCAAAATCAATTGATTGCAGTGGGTTTGTATGAATTCAGCATCAATTCAGATGTGTTTTATTCATGGGTTCAAAACGTTTTACTGCCACAATTACCACCTAACAGTGTTTTGGTTATGGATAATGCGACTTTTCACAAACGCCAGGACATTCAAGAGCTTATTGTTTTATCAGGGCATGTGATTTTATGGTTACCGCCATACTGTCCTGATTTGAATTTAATTGAGCACACTTGGGCTTGGATTAAACATTTACGTCAAGATTGGTTATTGGATTGCATTCACTCTTTGTTTTTTTATTTTACTTGGTTGTGTACCGAATTTTAATTTCTTTATCTATAATAAACAATCATCAGAACTGTTTATAAAACCTAATGAACGTGTTGATAAATATTCAGATGTTGATGAATTACTAAATAGCACTGTATTGCCCGTGTCTTGTGGTACGATACTTGGGATATCGCCAAAAAATAAAATACTGGTATCGTTTAAGCTGCGTTTAGCAGCAATAAACATAAAAGCTTTATCATGTCCAACCAACCACCAATTGGGCTGTTCGTTGCGGTCATACTCACAATAACCAAAACGGTCGTAGTTATTGTTATAGGCAAATTTACCTGTACCCGCGCTGGCAGTAGTCATATTCAAATAACCTTCACAAATAACAAATTTTGCGGCGGCGTTATCTACGCGCAAAAAATGACGGTTGGACTCGGGGCTTTTACTGCGAAACACGGCAACGTGTCCTTGTTCAAACGGCATTTCCCAGCCCAGTGGCTGTTTGTCGCCGTAGCCTGACACCAAACAGGCTTTGAGTAGGGTTTTAAGGCTGCCTGCGGATGCGGTGAGTTTGGGTGCGCCTGTATCTTTACTACTAAACAGGGTTACGGCTTTGGGGGTGGTGTGAATCATGGTGTTTTTTTCCTTTAAATATGTTTCAGGCTGCCTGAAAAGTGATTATTCAAGCACTTCGGTATTGCCACGCAAACACGCGCTAAATGAATTGGCTTGCGATTGTCCGCGTGGCAGTTTATGTGGCTGCACCACGCGTAAAATCCATACAGGCATCAACGTACCTTCGGTGTTAAAGCGAATGACGTTACCTTGCTCCCAGCCGCCTATGCCAAATGCTTGTTTGGGCAAGGTAAAATACGGCTTATTGGTCGCTGGATTAATGGGCGCAATGTCCGCCAAAATATCGCCACGCCAGAGTAAGCCCATATTCTCTTCGTACACTTCAATTTGATTGGCATCACGGAATACAATGCGCCAACGTCCGTCTACCGTGCCGTCCGATGTAACGCGAATGGGATAGTCTTTGGTGTTGAGCGATGTTTTAGCAGGATTGCCGTCTGGCGTGTTTTGCCATTTGCCTGTCCAGTTCACTTGGGTAAATGGCTCGGTGACACGACAAATCAAATCGCCGCCGCTGACCGCGCTGGAAATATAGGTATTTTCAACGGGATAATCGCGTGAAATCGGATTTTGCAGTTTCAGGCTGCCTGAAATATCGGTATCTACGACTTTGTTGTCTTCTTGCCAAAGTTGCACAACTGAAAGTGGCATTTCATAATCCGACAAATCCAGTGGCGTTTGCCATGTCAAAGTACCTGCGTCCAAATCGTCTAAATATAGATAAAGAAATTAAAATTCGGTACACAACCAAGTAAAATAAAAAAACAAAGAGTGAATGCAATCCAATAACCAATCTTGACGTAAATGTTTAATCCAAGCCCAAGTGTGCTCAATTAAATTCAAATCAGGACAGTATGGCGGTAACCATAAAATCACATGCCCTGATAAAACAATAAGCTCTTGAATGTCCTGGCGTTTGTGAAAAGTCGCATTATCCATAACCAAAACACTGTTAGGTGGTAATTGTGGCAGTAAAACGTTTTGAACCCATGAATAAAACACATCTGAATTGATGCTGAATTCATACAAACCCACTGCAATCAATTGATTTTGGTACAGTGCGCCAATGGCATTGGTTGTGTTTTTGATTTGCCAGTTGTGATTGCCATGACAAACTTGTCCTCTTGGCGCATAGGCATAAGGACGATAAGTTTGGTTTTTAAAACCACTTTCATCAATATAAACAATAGGACGTTTCTCTTGCTCATACTGTTGTTTTAATGAGAGAAATTGTTCAATTGTTTCGGGTTGAGCTTTGGGGTGTTTAAGAATCTTTTTTTTGAGTGATTTTTAGCCGTTTAAGTGCCACACCAATGGCTCTTTGTGAACAGTTAAAGCGAACAGCGCGTTCTCTTTGAAAATCATCAGGAAATTGTTCTACGTCTTTTCGCAATAATTCATCATTGATTTTATTGGTTCTTTTGGGGTAGGGTTTACGTTCAATGCATTTTTTCCATAGTTGAATGGTACTGCGACTGATGCCATATTCCGCTGCCAATTCACGGTAGCTGTAACCCGAATTTAATTTTTCTAAAATCATTTGGCGATAATCTTGTGAATAAGCCATAACTGTTCTCCTGTGTGTACCGTTTATTTAATTCTACACCTATATTTGTCCATCAAAACGTGTTTGCCATTGGCATCTACCACACACAATCGGTCATTGTTTTGTCTTTCTAATTGAATGACTTGTCCTGCCGTGTGCGCTGAGCCAATGTCTTGTACTATCTTGTTGGTAATCACGACATAATCGCCACGTCTAAAAATCGGTACTTTGCCGTCTGACGGTAAACGCGTGGGATTGATGCCTACTTCGCGGCTATTGATTGGCACGGTGGATTGACTGACTGCGTTGTAGCGCAGAGTATCGGGCGGTATTGGCTTTTCGCTTTCAATGCTAAAAAAGCCTGTTTTATAAGCCATTTTACCTTTCAGGCTGCCTGAAATAGATTCATCTGCTTGCGATTGTCCTTGTAAGGTTTCGCTTTCGCTTAAATCAGCATAAACTGTAAAACTTTGTGGCTTAATCGGCGCAAGCGCGGTGCGACCGTAAAACTGTTTGACTTGATAATCGCCTTGCGTGTAAACGCCTTGCAGCACTTTGACAACTGGGCGTAAATCCACAGAAATATTATTAAAATGCAAGATTCCTGTATCACTAATATGTCCGACTACCTTGCCTGTGCCTGTGAGTGCATCCCATGTTTCGTACAAGGTGCTGTCGCGTTCAATGATGCGCTTGCCACCAATGTCAAACACCCAACTGTTTGGCACAATGGCACGCGGATACGCCATGTTTGCCAGCAAATCAAATGTGAGGCTGCCCATGCTGACACTATCTTCAATCGGACGTGTGTCAGCGGCACTGATAAACGACAAACTGGCTTCGCGCGGTGCCAGAATGTCCACAGATTGCGAAACTTGGCTGCCTGAAACCGCTACGTATGGCTTACCACCTTGCTGCAACACCATTTCTTGATAATTTTGACTGACCACGCTTCCTTTAAAAGCTGATTTAGGGACACGAATGTCACCCGTAGCGTAGTCCACGCTCGCGCCATTGATTTTTACGCCGTCCAACAGCAAACCGCCGTTGCCGTCATCGCACAAGCGGATTTGATTTAAACTTAATTCTTCTGCTTTACTCATAACTGCTCAATTCAATCAAACACTGGTTGATAGTCTGCGTGGGGTGGGTAAACTAGGTGTCGGATAGACTGGTTGCGCATTGGGTTTAGCCAAGCGACCAATGGGCATATTAATGGCTAATGTGCCAGCCTGAATCCGTGCGCCAGCCGAAAAGGTCATCACATCGCCGTCTTTGACAGACGCATTTTTGCGTATAATCGCGCCGATGTATTGCTCCGCCCGAATTTGCACGGCGGCAGCGCGTAAACCAGCATCGGGGTAAATCAAACCTGCGGCATAATCCACCCAACCTGTCGCATCGCCCGACAATTTGCCATTTTGGTCGCTGGCGGTTTGTGCCGTGCCATTGTTCCACGTCAAACGGATGCTGTTCGGTTTTAAGCTTGATTTGGGCGTTTCAGGCAGCCTGAATACACTACTCAAATTACTCGGTAATATCGCTTCGCCAGCTTCGCTGCCGTCAAAGTTTTTATAAAAATCACGCGGCGCCCACGTTAATATCAATTGGCTATTGGCATCAGGCAAAACAGGTAGGCTAACGACTGCGCTGCCATTTTTGCTGACTTGTCCGCGAGATTGCTGTTGCGCATCACGCAACACACTATCGCCATTATCGGCAAGCTGATACCACTCCCCACCTGAAATAAAATCTGCTGCTACGCTGCCTTTAGCAGGTTTAGGGCGCAATAAAGGCGCAAACTCTGTGCCAATGTTCACTTCATTAATTTCCACTACGGCTGAATAAGCATAATTGCGTACTTGGACTGCAGGAATCGCAGAAACACTGTTGATTGGCACACCATTAAATCCTGAAATCACGCCATTGGCATAATCAATGTTCAGGATTTGTTCACCGCGTTTCAGGCTGCCTGCACCATCATCTTCCCAGCCGCCATCCATTTGTACTGAGGCTGGCAAAACAGGGGTTTCTAAAAACAGGCTACCTGAATTCATGTAACGATAGCCTGAATACACCACTCTGCGTGGTGCGGTTTCAATCCACATCAAGCGACCCGAAGCCCAATCGTCCGCAATCGCCGTTTCTACGGTGGAAACAGGGACGAGTTGCTCATAAATACTCGGCACTTTGATGCTGGCTGAACCTGCTAACACAGGCGCGGCAAGTGGTTTAATGCCATAATATTTAGCAGAATCGGCAATTTGCGTGTCCAATACGCGAGCATCGGCACGAACACGGTAACGACTTGGTTCGTCTAAACCTTGAAAATCGCGTTCCAATGGCGATTGAGTAACCATTTTGACCACACGGCGGACAAATTCGCCTTTATCATCTTCAAACACCTGAAGACTGGATGTCAGGCTTTCCACACGGAAAAATTCGTAAATCGGGTTACCGTTTTCGATTTGCGTCAAGGCAAAACATTGACCAACAACAGGCAATGCCACACTCTCTCGCTGATAAACCTGCACCAAACGACTGCCTCTGCGTTGTAATCCGAGCAAAGTCATGCGCGTTTCGGTAATCGGCACACGATAGCCTTCCAATCGTTCCATTAGGCTGGCGCGTTCCTGTCCGTAAAAATCCGCCTCTGCCAGCAAATACGACACATATGGCGATTGCGATGGCTCATCCAAAATCATGTTTGCACCCCAAAGGGCGGCGGCGATGGGCTTGAGTACCGCTGGATACACCTGTCGGGCATTGACTTGCCCGTTTACGCGTGCAAAATCGGATACCACAGGAAACAATTCATTGACTGCGCCAGTTAATGCGCGTGATGTCATTTCGCCGCCACCATCGGGGGTGTCGGTTAGGCGTTCGGATGCGTAGATGCGTAGGTCTTGTTGGGTTAGAGTAGTTTGTTGGCGTGAGTTGCCCATGTTTTAAAATTTCCTTTAAACTGCATTTAAAAAGCTGCCTGAAAACGTCTTATTCACGCTTTCAGGCAGCCTGAACGCCCAAAATTAAGCGTTAAATTCATGGTAGATATAAGGTACTTTTTTACCGTCTGCCAACACCAATGTACCTGAAAATTCTGCGCTGGCATATCCATCACCCAGCCAATCAATCTCGCTGGTTGGGGCAACTACCATACTAGGGATATACAGCGCAAAGTTTTTTTGACTGGCTTGATTAAAGCCATCTAGCCAAAATTCAAGGTCATAGTCGTTTTCGGTATTGGCTTCAATGCGGATACCACCACCGTCTTTGGTTTTGTATGAAACTTCAATTGCCGATTCATCCTCAACATTGGTACAATTTTCTTTAACCAAAATCCAACCCAATGTTTCATTGATTGCAATATCAGTTTCAGCAACATCGTCATCAGAATCATTTTTCACACTAACGGTACTGGCATCAATATTCATATTTGCCAAATCCAGCCATACCCCCTTTTTACTCACTACCACTACTTCATCATTAATGGTTTGAGCAGCGTTTGGCAGTTCTACTGATTTACCCGATAAAGCCATCGCCAAAGTCAATTTATTGAATGTGTCTGAACCGAATACCACTTCGGTCGCATCTTTAATGCTGACACTATCCAACGCGCTGCCTGCGCTTTCTTTCATGCGCGAAATGCGTCTTTTGGCTTCTGAACTGGCTTTTAATTTGAGCGAAATCATATTGCCAACTTGCTCTTTCAGGCTGCCTGAAATGCGGCGATTGCGGACATAGCCCGTGCCGACAAGCAGTAAACCATTGTCTTCTTGTTGTTGCATATTTAATCCCCTGAATAGGTTGATAAAATTTCGGTTTCAAAACGAAGTGGATACAGCGCGAAATTGTCAAAATAAATCGGCTCTAATGCTTGCACTTCGTCAAATGGCAAAGTGGTAATCGGCTGATTTTTGTCGTTTACAGGCTGCCAGCCCTGCAATTTCGCACAAATCGCATACAGCAATTCGCCCACGCTTTCGTCTTCGTGTGGCACGTCTTCCGCGCCGTAAAATTGTTTTGCCAAAATCACGCTAAACGACAGGCGTTTTTTCTTTTGTTTCAAGCGATTATTTGAACTAGTAAGCGGTTGCGAGCCGTCAAACACCACATAAACCGTGCCGTCCAACGGCTGAATTTCACGCTCGCCAGCCAATTGCGACAATTCTTGAACGCCTTGAACGTGGGTAATTTCAGGCATTTCAGCCAGCCTGTTTTTCAAAATAGGCAAAATCATCAATAAATTGGGTTTCATGCTTGCTCCCATTGTTGTTTCACAAAGCGTTGTAATTCATCAAGAATGTCCACGCGGTCTTGGCTGGAAATGCCAAACATCGGACGAGCCACCATTTTGCGCGTACCCGTTTGATGATAGGGCGCATACTCAACATTTGTGCCAACTTGCGCCATTTGTGCCGTAGCGTGGCGCGTGATACTGCGTAGCAAACGCGAACTGTCGCGCATCAAGCGTTCTTTGGGACGTGGTTTCAGGTGCGACAAATAACGCTTTTTGTTTTTGCTGCGATACACTTTTTGGGCATAATGCGCTTTGGTGCTGTCCGCCCAATCCGCCCATTTTTCGCCATCGGGCGCAATTTTGGTTTCAAAGCGTTGGCGCGTTGAATTTTCCAAAATCACAGCGATATTTCGCATAAGCGGTTGTGGGTTTTTCAGGCTGTCTGAAACACGGTTGAGCAGTTTGCCGATTTCGCCCAAATCGTCAGAATAGACCTTTAACATTGCGCCACTCCTCTGGTTCATTGGGGATAACGGCAATGCCGTTGCTCGCTTTTACCTCTTCCACACCGTCTGCATCAAAACCCAACATGGCAGGATTTTTCATCACGTCTTTCAGCCAGCTAATTGCGTTTTTGTAGCGTTTTTCTACGATGTCGGTTACACCGTTTTCGTACAAATACCAACGGGCAATGTCGCACACTTTGACTTTTAAAGTAGCAGGCACGAGCGAAAATGGCGCAACAAAACCTGCTGCTCGCAGATAGCCATTGGCTTCGCTTTCCGCGTCATCAATGGCTTTTTGCAAAACATCTGCGGGGGTAATGTCTTTGTCATGCAGTCGGCTGGTCAATTTCGCCAATTCAAGCTTGCCAAAGCGTTTTTCCAAATCCGCTTGGGTAATCAGGCTGCCTGAAATCATGCGCTTACTCCATTTTCAGCGTTGCCACCAAGTTCGGACGCAGCACCAAAGGCAATGGATTGGACTGCACTTCCAAATGCCAGCCTTTGTCTAACGGCAATTTTTCGCGTTGTGCGTAAATCAGTTCGGCAAGGGTATTTACGGCAGAATTGGTGTCGGCTGGCGCGAAATATTCATGGAAAGTTTTGCGTGTACCACTTGGCAATAAAATTGCACTACCTGCTTCAATGTGTGATGCTTTACCACCACCAAAATCGCCATCGTATTCAATGAAGCGCACACCGTTGTGAATAAACTCACCACCACTGTCTTCGCGGTATTCTTTCGCGTTGTCTTTTTCTTTGACAAACTCTTTGACATTGTTGTGGTATTTCAATTTGTCAAAAAATTCAGGCGAACACAAGGCGATAAAACCATTCACAATTTCGCCATGTGCGTGTTTGCGAAGTTTGCGTTTGGTATCGTCCATCAATGCCCCAACTTGGGTGGATGCAGTAGTTAATTTCCAGTTAAATACCTGACGTTTCAGTTTAAATTCGTCATAAATATTGTAAAAAATTTCGCCTGTATCGCCGTCTTTAATATCGCCCAGCAATGCGCCCAACATCATGTGTTCACGTGTATAGACAATATCGGATTTCATGTCTTCCAAGCGTTCCAATACAACTGTATCAACAGCTTGGGCTTTATTCGGATTACCAAATTCAGACACATTTTGCACTTCGTCTGGACGAATAAAGTCTTCACGTGGCAAATGTGGCACTTCAAAGCTGCGTTTTTGACGAGCGCGTGGTTGTGATGCCGTACCCGAGCTACCGCGTGGCTTGCTTTGAACCAGTGTTAAAACGCCATTTTGATGTTCAATGCGTACATAAGTTGTGGTCAAACGCTTTGGCACAAACAAACCCAATTCACGAATTTGGGTTTTAGGAGATGGCAATTCATTGACCGCTTCGGTCATCGCTTGCATGGAAAATTTGCTTTCATTACTCAATGGCATATTTTTTTCCTTTAAATTTTAATGATTAAGCTGTTTGGCGCGAATCTGCGCCATCAACCGCCACGCCATAAGTCAGCCATGCTTTAACCAAAATTTCATAGCCACCTGCTTTGGTGATTTCTTCTGTGGCAATGTGGCGTGTGTCAATTACGCAATTCAATGGCTGAATCATGACTTTGCCGTCTTTTTCATCGGTCAAAGCCACAAAATGCACGTTGTTTGCCAACGCATATTGCACAAGCTGACCGATTTTTGTGCCTTTTGTGGCAGGCACTTGAACGCGTGTGGCAGGTGTCGCTTCGTATTTCAAAAACGCACTTGCGGTTAAAGGCAAGGTTTCTGTGGTGGTTTTGGGTTGATAAGTTTGGGTTTCTTCGCTCATGGCTGTTCCTTAAAATTTATTTTGATGTGTGGCTTGGGCGCGTTCACGAGCCAAATCCGCCAAACTGCCCGTCAATTTCATTTCGCCTGCTGCTGGCGGTGTGTCTTGCGTCAATGCCGTAGGTAATGGCGGTTTGGTTTGCGTTTGCCCTGATAATTTCATTGCGACAATCAACGCGTCCGCTTGCGCGTCATTAAGCGACAACAATACCCCGTAAACCTGCTCGCTGACCTGATTTGCGCCCGTCAAACCTGCATCGGACAATTTTTTGTCCACTTTGCTTTTTTTATCAGCATCGGCTTGGGCTTTTTTCAAGTCGGCGTTTTCGGTCTCCAGTTCAGCAACTTTGGCTTTGAGCGCATCAAATTCGGCTTGTTCTTCTTGGGTCATGGTGGTTTCCTTGTTTTGGGATAATGAAAAATCGGGTTTGAAATCCGTACCGTCTGATAAAACAACTGCATTGGTGTGCGCGTCTGCGCCCACCGCCACAAAGCTCACTTCACGCACAGCACAATCACGCAAAATCACAATCGGTGCAGCAACGGTTACGCCATTGACCACCATTTCGCCCTCACGCAGTTGCTCTTGTCGGGCGGACTGAATGTAGGCAGACAACTCCCACGGATAGCCTTCATCAGACGTATCCGCCACGTGCTTGCCCTGTTCTGTGGACAGCAAAGTGCCGTCAATTTGCAAACCCTGCGGCGACACGCTCAACGCGCCCACGCCCACTTTTTGATTGGGGTCGTGTTCCAGCAAAACGCCTGTTTTGGCGCGATACTGAATATTGGACAAATCCACAATGTAGCGGTCGCCCCATTTCGTGAACACCTGACCCGAATGGGCAATGCCCGTGAATTGGCGTGGCGTTTCAGCGTTTTCAGGCTGCCTGAATGACAAACCTGTTTCTTGTGCGAGTTTGATGTGCAATACAGTCATGTTTAAAAAACAGTTTTGGGAAAAAGATAGTGCATTGTTTCATACCAACCGCGCATAGGCGGCAGGCATGACTTCAATTCGTTTTCAGGCAGCCTGAAAGTCCTAGCGGACGGCAAAAATAAAAAACCGCCAAAATCGCGCAAGAAACGCGATAAGCGGTTTGGGTATGCTTGGGTATGGAAAAGTTTTTGAATGCGCGTAAACGCTTTAAAAAGTGTTTTAACGGCGATTTTTGAAATAGGGAAACAAAATCCCACTTGAATGGGATAGTTCAAGTGGGATTTTTGGGGTTCAGCCAAGTAGGGTGCGTACCACGCACCCAATCAT
Source organism: Wielerella bovis (assembly GCF_022354465.1). NCBI lineage: Bacteria > Pseudomonadati > Pseudomonadota > Betaproteobacteria > Neisseriales > Neisseriaceae > Wielerella > Wielerella bovis. The sequence continues at coordinate 2,270,794 of NZ_CP092361.1, read as the reverse complement.
CAATTGACTGCAATTTCGGTGCGTGATACGCACCCTACGCAAACTGAAATTTAGTAACACACACCAGCCATACCATGAGCCGAGCCAGTCATGTGTTGGATAATGTCATCAAATTCAGGTGGCACATCAAAACCTGCATAATCAAACACCGACACCATTTCACTATCGTACACCAAAGGGGCTTCAATCGGATTACCACCAGCAGGCTGTGGCGAAACATCAACAATTTGCGCGGATACAGCTTGGTCTATTGCGCTTTGCAAGGTGTGAACCGCCACATCATCACCACTTAATTTACCCGATACAGGCAAATCAAAACCACGTTTATGAACGGTTTCGCGCTCCCAAGTGATTTGACCGATATCTTTACCCTGTTTACGCAACATAAATTGAATAGAAATCATGGTTGATACCTTACCAGCAAAGCCAGTCCAAAATACAAAAAATCAGGTTTTCTTGCCAATTCCTGATAACGCTTGATGTCGCCACCCAATAAAGCTTCAAAAATCATGGTCATCATTTCCAAAGGCAAAGGGTCGTCTTCATCGCCATACATTTTACCATAATAGGGATTGGGAAAGTCATCGCGTTTACCGATTTCATTGGCACGATAGCGTTGATTACCCGTCATTTCTCTTAATGTTTGAATTTTATCGTTGGCGGTTTTTTCGTGCCACAAGCGCACAAAATAATCGTTTAGTTCAGGCAGTACCTTTTGTAAACGGTGGGTAAATTCATGGATTTGCGTTGAAATCATGCGCGTTGCATTGTGATTTAAATTGTTCAACATCATGCTGTCGCCTTGTTGAAACGCCATTTTACGCCCCATAAATGCCCATTGAAAGGCTTCTGCACCATTGGCAAAATCCTGTGGCTTATTTTTCATCATGTTAATGAAACGTTTATTAGACAAATCAGGAAAATAATGCCACGCTCGCCCCATTGAATCTGCAACCAAAACCCGACCCATTTCGTTGGATTTTTGCAACCATGCCGTTGGAAAAACTTGCAAACTTTCAGCCAATTCTGTGGCGACTTCGGGATTTTGGCTGTACGTCAAAATTTCGCCCCCCAGCTCAACCCCTTCGTGCCGCATGATTTCCATAATGCCTTCATGTGGTTTTCCTTGTTTAATGGCTTCATTCATCACAGTAATATGGGTTTCGTAAAGCAATCTGCCCTCGTTAATTAAATTGGCACTACTGGCAAATACGCCACCTTCTGTTAATTCAAGGGGCTGTTTTTTCTTTTTTAGATAAGAGATTAACGTATCAGCCAATTCACGAATAAAACTCTTGCCATGTCTCTGCTCTGCAAGCATTTGCACATCAATCAAACGCGCCGCGTGATTGTGTGCAAAAGTCGGCGTAACATCAAACGGAATTTTCACGGTTTGCCCCGTGCGTGGATTGGTAAAATCCACCCATTGAATGTCGTCCGTGCCATCGTCAATGATGCCTTTGGCGTGATTGGCTTTTTGCCGCTCGGTAAATTTTTCAGGCTGCCTGTCTATGTCTTCGCCACGCTCGCGCAATGCCTGTTTTTCGTTCAACTGGCGCACGGTGCATTGGCAGCCGTAGCCGTTGGGCGGAAAAATGCTTTGCCAAATCGGGTCGTCCACGCGCCAAATTTTGCCGTAGTAAGTCATGTGACTGGCACGTTTCTGCTCGGCGGTGCTGGCAATGTATTTCAAATACGGAAAATCCGCCTTGTCTTCTTGCACACGCGCCCATTGCCCTGCAGCATAGGCTGTTGCCATATTGGTTTGAAAAATCACGCGCAAACGGCGTGTTGAGCCAAGTTGCACGGTTTTCGCTACACCGTCCACAGGGTCAGTCATCACGCTTTCGCCCCACCAGCCTTGTGCCATGAGATATGGTTTCAAATTTTTAACAAACTTATCATACGCTTGACCGCTTTCCATCGCCTGAATAAGGGCGTTTTGCGTGGTTTGCAACAAATCCGCATTCATCATTTTGGCGACTGTAAAGCCAACGGCGTGTTCGTACAGCCAAACATCATAATGCGAAAAGCTGGGCAACTGCGTTTTGGATTTCAAATGTTCCAATGCCGCTCGGTCAAGCAAACTGGAAAAATGGATAACAGGCTCGCGTGTCATTTTATTGCACCTTTGACCCATTCTTGCGTATTTTGAAACACCAGTTTATCAATCAAAACTTGGTCGCCCTCGCTCAAATCCAAATCATTCAGCAAGGTGTTAAATTCTTCGTAGCTATCAACACTCGCGGCTGCGGACAAAATCGCATGGATTTTGGGCGATAAAATCTTTTGGTCGGCGGATAACTGGCTTTCAGGCTGCCTGAACGTGTTTTGGTTGCCCGATAATTGTAACGACAAACTTGTATCAGCTTTTGCATTATCCTGATTTTGTTTCAATTTGAAATGCTCGGGTTCAAACCCCAAAATATCGGTGTAATACTGTTCGGTCAGTTCTAAATTACCGCTTTCCAAATATTTTTTATCACGCTCGGCACGATTGGTGTCGGGCTTGATTTCGGTTTCATATTCAAACCAAATCATGCCTTTAACCTTGATTTCCTGATGAAAATGACGGTTTAAATCCACCAAAGCCGTCAAAATGTGATTAACCGCTTCCGCCAGCAACAGCAAATACGCGCCAATGCGGTTTTTCTCACTTTCGCTTTCCACTTGTTGAGCAGAACGACTACCGTTCATCAATTCACTGGTTTTCACGCGCCCCAAAATGGATTTCTGAATACGCGCATTCGCCATTTGTTCAAGCTGCCTGAAAAACGCACCGTCTGCCGTGTTTTGCAGCAATTTAATGTCTTCTTCCAAACCCACAGCCGCTGCGCCACCCCGTTTGACGGCATGGGCTTTTTGCGCTGCTTCGGCTTTGTCGCTGTCGGTTTTGGCAAGTAAAATCGGTTGTGCGTAGCGTTGTGTGAATTGATAAGCGTAACGCCAGCCTTCTTTACGCAACATCACGGCTGGATAAATCCGTACCATTGCCATTTCGCCAGCAGGATTTTTTGACGTGGCTTTGTGGCTTAAAAACAAATGTGTATAAGTTGTGTCGGTTTCTTCTTCGCCATTTTGACCGTTGTAAATCAATTTGCCGAATTTGGGCGTGTATTTGTCCAATTCGTCATGACGGCTAATGACTTGTTTCAGCGAAACAAAACCGTCTTCATCTTGCGAATAAATCAAACGCGCCACAGCATAACCGCACAATTTCGCCACCACCACCTGCTCGGCAATGGCTGGCAAATTACGCCGCACAGACTGATAGAGTTTGTCCATTTGCGTGTCATCGGTTTCCGCACCAAACAATCGCCAATTACTTGAAAGCAATGCAGAAACAATGTCTTCACGACAAGAATCCACTTCATCGTCCGACATTACGGCTGAATACACTTGCTGACGGCTCAATCCCAGCAAATTCAATAATTCATCTGTGCCACCTGACGAAAACGCATTGAGTGCGTAGGCGGTATCTTGTACCAACTGTTCTATGGGCGAAACGGCAGGGGCAGTTTTGATTTTTTTGTCTTTTTTAGCCATTTTAAACTCGTTTTAAAACCGTTTTAAAAAAGGGCTTCAGGCTGCCTGAAACCGCTTAAAATCAATAGGGGCAATCGTCATACATGGGGATTGGCTCAATGCTGCTGCTCGCGCTGTTGCTGGTCGCCAATTTCCACAGCATTTCCAGCGCGTCCGCACCGTCATCGTGGTCGTGATTGGGAAAATGGCGTAACTGGGCAATCAATTCGCGCTGTTCAGGCAACAATTTAATGAAACCGTTTTCAAAATGCGGTTGCAAACTCTCAATTCGCAATTCTTTTTCCGTATTCGGTTTCACGCCTTTGGCGGGGACGTGTGCGCTTTGTTTCGCAGATTCTTTAACCAATTCATCTTTGAAAAACTCTTGAAATTGCACGGTTTCCACCGCCCAAAGTTGGCAGTTGTATTCCTTTTGCAACTTAATCACATCTTGAATAATCAAACTGGGAACACGCTTTTTAATTTTTGCTTCAACCACATACAAAATCCCCGTACTTTTTTGATAGCCCCCGACCAAAATCGCGCTTGGGTCTTTGCCTTTGCCTTTTTTGCCCAAACTCGGGTCTACCGCGCCATAAAACACCACATCATGCGGCAAAGTGCGGTAGTAGCTCTGGTCAATGCAGCCTGCAAAAATTTCGCTCTCTGGGTCGCTCGGTTCGTTTTGGTATTCGCATTGAAATGTCGCCAAGCCATCACGCGCACGGATTTTCATCAAAACCAACAATGGGCGTTTGACCCAACTCACTTTGCTACCACGCAACATTTCCGCTTCATTTTTCAGATAAAAAGCGTGTGCGGCTTTTTCGTTGGCTTCATTGGTTTTTGGGGTATTGCGGTAAATGTTTTCCCATTCTTCCCACAAGTCCATGCGCTCTGGGTATTTCACAATCGCACTAAACAGCACGCTACGCCAAAATGGATTTTTCATAATCCGCGCCAACACGCTGTCTTTACACAAAATTGTGCCGACATAAATGATGTCAATTTTGCTGCCAGCCTGACCGAGCGGCTGAATCACACGCGCAATCCATTTTTCCAATTTGTCGCGCAAACGTGGATTTTCGGCATGGTCTTCATTTTCTAAATCGTCCAAATAAACCGCATCAGGGCGTTTATTTTTCTTTTTCGCACCACGAATTTTCTGACCCGAACCATAAGCCTTGAATTTATTGCCTTGTCGGGTCAAAATTTCGCCAATGCGCCAACGCGCTCCCTGTCCACATACTTCAGGAAAATCCAAGCGCAACATAGGGTTGTCGGTCAATTCGGTTTTAATTGTTTCAATGATTTCATCGGCTTGCTCTTCCGTGTCCGACACAATCACGGTATTATGTTTGACGTTGCGGACTTCATTGAACAAGCTATTTGCTTGAACCACGAGCGTGGTTTTGGCTTCGCCACGTGGCGCAGCAACAGATTGTGAAATTGCTTCAGGCTCTGCGGTGATTTTAGGCAGCGTTTTGTATGCCCACGCATGAAACAGCGATTCCGTGTCATCGGGGAAATGGTGAGGCAAATACGTTTTACAGAAAAAACGAAACGCCGCTTCATCGCCTTTGAGTACGATGGCACGGCGTTTGGCGATTTCGGCTGGGTCGTTGGACAGCTCAATTTCATGCCATTCAATGCGTTGCAAGGCTTCTTCACGCACCTGCACCATGCGTTTTTTCAGTTCGGTTAAACTGATTTTTTCACTGAATTTAGCCACCGAATTTCCTTTCAATCACAGTCTCAAAAGTTTGCAAAATCAAGGCAAAGTCTTGTAATTTATCGGGATAAGTTTCGCTGATGTGGTTCAACAATTCTTCAACAACTTGCAAAGCCACAGCAGCCTGCGTTTCAGGCAGCATTTTTTTGGTTGCATTGATGACTTTGAGATATGAATCGGTCAAACTGGCTAATGCTTTGGATTTTTCAATTGGGGCAATGTTTTCTGCTTTTTCTAAATCTTCAAAAGTAGATTGATATTGCACCAAAAAACCAGCCAACATGGTCTGTCCAACTGTTTCAATGCCACCGCTCGCAAACAAATGCGCGGAGCGTGCTTTGTCCCAATCATCGCCTTGCTCTTTGGCGGCGTATTTCCATGTCCGAGCGGTCGCCAATGGCACACCCGAAAAAGTCGCTGCCAATTCCAATGATTGATTTTCAAAGACATATTTACGGCGAACCAAATCGCGTTTTTCTTGTGGATGCGCCATCGTGTCTCCTAAATGCCAAATTTTGCTCTAATCAAAGCAATGCCCGTTGCCACCAAACCGCCCGAAAATGTGCCAGCAATCGCACCAGCCACCGCGCCATTGGCACGAGCCGTTTTCTTACAGTCAGCATGGATTTGTTTCATGTGCTGTTCCAGTTGGTCTTGCTTTTCAATGGTTACATCTTGTTTTGCCTGAATTTCTTTCAATGCTTTTAAAATAGGGTCTTGGTTTACTAACATGATTTGTCTGCCTTTTTGTCAATTTTGCTGCTGACTTCTTTCAATTCAGCCCGAATTTCTTTGAGCAATGCTTTGATTTCGCTGCTTTCGTGTTTAGCATCAGCTTTGCTTTGATAGGTTTTTTCCACTTCGTGAATTTGTCTCACAATCGTTTCCAGCCGTTTGTGGATTTCATCATCATTTTTACCGAGTTTATCCGCCCACCGCCAAAAAGCTGCTGTCACTACACTAAACAAAATCCCCACAATCCATTCAAATGTCGGCATGATAAATAATCTCCACTTCGGCGGTTTCATCACGGTTGAACAGCATAAAACCGCGTGGTGTGGGTTCTATTTTGTCCCATTCAAACAGGTGTTTCAGGCTGCCTGAAACGTCTTTGCTTAGCCAAAATTGCGCATCCAATTCAGGTGTTAAAACAAACTGAAACGGGATTTCATGATGTGTTAAACGCGCATTAACCGCATTAACCAACGGTTCTTGTTCACGGATTTTGGCTAAAAAGCATTCCATTTTGGCGTGATGCACCATTAAGGCACGGTGAGCGTGTTCACGATAGGTCATCATTTTTCTGTCTCCGTAGCCCATTTCAGCCAGCCTGAAAGCTGGTTTTCCAAGTTTTTGACATAACGCCCAAACTCAACCGCATGGGTCAAAATGGCTTCTTGCGAGCCATTGATGGGTGGTTCGGGGCGTTGTGGCATAACGAGCAGGGCTTGTGGCACGGGTTTACTCGTAGCCGAGTGATTTTTTGTAGTGCTGCAAGCTGTACTCGCCAAAAGTGCAATCGTGAGAACCATTGGCGCGGTCTTTTGCAATAACATTTTGAATTTCCTTTTTCAATTCATTGGCTTGCTGTTCGTTTTGTTTTTGCAATGCAAACTGTTGTTGGCTGATTTGTTCGGCTTGTTTGAGCCAAACAGCTTGTTTTGCTTGATGTTCTTGCGCCTGTTTGAGCAAGATGGCTTGATAATGGGCTTGGGTTTTCAGGCTGCCTGAACGGTAGCCAAACCAAAAAACTGTTCCATGTACCACAAACGACAGCACGATAATCAACACAAAACCTAGATACATTTTGTTTTTCAAAAATAACATCATGGTTTTAATCCCCAGTGATTTCTTCAATCACATCAGCCATCTCATCAATCACTTCAACCGCCACATCGCCAACGGTCTCTATCGCGGTTTCCACCACATAACCTGTTGTTTTAATGGCAGTTTCGGCAAATTGACCGACGCCATGCACGACATCAGTTAAAAATCCAAACATGATTTAATCTTTCCCTTTCTTTTCAGAAATTTGTTGAGCAGCAGCAATCGCCCGTCTAGCCAAACCATAACCGCCGACCATTCCACCATACGCCCACCATTGCCATTCTGTTGGGTCTGAATGACAAAATTGCCAAGTCATTGTGCCTGCACAAATATTTGCCCAAACTTTGTCATGACTCAACGCACCTGTGGTCGGGTTGTTTACCATGCCACCCAGCCAATGTTTCAGGCTGCCTGAAAATAACTTTTTACCCGTTGTGGCACGCGATGGCGATACATTCGCATTTGCGCGAGATTGGGTGGCAGATGCCCGTATGTTTCGCCGACCTTGTTTATCATTTTCCATAAACGCATAACCTTACTTTCTATTCAAACGGCGACGGCGTTGGCGTGCAGCACGTTTGGCGGCTGCCACGCCTGATTTGCCTACGCGTGGAACGGGAACACTACGCACCAAGCTGTAACCCAAAGCGAAACGTGGTTGGTATTCACAATTTGGCAAAAATAAATCAAACAAGAATTTAGCCGAACAAATTTTCCATGTACCTGTTAATGTCAATTCCATTTAAAATCTCCTACGCCAAAGCCGAAGCCAATTTACTGTGATACTGATTTTCAGCATATCTTGCGCCGTTATAACCTTTGGCAAAAGCGCGGTTATTGTTCTCATTGTCATTTAATGCCAAAAATTCGCTTTTTAAATTTGCTACATTGACAATGTAATCACGTAACATTTGATAATGTGCTAATTCACTATTGCGAGCAGCCCACAACATTTCAATCGGATGCTCGTAACCACATTGACGATACCAACGACCCAACACCTGAAATTTACCAATAGAAATAGACTTAAACGCCGCCAATGGGTCTCGTCCAATGGCAAATGCCAATTTTTCCCAACTGTCATTAATATCATTATTATTTTTATCCAATGTATAATCACCAGCTTTTGGATGGCTGTACCATTTAATTTCTTTTGGTTCGGTGGTTTCACGCCAAAACAAGTGGCGTTCGTATAAGAGTTTAGGCAAACCATTATTCAACCAACCACTACCATAGCTTTCCACTTCAGCAACAGCATGAATACGGCGTGTATCGGTATCGCCTAAATCACGCGCAATTTGTAACAACTCATCTTCAGTAATTGCAGGGGCATTTTTATTGGCAAACGCTAATAAAAATGCTGAACGCGACATCACACCCCAAACGCCATCTACCACTAAATCTGTACCAGCGTGCGCATTGAGCCACTTTTGTACCCATGCTACATTGGGATTTTGTACGATAGATAATTCATCTTCGGTCAATTTAATTTGTTGAAACATAGTTAAAATCCATTGCGTTGATAATGTCGTGATTATGCGTTTTCAGGCTGCCTGCCGTGTCTTGCAGCATTTCAGTACGCGCAAAAAAACCGCTTAAACGCGGTAAACGTTTAAGCGGTTTTTGCAATCATTTTGTCATCAAAAAATCACGCGCGTGGAAAATTGCCCATCGCCCTTGTATTCGGCTGTGCAGACAAAATTACTGCGTAACATCGCACCATAGCTGTTTTGCGAATCCACGCTGCCTGAAAGCGTGTGGGTTTTCGTGCTGTCGTTGTAGCGGTATTGCCAGTTGCTGAATTGTGCGCTGGCAGGGGCTTTCAGTTGCTTTTTCACTTCATCTTCACAAGCATATTGCGCCAAAATCTGATTGGCACGTGTCCCACTTGTTGTGCTACTGCCACTTTTTAGCGCATTAGGGTTAGACGATGAACTGCTGCCACCATTAGCCAACATATTGAATGCAAAGCCAATGACCACAATCGTGCCAATAACCATAGCCGTTTGTTTCGCCATATAAGCCATTGATGAAAAAATAATTGTGCTATGAGTTTGTTCTTCAAACAATTCAGTAAATTCATCTTCCTGCTCAATCAAAGCATTGCGTACCAAGTAAACAAATACACCAAACACCAGCAACAAAAACGCCCACGTCAAATAACGTGTACTGCCCACATGATTTTTGGCAATCAAATACAGCACAAAAACCACAAATAAATAGCCATTTTTCAACCATTTGGGCAATGCACCGTGTGCCAATTCATACAGATTTTTGGGATTTTTCGGGTCGATTGTCATGGCATTGATTTCGACTTGTTTTCGCCTTTCTTTTGCTGCTGCCCTTTGTTTGGCAACTTGTTGTTTTATTTCGTCCAGCAATTCAGGGTGTGCCGCCAGCAAATCACGGTCATATTGTTTGCGGTTTAATGGGTCAAGCAAATGTGTTTTGCAGGCATTCAAAATGGCTAAATTTTCATCAGTACGCTGTGCCGTCTGTACAAAGCGACGCATGGCTTGATTGATTTCATCGGGTGTCGCATGAATGCTGATACCCAAAATATGATAATAATTCTGCATTTGGCTGCCCTTTGTTTAAAAAACGCGATTTTAGCCAAAACTCCAATAAAAAAACAGGCTAATGCCTGAAAAAGCATTAACCTGTTTGGGTTTAAAATAAAGCGATTTGTTGATAATTGACCTGTTTTTCAGGCAGCCTGTCGGCTTTTTTGATGATATTGCGGATTTGCCTATCGGTCAAATCGTGTTCGCGTACCAAGTTGTTGATTGCGAGCGTATCGCTCATGCGATGATTAAGAACAAAATCATCATATTGACGGCGAATTAAACGGTCGCGTAATTCCAATACCGCGCTTTCACATTTGGGAATGTAGATTTTACGCTGTGTGGCGTATGCAGCCTCAATTTTCAAGGCAATGTCTTCGCCCACTGTTTCGGCAAGCATGGCGTGCAGTACTTTGCCTGCTTTGGTTTTATTTTGCCCAATGGGAATGTGTGTGCCAGAATAACGCCGCACCAATGTAAATGCGGCTTCTTCGCCCGCCACCATCATCAGTTGTTCAAAAGCGGGTGGCAACAAATGGCGAAGTTGCGCCAAATCTTGTTCAGTAAAATAAATGTTTTTCATGGTCGGCTTTCTTTCGTTTAAGTTTATGATATAATTTGATTTAGTTTAGATTTTTACTGTCCGCCGACCATGTTGTTTGGCGGATTTTTTTATGCCTTTTTTGCTTGTGCAGCCTGCACTTTCAAATTTTGGTAATTGAGTGCAATCAACACTTTACGAAGTTGCTGCTCATTCAGTTGATTGACATTGTCTTTTTGAAACATACGTTTGGCGATGCCGTTGGCGTATTCCCAAGTTTTGTCTGTTTCTTTCAACAAAACCGCAATTTTATTCATCAATTCAGCCACATCAGTAACATGAAGTGGCTTGCGACCAATGGATTTTTTCGTAGGTTTAAAACCCAAGCGTTCCATTTCCTCCATGATTTTTTGCAATTCCAATAAATTCATTTGCTTGCAGCTTAATTTGCCCGTAATGCGTTTCAAAATGGCTCGGTAATTGTCATCGTCCAATGCAAGCTGTTCTTGGGCAACGTGGATTTTGGCGATTAAGCCTTGCCGTTTTTCTTCATAGGTTTTTGCCATGATGTTTTTCCTTATGTCGCACGGTTTCAGGCAGCCTGAAACCGTGCTGTTTAGATTAAAAATTAAGCGACCGCCTCTTTCAGCGTTTTGCCTGCCTTAAATTTCACAACTTTACGCGCAGCAATTTTCACTTTTTCGCCTGTTTTGGGATTGCGTCCTTTGCGTTCTGCACGCTGGGTAACTTTAAAGCTGCCAAAGCCTGTGATATTCACTTCGCCATCGTGTGCCAATTCAGACTGCACAATGGTGCAAAAGGCATCAAGTGCATCATCAGCTTGTGCTTGGGTTAAGCCTGCGATGCTGGCAATGTGTTTAATCAGTTGGGATTTATTCATGGTTTAAACTCCATTTAAAAGGGTTTTAAAAATCGGCGGATTGAGAAACCACTCCGCCGTTTGCGGTTTATTTTTTATGCTGACTGATTGCGAAAATCTTTGATAATGACATCGCCTAAAAAGTAAGCAATATCGCTAGTTGGGTGTACACAACCCTTTGTCTTATCATCAAATTTGATTTTAAGATAAGCGTTATGTGTACCAATTACTTCGCCTGTTTGCCCATTACCTAAAATAATGCGAATACCTTTGATTAAAAAGGGCAAATCGTAATATTCTTTGATGTAATCCATTTTTAAATTCCTTTAAATTCAAAATTATGGCGGATTTGACAACCGCTCCACCGTTGCGGTATTTTGGATTTTCAGGCTGCCTGAAAGTCGGCTTTGGAAAGCCGACCTACGGCTATTGCCCTATTTCTCTACCTGTCAATTCATACAACAATTCGCGTAAATTACGCGGTAATGTGATGTTTTGGCATTCCAGTTCAACAGCAGTAATCTGATTGGTAAGCTGTTTGATTTTTTCGTGGAAAGAAACATATTCTGTTTCTTCTAACAATTTTTGCAGCAAGGCTTCTTTTTCTGCGCTATCCAAGTCTCCAACCAATTCTTCTACATCAGATGCTGTGACATACAAATAAGGCATTTGCTTTCTCCTACACCTGTGCCAGCTGCTGGTCATGTGGCTCAATCACAAACTGCTCTTTGCCGTCCACAATCTTCAATCCTGCCACTTGCCCTTTATCAAACTTACCGCGTTCATTCAAAATCGCTTCTTTGTTGATTTCTTCTTTCACGCGGATAAAGCGTTCCAATTCAGGGTCGCTGCGTAATAAGGCAAGCACAGCCTGAACACCTGTTACCGATACTTTCGCTGTATCATTGCGCCACTTAATCACGCCTGTAACCAAGTCAGCAAATTTCACACGACCGTTATCGGTCAATTCATTGCGATTGGCTTCACACCACAACTGCACGGCGGTACTTAATTCACTAATGCGTTCATTAAGCGGTGCGGACTGTTCGGCATATTTTTCTTGTAATGCAGCGATGCCGTCATTCATATTGGTTTCAAGACGTTTGACTTCGCGCATGATGTCGCCAATTTCGCGGATAAAGACAATCGCTTCGTCTTTGTTTTGTGCAGCGATTTGTGCGCTGGTTTTGACACGGGTTTTTTTAGGTTTACTCATTTTTGTTTCCTTTAAAACAGGGTTAATCATTGGGATAAGCCTTGCGTTGGCGTGAACACACTTGTTTCATTGCTTGTAAATGCTGTGCTGCTTGGGCTTTCTGCTCGGCGGTGGGTGGGATAAATTGTGTGGGTGGTTCGGGTTTTGTGGTTTGGCGGACAGGCTCGTGGGGTTCATCATCGCGCTCAAAATCTGCCAATAACTCCATTTCATCAATCAGCAAATCGTGGTTCAGCAAAGGTGTTTTCAGGCTGCCTGAAACTTTATTTGCCAACAATTTTTGCACCGCTTTTTGCCAAATTTCAGCAGGATAAGTTTTCCAAAACTCGTCCACTTCGCACAAAATTTCAAAAGTTTGTTCAAGCGAAAGGGGTTGTTCTTTGCTGAAAAACAGTTTCAAATAATCCAACACCAGCCGCATGTCCGCGCCACCCATTTCGGCAATTTTGGCGATGGCGCGTTTGGCGAATTTCAGTTCGGTTTCGCTCATAGCAACTCCACAACCGTTTGACCTGTGGCAACATAAAAATGCGGACTATCTGTAACATTTTGAATTAAAAAATGTTCCAATTCAGATGCCGTGTATTTTTTCATGATGTTTTGGTATTTGCGCGGTGGCTCTTTCCACTTGATAGGCTTGCCCAACAACAGGGCAGCCGCCAAATTGTGATGTCCATCAACCACCAGCCAATAACGTTTGCCACGCAGTTCCACATCATGCACACGCACCACAAACACTTGAAAATTTGCCATTTTGTTGCGAACCACATTCATGTCTAAATGTTTTTGGCAACTAATCAATGGCGGTGATTCAGGGTTGAGTGTTGCGCCCACCGACTGAAAGATTTGGGTAATCATGGGTTTAATCATTTTTGGTTTAACCTTTCTGCAAATTGCACTGCTTTTTGAATACCAAACAAACTTACTCTTCTAACAAAATAAGTTTGTTGATACTTTAAAAAAATTGATGATTTTGGCTTTCTTACCTTCCAGCGTCCTTTTTTGCGGTAAATATGCGGTTTTTTACTATAAAGATAGTTTAAATACGCGATGCCATATTGGGTTAAGTGCCACTCATCGCTTTGTTCAGCAATCAAATTTTTTCTGACCAACGCCTTCGCCGTTACATCGGGCAAATCGCACTTTGCCAATTGCGAACTTAACAAAAAGTGTTTAAAGTATTCAAACTGTACAGTGGTTAATCGCACCGCTTGAGGTGTGAATTTTGAACACCCTTGTTGATGGTCAATCATGGCTCTGTTCCACATCTGCATGATTCAAAGCATCAATAATCATATTGGCAGCCTGAATAATGACTTCGCCCTGATGATGATTTACTAATGTGCCATTGGGGTTTTGACGTGCCAATTCCGCAAAAATCGCCACCACCAAAGAAATTTGTGCATAAACAAAGGGTTTATTCATTTCTTGTTCAACCTTTCAACAAATTCAAGGGCTTGATGATTCATAATTTCCTGTTCCGCTGTTTCATAAGGAAATTCAACACGCGTACTGCATACCAGCCTATCCACTTCAATATAAGCCGCTTTACTAACAGTCCAAAAACCTGTTACAAGACGGTAAATATGCGGTTTTTCACGGTTAATCATGTTTCAACCCCATATTGTTCAAATCTAAATTCAGGCAGCCTGAAAAATTATTTAAAACCGCTACACTATGCAAAGCCGCATAAACCGCATCTGCTTCATGCGAGAAACGTCCCGTTTCATGCAAAACTTCGCCATTGGGCGCAAGTGCAGCACACATAAACCGTTGGTGTTCATCTTGTTGTACTTGGATAGTCAGTACATACTCTGTAATCGTTTTCATTTTGTTGCCGCTCCCATCAAACACAAAGCCTTACACAACGCTGCGCTTTCCACTTGGTTCAATCTCAACACCACACCATGTTTAAACAGGTGTAATTCCCCATCGCTAAACACGCCAAACCGAAAACTCATCTGTGGTGCATCACGTTTACGCACCACCATTGGCTCAAATTTCGGCGCATCATCGGGTGGAAACGGTGTCGGCGTAATTTTTTCTGCATTTGGCTTACGACCACGCTTTTTTGGTTTAGGTGGACTTTCGGCTGGATTTTCAGGCTGTGTTTTCAAGCTATAAAACACTTCATCACCAAATTCTTCCCTTTTCAGGCTGCCTTGTGTATCCAATATTTGAATAGCTGCTGTGATTTCAGCTGTATTGGCTGTCATCAATGCACGCATATCGCGTATCGTCATCTTTTTGCCTGTTGCCAGTAAAGTTTGAATATTTGCCACCGCATCGCGGACATTGCTTTCATTGATTTTCATCACACTCTCCTAATATCCATATTCACGCAATTCGGCTCGCTCTAAATCTCGCTGCCAAATCGCTTCTTCTTCATCGCATTCATACCGCGCTTCACGTTCTGCTGCGGTCAAATCGCTGTATGGTTTTTCCCATAATTCATCACAATTCTTTTCAGGCTGCTGTGCTAGCATGGCTGCTGAATAATTGGGTAAGGGTGGTTCAGGCTGTGGATTTGCCAATGCCAATGGCATCGCTGCTAACACTGCACCAAACACCACACCTAGCCAAAAAACAGGTAAATGGCGCATCACGTCATCACGCATTTTTCGGATTAAAAAGTCCATTTCATTTTTATACTTCCTTTTATTTCAATAGCTTATAAAAATCGCAAGGTAAAAAAATATATTGCCGTATCAAGGGATTAGGTTTTAGCGAAACGCGCTTCGCTTGTTTTAACTACGCTGAACTTCGTTTCAGGCTGCCTGAAAGTTCTAGCTCACAACGCAAACAAACGTCTGCCCAATCATTCAACCGCTTACCTTTAAGATTGATACGCTTAAAACGCCTTAAAAATAAACTTCTACCGCAACAGGTACATTTTTTTATGCGTGGATATTTCCGCTTACTCATCGCATCATCCCCCTTCATACTGCACTAACATCCGCTTGGCTTCATGCACCATATCCACGTTAATTGGTTCGTTGTGATTTTGGCTCATGCCATGCACCAAATTCATCGCTTTCCATAATCTGCGTGGGCTACCATTAACCATCAACACCAATTCTTTTAGTGCATCTTCGGGTAAATTTGACAAAGTCAATCGTGCAATTTGAGCCAATTCATTGTTGGCAACCTTATCGGGCAAAGGTAAATGCAAACCAATGCGCGAATACAACTGCGCCAATTCGCCACGTTTACCCAATAAATTGCTCAACAATCGGGGCATACCCACCAACACCAGCCCAATCCCAGCCTTGTCGTGCAAACGGCGCAAAATTTCCAGCGATTTGGTGGACAACTGCTCGGCTTCGTCCACAATAATCATGCGCCCTGAATCGGTCAGCTTTTCCAAAATGCCTTCTTTGATATCGTTCAGGCTGCCTGATGTGCTTGTGCCGATTTTTTTGGCAATGTTTTTCAACACAACCGATGGCGTGTCGGTAACGTCCGCTTCAATCAAAATCACATCGGGATATTGTTGTGCGTAATGACGAATGGTGGTGGTTTTGCCCGTGCCTGCTTGGGCATACAGCAAACCGTTTTCACGCGACAAATGGGTTAAGCGCAACATATCCAGCATTTTTTGCGCGGTGGTCGTATTCACAAACACTTGCGTCAATTCAGGCTTGGACAATTTACCCAGTTCGCGTTCTAAATATGCGGTGACTTTGGCATCCACTTCTTCGTTGTTGCCCATGTATTTGCCTTGTCGCCATTGGCTAATCACTGCACTAGACACACCCACGCCACGCGCAACGGTTTCTTGTTTGATATTGTGGGCTTGCATAAATTGGTTCAGTTGTTCTTGCAAAGTCATTTTAAAGTTCCTTTAAAGGGGTTTAAAAATCAAAAAGGCAGATATTTCTTTTTGGGCTGTTCAGATTCAGCTTCCCAAACTTCCACCGTTTCAACGGCTGGAATTTTGGCAAAATCCACATCATTGGTTGCCACCAAATCAGGCAGCCATTTGCCAAAATCAGGCGTGCTTTCAATGATGTTGCCACCGTTCAAATCCATTTCAATGCGCTTGGCTTTGTTTTTCAGGCGTGTGATTTGGGTTTTGGCGCGATTTTCTTTTTGAGTTTGCGCCATGCTCTTCACATTCGGGAAGGCATCGCGTGTATTGCCATTCAAAATCGCCGTGCCAATTAAGCGACCGTCCAAGTGGTAAACCACAATGTCTTGCGGTTTGTCCCAATCGTATGCAATCAGCACTTTTTCGCCTTCGTGTTGCGCCAAATCCGCCAAAAAATAGCCTTGATTGTTGAAACGTATCCAACCGCGATACGGCGTGCGAATGTCCATGCTGCGTTCCAATAAAGCCAATTCGTCTTCCGACAAAATTTCAGGCTGCTCGTCAATCGGCACTTGCGCCATGCGATACGCCCAATATTCGGTGGGGTTGTAGTGCTCGCCATTGTCTTTTTTGGGCAAAGTGCGATGCGGTCTGTGGTTGTACTCGTCTATCGTTGCCAACAAATCTGTGTAAAATTGTTGCCAAGTCGGACACATCGCCTTGTATTTTTGCTGTTCATCGGTCAGCTTTTTGCCGTCTCGTTCGGCTTTCGCCCAACTTTCGGTTTTGCGATACATCAAATGCCCTGCACTTGTGTCCATGTCTTTGCCGTGATAGGTGGGATAGGTTTTCGCTTGTTTAATCAAGGTGCTGTCCCACAAGCCTTCAATCACGCCACGCCCTTGTGGGCTACCTGCAATCCCTGTTTGGTGCGTGATGTCCAAACGCGGACACAAACCCGTCAATTCGCCCTTGCCATTATCCGAATAGATGATGACGGGCAAACCACCGTGTCGCAAACCCATACGCAAGGCATCGGCAACCGCCTTACTGCTTTCCGCCAACGCAATGGAAAAACCGACAATTTTGCGTGTGCAACCGTCAATCACAAACGTGATTTCAGGCACAAAGGGCTGACCGTGTTCCATGTGGCGAACGCGAGCCTTGAAACTGTGTCCGTCAATAATCCACACTTGGTTGGGGTTGATGTGGGTTGTCCAATCGCGTTTCACATAGGGCAAAAGCTGTTTGTATTGCGAACCTGTGCGCCGACCGCGTTCCCGAATGATTTCAGGCAGCTTTTTCCACGCATGACGAACCGCATCAAGACTGGGTAACAGTTTCATATCAAAATCCTGTTTTTGTTGATAAAGTTTGACGAACTTTTCGTAGCTGTGCGCCAATTTCGGTTTTTGAGGCACACGATGAATGTGCATAAAATCGCGCATCCACCACAATGCCAAAGGCGAGCTTTCTATTTTGGTGGCGCGTGGCGCAAGGGCGAGCAGCTTGGCATTGGGCGATTTGTCCGCCTGTTTATAGCTCAAAACCCAGCCCATTAAAGTGCGCTTGGACAAATCGCGTTTGTTGTTGCTCCGCGCATTGGCAATCGGGATTAAATGCGCGATTCGCTCGGGCAAAGTGCCTTCGCGCATTTGTTCCAAAAAATAGGCTACGGCTTGGTTTTGCGACAAATTCAGCGTATCTCCTATGCTCAACACATCTGCCACAATCGCCATTCGCGCATTGGCGCAGTCTTTTTGTTTGAAATTCAAACTTTTGACTGCGGTGTTGGGGTCTGCCAAATCCAAAGCCAGTTGTGTGTCTTCGGGTCTGTGGACGGTTGGCAAATCTTTTGATTTGGCGCGGGATTTTTTTGCTTTTGGGGCGTTCAGGCTGCCTGAATTGGGCTGTTCCAACTGTATGAGTTGCTGGTTCAGTTGATTGGCTTGCTGACGCTCAATTTCCAAACGCACCAAACTGGGTAAGCTGGATACGGCAAATTCCAAACCGCCACCGATTTTTGCCCGTTTTCGGGTTGCCCATTTTTCCCTTTTTGCTTTTTCAGCAATGCCTTTTGGTGTTTTGGGCAAACTAGGTAAACTCATTTTTGCCAACTCTGCCGCACTCAAAAAAGCAGTATGATTTGAATATAATGACTTCATAATTAACTTTCTCGTGATTTTTATGAAGGTTTACATTAAAATGAACAGCTATGCGATAGAAACACTTTGCAAACTGGGTTGAAATTGACGTTTGGCTTCACGTTCAGGCCAGATGTCCTGAACACTTAATCCCAGTGCTTCCGCAATAATCCGTTCTCCTTTTGGGTAAGAACGGTCAAGTGCGGTATAAAGTGTATATTCGGATAATTGATGTCTTCTGGATAAAGCGCGAACCGTCCAACCTTTACGTTTTAAGGCAGCAACTACATCAGCACGATGCCAATCTTTTGGTGTTTGTTTGGCTGAATTTTTTTGCATAATCAATTCCTACGTTTGTTAAACACATCTGTTTAACAAATTTGTTTAACAGATGTGTGAATATTAAAGGTTTAAGTTTAACTACGCAAGTGATTTTTTAGGTTAATCTTTAATAAATTGAACTTATTTCTTTAATATTTTGATTTTAATGGAAAATAAAGTCTAACTTTAACGTTAAACTTTACTTTAAGAAAAGGTTAAACTTAAATTATGGATGTAAATATTGAATTTGCCGAGAGAATGGCAGAAGTCTTGAAAATTTTTAATGGGAATGTTTCAGAACTGGCTCGGCAAGCTGGCATCAAGCCACCATCCGCAAAACGCTGGCTTACTGGTGAATCTGACCCACAAATGTCCAATTTAGTGAAACTGGCACGCGCCGCAGGCGTAAACGTACAATGGCTCGCCACAGGCGAAGGGGCGCAATACCCCAATCAAACACCAGAATCTGTGCAACAAAATGAAGATGTAATAATGCAGGCTGCATTCCAAAACAGCTTACATAAAACGGATGAATTACTTGCTTTATTGCAAGCCAATAAACGTAAGGAACGAGCTTCTGTAAATGGCATCAATGGCTTATGTGATACACGCGGTAATCCTGTGGACATTGATGATTTTGTGTTCATCCCTTACTACAATGTGGAATTATCTGCTGGGCGTGGTTCTTGGGTAGAAAGTGAAGAGCCTACACATTCGTTGGCATTTCGTGCGGATTGGCTACGCCGATTTGTGCGTGCGCCATTGGATAAGTTGTCGGTTGTGAAAGTCAAAGGCGACAGTATGGTCAATGTTTTCAATGATAAAGATACCATTTTGATAGACCATACCCAAGTTGAGCCACATGATGGCTTGTATGCCATTCGTCTTGGAAATGATGTGTTTGTGAAACGTTTGCAGCGTCTGGTAAACAAAGTGGTTATTATCAGCGCGAACCCTGAATATCCACCGTTTGAAATCAATTTAGATGATGAAAATTTTGCGGTGATTGGACGTGTGGTATGGCTGGGGCGACTATTGTAATGAAAATTTAAACGCGGTTTAAGCATGATTTAAAAAGTGCTTAAACCGCGTTTAATTTTACGCATTTTGTGATAGTTTTATGATTGAAATTTGCTCATTTTTTCGCATTTTTGTGAAAAAGCTGCCACGTCTAATTTAACTGAACAAATTGGGCGTAAGCCTTGTGTTTATCAAGGTTTGCACCCAATGACATTGCGAGATTATCCTATGCAAAAACTATCACTACCCCACAGAAAAAATCAGTACAGCAACAGGCTTACCCCTACTTGCCAAAACACAAAACGCAGCCTGAAACATTTATTTTGATTGACAAAACACCTAAAAACAGGTTTAATCACGCGTTTAATTTTTCCCTTAACGATTTAGGAAACCCAACATGAAACGCACTTATCAACCTTCTGTTACCAAACGCAAACGCACTCACGGCTTCTTGGTTCGTTCAAAAACTCGCGGCGGTCGCGCAGTTTTGGCAGCACGCCGTGCCAAAGGTCGTAAACGCTTGGCTGTGTAATTGGATAACCGCTTCGGCAAAGCGTACCGATTGCTGAAAACGGAAGACTTTTCTTCCGTTTTTGCATTCAAAAAACAGCGTTCGCGCTCCTTGATTCAAGTTATGCAATCGGATAATAACGCGTTTGGACATGCACGATTAGGCTTGGTAGTCAGCAAAAAAGCTGCCAAACGTGCCAATCGGCGCAATTTTATGAAACGTGTGATACGCGATTGGTTTCGCTGCAACAAACACCAACTGCCTGCGCGTGATTATGTCGTGCGCGTGCGTGTTGCGTTTGATGCAGATACTGTTGCCGAAGCTCGTCAGCAGTTGGCAGAATTAATGTTGCCACGCAAATAAACTTTTCAGGCAGCCTGAAAGCTCGTTATAGCGTTTTCAGGCTGCCTGAAAGCATGTGGAGGATAGTGAAATATGCTTGGTAAAATCTTGCTTGCGCTGATACGTTTTTATCAACTGGCTATCAGCCCGCTGATTCCACCACGTTGCCGCTATGTGCCAAGCTGTTCGCAATACGCGATAGAAGCCATTCGCAAACACGGTGCGTGCAAAGGCGGTTGTTTGGCTGCCAAAAGATTGTGTCGTTGCCATCCTTGGGGTGGTAGCGGTTACGACCCTGTTCCATGATGTTACGTCTGTTTTCAGGCTGCCTTTGGGGTAAACTGAACATAATCTTGTAACAAATTATATGTAAGGAAATCAATAATAATGGATTTCAAACGAATGCTGACCGCAATGGTCATTTCCATGTTGCTGATGATTGGCTTGCAGGCTTTTTTCCCCAGTCTGTTTCCGCAACCACAAAATGCGCAACAACAAGCTGCACAACAACAAGCCGCACAAGTGGCGGCTGCGCCTTTGGGAACGACTGTGCCCATTACGGTGGATACCGATACCGTTCATGCTGTCATAGATGAAAAATCAGGCGATTTGCGTGGTTTAACACTCAATCAATACGATGCAACCAACGATGTAAGCAAAAAATTTGTCTTGTTTGCTGATGGTAAACCTTTGACTTATATTGCACAATCGCAACTGGTGGATGCTAATGGCAATGATGTGCTGGCAAATACCACGTTTAGCGCAGCACAAAAAGCATACACACTCAATGGCGATAATGTGGAAGTAAAATTGTCCGCGCAAACAAACAATGGTTTGCAAGTGGACAAAGTGTACACTTTCAGCAAAGGCAGCTATTTGGTTAATGTGCGTTTTGATGTAAAAAATACCAGTGAGCAGCCTGTTAAATTGGGTACGGCATACAAAATTGTACGCGATAAATCTGCACCTGAAGGCGAGGGCTGGTTTATGCGCAGTTACAATGGACCTGTGGTTTATACGCCTGATGCCAAAGAATTTCAAAAAGTGGAATATGGCGATTTAGATGACGATTTCGCATCTGGCAAAGATTCGGTGGAGTATCAACGCAAAGCCACAGGTGGTTATGTTGGTATGATTCAACACTATTTTGTGTCATCATGGATTATGCAGCCTGCTAACAGTGAAAATCTGTGTGCCAACAATGCGTGTACGATTGATATTAAACGCCGTGCGGATAATTTGTATCATGCTGGTGTAAATATGGCAGCAGTAGATGTTCCTGCTAATGGCAGCAAAACATTTACCGCCAACCTGTTTGCAGGTCCACAAGTTACCAGTACTTTAAAAACCATTACGCCTGAGTTTGAATTGACCAAAGACTATGGTCGTGTGCATATTTTTGCATCGCCATTGTTTGCTTTGTTGAACTGGTTACATAGCGTGATTGGTAACTGGGGTTGGGCGATTGTATTCTTAACGCTGATTGTCAAAGCCATATTGTATCCATTGAATCAAAAAGCGTATCGCTCTATGGCGAAAATGCGAGCCGTTGCGCCCAAACTGGAAGCCTTGAAGAAAAAATTCCCCAATCCAGAAGACCGCATGGCATTGCAAGCAGGTATGATGCAGTTGTACCGCGACGAAAAAATCAACCCATTGGGCGGTTGTTTGCCAATGTTATTGCAAATGCCGATTTTCATTGGTCTGTACTGGATGATTTTCTTGTCGGTAGAATTGCGCCAAGCACCATGGTTGGGCTGGATTAGCGATTTATCTCGCCCCGACCCATTCTATATTTTACCCTTGATTATGGCAGGAACCATGTGGTTTCAAACCAAATTGAGCCCACCTCCTAGCGACCCTGCTCAAGCGCAAATGATGAAGATTATGCCCTTGATGTTCTCAATCATGTTCTTCTTCTTCCCAGCAGGTTTGGTACTGTATTATGTGGTGAATAACTTGCTGACCATTGTTCAACAATGGCTGGTAAACAAGGAAGCTGATAAAGAAGCCGAGCAAGCAAAAGTCGTGGTTTTGGATAAAGAACCCAAAGAGAAAAAGAAAAAATAAACAATTAGGCAGCCTGAAAATGTTTTCAGGCTGCCTTTTTATGCCAATAATCGTTACAATATCACACTCAAAAGCAGCCTGAAAACCATGATAAAACGATTACAATACCGCCGCAGACTCACAAGCAGCGAACGCAAATTACTGCACCCCATTTATCGCGACAGCATAGATTACGACCGCGTATGGATACACAAAGGAAGATTTATCCCCTTTTTCCAACAGCGGCGTACCGCTATGACCCCATTTGGCACCATTCATATGCCGCCCGATTTATATCATGCAGATTACGCCCAAACCGATGCATCCATGCGCCATTTATTTGTTCACGAAATGGCACACGTTTGGCAATATCAACTCGGTTTACGCCTGTGGCAAGATGGTTTGAAACTAGCAATTAAAGGCGGTTATCGCGCCCAAGCTTGCTACGCCTACACAGGCAGCCTGAAACATTGTACCCATTTCAGTCAATTTAATATGGAACAACAAGCCAATTTAATTGCCGACTGGTTCGTGTTTCGCCACACACAAAAAAATCCGCATATTCAAAATATTATGCAAGATTTTATCCACAATCCAAACAACACACATTTATTGCCCCAACACGCCCGATTTTTTAAATAGGCAGCCTGAAAACCATGTCTGCATCGCCTTCTATTTTGACCAGAATCCGCCGCCGTTTGCGCTATTTATGGCGCGGATTAGCCCTGTCCGTGTTGATTTTATTGGTCGGACAAGCGTGGTGTGCATGGCAAGTGTATCAATACGCGCAACTGCCGACTCAATTACCCACACATGCCGATGCCGCCGTCGTATTAGGTGCAGCCGCGTGGGGTAAAAATCCATCGCCCGTATTTCGCGAACGCATCAATCACGCCCTGATTTTGTATCAAACCGAGCGAGTGGATAAACTGATTTTCACAGGTGGCACACCGAAAAAAGGTTTTCCCACCGAAGCCGAAGTAGCGCGCTGGTTTGCCATCAAACAAGGCGTTCCTGAACGCGACATTATTTTTGAAACGCGTTCCAAAGATACCTATCAAAATCTCGCCAATACCCGACTGATGATGCAAAAACATCATCTGCAAAATGTGATTATTGTAACCGACCCTTATCACATGGCACGCGCGATGACAATGGCACAAGATTTGGGCATTCGCGCCAGCCCATCGCCCACACCCACCAGTCGTTACAATACCGCGACACGCAAAACGCGCTGGCAATTTTTTGTTACAGAAAGCTATTTATTATTTGCTTATCGGATTTTGTATTTTGGTAGAAAAATATTGAAATAATCAAAGGCAGCCTGAAAATGTTTTCAGGCTGCCTTTTGTTTGATTATTTCAATTTGAAACAACTTTATACACAAAATGCACAACTACTAACATTTTTTGCACAATATAGGCAGCCTGAAAACATAATATTTCATCTTGTTTACCACGCATATAAACAATTTAACATATTAGCAGCGTATGATTTGCTTCATTGCTTCTGGCAATATGCTTGATTTTTCAAGGCATTCTAATCATAAATTTAAAACAATGAACAAGGATTTCAACATGAACAAACGCACTCTTTTCGCATCAGCCATCGCTTTATTAACAACCGCAGGTATCGCCGTTGCAGCAGGCAACAATGCCACAACTCAAAATAAAAATATGCCACACCCACACGCTAAAATGCACGGCGCACATGGTCATCAAATGAAATGTGATGGTTTGCCACATGGTTTTGAGCAACTGGGTTTGAGCGATGCACAAAAAGCACAAATCAAAACCATTATGGAGCAAAATCGCCCACAAAAAGTAGATAATCAAGACACACGTCGTGCTGATTTCCAACAAAAAATGGCACAACGTCGCGCCCAAGAGCAACAGTTGATGAGCAACAAAACTTTTAACGAACAAGCCGCGCGTAATATGATTGCTGAACGCCAACAAGAACGCGCAGCAATGGAAAAAAATCACGCAGAACGTGAATTGCAAATGTTGAAACAACGTCATGCTGTATTCCAAGTTCTGACACCTGCGCAACAGCAAAAATTTGTTGAAAATCAAAAACAACAGCAAGAACGTATGGAACAACGTTTTAAACAACGTATGCCACAGCAACAAAAATAATCTGAACAAGATTGATAAATAAAATGCAGCCTGCAAACAATTTTTCAGGCTGCATTTTGTGTTTATAGTGAATTCAATTTAGAACTTGTATTCATAATTTTGGTAGCTTGATTTTGTTGAATTTTTTTGCGAATGCAAGGCGGATTTTTGTGTCAATAGCGAGACTATTGGCATAAAAATCCAACGCAGTAGGTACGGAAAAAGGCAATAAAAGCAAGCTATCAAGGTTGTGAATAGAGGTTCAGTGTTGTCAGCTCCCTTATGTACTCGGTGTACACGGCGGTTGCTGTCGCCTTGTCCTGATTTAAATTGAATCTACTATAATTTTAAAACTATATTTAAGAAAAGTTCGGACAGCCTGAAGCTTTTGTAAAAAACGATTCAGACAGCCTGAAAATTTTATAGGTTAGATACTAATATCCTAAATAAAAACAAATAGTTGTTAAATATGAAAGTGTGTCGGATTTGAAAACTTGCCCTGTAAAAAATTTCAGCTTTGGAAATCATCCAAAATATCAATCGTGCGCGTGTGTTGCCATGCGCTGATAGCAGATGCGTAATCCGCCAACGGCACGCGCACGGTTAAACGGCAATCCAGTTGCAAATCTTGCGTAATAATATTGGCATGATGATTTTTCGCAATCCGCAAAGCATCATTCAAATATGGATAATCACAACGCAAATAAACCGTCTTTTCAATATTTTTTTCAATGATTGGGGCGGATTGCAAAGCCATTTGCGTACTGGTTTTATACGCATGAATCAAGCCCGACACACCCAACAAAGTCCCCCCAAAATAACGCACCACCACCACCAAACAATCCGTCAATTCAAACGAATCAATTTGTCCCAAAATCGGGCGACCTGCGCTGCCTGATGGTTCGCCGTCATCGTTGGCGCGGAATTGGTTGCCGTCCACACCCAAACGGTAGGCGTAGCACCAATGGCGGGCTTTGTGGTGTTCTTGGCGCAGATTTTCTACGATGGTTTTGACTTCGTCCGCCGTCAAAACAGGGTAGGCGTAGGCGATAAAACGGCTGCCTTTGTCTTTAAATTCGGCTTCGCAGGGGGTGGATAAGGTTTGGTAGGTTGTGATGTCAGTCATGTTTCAATTATCAATTATTTTAATAAATAAACTGCTTTTCTCTGTTTTTCCAACAAAGAAATCGCTTTTTTGTCAAAAGAATAAAAAATTTCACCACCCAAAGATGCACCTTCAAATTCCATCACGCCATCGGCAAAATCGCCCCCCGCTTCCAAAACCGCCAAACCTGCTTGTACCGCAGGGCGATTCATCACAACATTGTGCGTATCCATCAAAGCGCGAATGGCTTGCGCAATTTCACTCGGCGCAAACTTCGCTGTGCGTTGCAAAATCCAAATCAATTCACACAAACACGGCAAAGGCACAGAAATCATGCTCGCATTTCGCAATAAATCGCTGGCAATCGGCGATTGTTGCGGGTCGTCCTGTAACAGCGCGCGCACCAACACATTGGTATCAACGGTTATTCGCATTTTTCGCCTGCCCATGCTTGTTCGGTAATGGCGTTCATTTCGTCTAGGCTGATGGGTTGTGCCAATCTACCCGCAAATTTGCCGATAAAGTCATCAATTTTGCCTGTATTTTGTTCGGCTTGAATGTTTAATGTGCCATTGGGTAATTTGTCTATGGTAATGCGTTGCCCTGCTTGAATGCCAAGATGTTGCAATAAATCGCGTTTCAGCGTGATTTGCCCTTTGGAACTGATGGTTAAAACGGTCATTTTATTCCTCTAATTTGCAAGATAAAACAGCGTACACAACAAATATAGATATAGTCGCAGAACTGAAAAAAGCAGTATGGCGTTGCCAACGCCCTTATGTATTGTTTGTACACGGCGGGCGTTGTTGCCTTGTACTGCATTTTCATTTCTACGACTATATTTTTCAGGCTGCCTCAGAGTACGCGACAAAAAATATTTCCGTAGGTCGGGCATTCATGCCCGACATGAATCACGGCGCATTGTGTCGGGCATGAATGCCCGACCTACAAATTATTGTCGTGTACTGAAAGGCTGCCTGAAGATTTTGCTGTGTACTAATTAATTTAAAGACAAAAATCAAAAATAAAGTAAGAAAAATCTTATTTACTATTTTAGCGATAAGAGGGGATTTTTGTCTATGTTAAAATCAAACAGCTAGACCTGTTTTCAGGCTGCCTTTTTTATTTATTTTATTTTTAAGAAACCAATCATGACCCTTTTACACAACCCCCAATCCCACTCTTTCGCGTCCGACAATTATTCAGGCGTGCTGCCTGAAATCATCGCCGCCATCGCCCAAGCCAATGGTGGACACGTTGGCGCATACGGCAACGACCCCTACACCGCCCACTTGCAAACGCTGGTGCAACAACATTTTGGCGAAACCGCCCAAGCCTACCCCGTGTTCAACGGCACGGGCGCAAACGTCTTGGCATTGCAAGCCTGTTTGCCACGCTGGGGCGCGGTGATTTGCGCGGAATCCGCCCACATCAACGTGGACGAAAGCACCGCCCCACAAACCGTTGGCGGATTCAAATTGTGGACGATTCCCACATCAGACGGCAAATTAAGCCCCGAACTCATCGCCACACACGCGCACGGTTTTGGCTTTGAACACCGCGCCCAACCGCTTGCCGTCAGCATCACGCAAAGCACGGAACTCGGCACGGTTTACACGCCAGCCGAAATCCGCGCCATTGCCGATTTTTGCCACGAAAAAGGCATCGCCTTGCACATGGACGGCGCACGTTTGGGGAACGCGGCGGCGGCTTTGGGCGTGGATTTGCGCGACATCACAGCCGATGTGGGCGTGGACATTTTGTCGTTTGGTGGCACAAAAAACGGCTTATTGTTGGGCGAATGCGTGATTGTATTGAACGAAAAAAATGTTTTGCACGCAGACGGCATGAAATATTTACGCAAAATGAATTTGCAACTCGCGTCCAAAATGCGTTTTGTGTCGGCACAATTCATTGCTTTGCTGGAAAACGATTTGTGGCGCAAAGCCGCGCAAAACGCCAACGACATGGCGCAAAAACTTTCAGGCAGCCTGAAAAACATTCAGGGCGTGGAATTGGTTTACCCCACGCAAGCGAATGCCGTGTTTGTGAAATTGCCCGCAGGCGTGGCGGACAAAGTGCGCCAACACACTTATTTTTACGATTGGGACGAGCAAGGCACTGTGCGATTGGTGTGCAGTTTTGATACGCAGGAAAAGCATATTGATGATTTGTTGAATGCGATTGAAATGGCAATTCAGGCTGCCTGAAAACTATTTCCCAGATTGCAATGCCAGCAAAAATTCATCGCTGTCAAAACCGTTGCGCATGATGTGCTGTTTGCCGTGTCGCTGAATCACAATCAATGGCGTACCGTAGCCTTGATGATGTTTGAATTGGGCGGCACATTGTTCATTGTTGTTGATGTCGCAATCGGTAAAGGCAAATTGGTTTTGGTTTAGCCATTGTTTCGCTTGGGTGCAATAGATGCAGTCGGCTGTACCATACAGTGTGATTTCGTGTGCTTTCACGCTTTGTGCCAATGCTTGAACGTCCTCGGTTTTGTAGCTGACTTCTGATGAACAGGCAAACATTGCCAAGCTGATAAACAGCATGATGCTTGATTTTTTCATGGTATGTAGGGGCTTTTACAGTAATGGATTTTGTCATTTTATTGTAAATAAATGTTAAATAGTTTTTTTTTTTGCAAAGAAAAGTAATATGATGACTTCCTGTTTCAGGCAGCCTGAAACTTTTTTAAACCCTAAAATCAAGGAAATCATCATGAAAAAAGCCTTTATCATCATCGCAATCTTATTAGCAGGATTATTAATTCGCAATAATTTGAGTATGAGCCCCGCCAGCGTGGAAAAATATTTACAAGAATTCAGCACAAAATCCATTCAAAATCCTCAAGAAGCCTGTGCAATGTTGGACGATAAAGTCAAGGTCAGCATTAGCCAGAACACGCCCGAAGGCGTTGTGGAAGTGAAAGGCGGTAAAACGGAATTGTGCGGTTTTATGGAGCAAAGCCGTGCGGCAATGGTTATGTTGCAAGGCAATTTGAATTGGCATTATGAAAATGTGCAAGTCAAAAGCCGTTTTCCATGGCAAAGTGCCAAAGTGTCTTATGATGAAATTTCCAGCCTGAGCGCGGCAAAAATCGGCACAATCAAAACCAAAATGAATTATGAATTGCAAGTAAAACGTTCATTATTTGGCGGTTTGGTTGTTACCCGATTAAAAGCAACGGGCGGTGCTGTGCAGTAAATGAGCGAGAATACGGCGCATATTTTGGCTTTTTTTATTGCCATTGCGGTTTGGTTGTGGTTCATTTATTCGCTTGCTTGTGCATTGTGGGCAGCCATGCGTACACAGGTTGCCCACACGCCCATCAAACGATTTGATTTGAAAAAACAACCATTCGGATTTGTCATAACGGTTTTGGTGCAAAGTTTATTTTTGATGTTGTTTTTGAAAACATTGGCAGAAGTGGTCTGGAAAATAGTTGCCAAAATGTGAAAAAATTTGGATTTTCAGGCAGCCTGCAAGGAAAAAATCATGTGTGAAACCCCATTTTCATGGCTTAATTTTATTTTCAAACTATTGGCGGGCATTGCGCTGACGATTGGGTTTTGGGCGATTTTTGGCATGATTGTCGGTTGGATGATGCGCTGGTTTGATGCCAAATATCGCCCACCCAAACCACCTACCGCCGAAGATTTGGCACTTTGGCAACAGCGTGAAAAATGGTTTACCGAATGGTTGGCGGTGCTGTATCGCGACAATCCGACTGCCATACAAACCGTGTTGGCAAATGTCCCCCATGAATTGCAAGATGACGAACATTTGGGTTTGGAACCCGATTATCTTTTGGCGGTATCCAATCGGGCGTTTGATGCAGCGTATTTTACGGTGGTGGAAGATTACAGCAATGCGTGGAATAATCCTGATTATGCCGAATTATTCGCAGAAATGTCGCGGATGTGGCAACGCTTTGGTTTTACGCCCAACTGGTCGGATTACCGCGAAGACGATTTTTTGCGTGAACATGATTATTTTCCGATACAGCCCTGTTTTCGCTGGTTGCAAACGCAATTTTTGGCGCATGGTGTGGCGTTGTTTGTGTGGGATTTGCAGGACGAATGTTGGGGTGTGGCGGTTGTGCCTGTACAAGATAAAGCGGATTTTCAGGCTGCCTGCGAAAAGTGGACTTTGGTGGATTTTTTTGAATAAAGGAAAAAGATGTTTACATGGTTGAAAAATCTTTGGTGCGGTTTCTTTGCGCCCATGCCCGAATTATCCGAATGGTATTTTGTTCAATTTGATGAACAAAATGTTTATGTGAACGCCAATCCACCCAATAAAGAAAGTTGGGCATATCAATTTGAATGGCAAAGTATTCAGCGTGTGTGTTTTGAAGATGGCGGTTTGCGGCAATCGGATTGTTTGTATATTTGGGTACAAAATCAGGAACGTGCTTATATGATACCAACCGAAGCCAGTGGCGGTTCGGAATTGTTTGGGGAATTGAATAAACGTGGCTTTTTTCCCGATGATTTGATGAAACAAGCGGCGAGTTCCACCGATGGTGGATTGTATTGCTATCCTGCATTGGACGATTGATTTTAGCCCCGTAGAGTGCACACCACGCACCAAAATTTTTTGGAAAATCGGTGCGCGGTATCCTCCTATAAAAGAAAGGAGAAAATCAAAATGAATGATTGGAAAATACTTTATTTTCTGCCCTTTATTTTTATTGCTTGTGTCAATTTGCGGATTTTGCTTGCCCAGTTACGCGAAAACAAAAATTCGTCTTTTGCCCCAGTATTGGGCTTGATGTGCTTTTTTCTGGGAACACTGGGATTGGACAAGGATTACAATCCTTGGATTTGGCTGTTGGTTTTGTTGGACATTGGTACGCTTGTTTTGATTTGGTCTTTGCCATTTTTATTGAAAGAATGGTTTATCAATAGCCGATTTTGCCGTTATCGCGTTTACCGAAACAACACGCAGATTTTGACTTTGTATCAATTTAAACAACATCGTACTTTTAATTGGCAATACATCGGCAAAATCAAGCCAGAAAATGTGCCTGCGTTGGCTGGATTTGGGGGCGAGTGGACAATCATTGATGACAAATTGCATTTAAACATCGTTGGTGGCAGCCATATTGCTGTTGCCGATATGGAAAATGATGAACTCGTTTTCGCAGAAATAGACCATGAACATTACGCCAGATTGTGTCATCAGCGATTGAAACAAAAATAGCGGTCACCGCACTGTAAGTTTACACGACACACCCCAGAATTTGAAAATCATCAAACGCTGGGGTGTTTTTTATTTTACAGGCAGCCTGAAATGCCCCGTTATCTTGTGTTTAAACAACAAGTCTTCTTCCTGCGTACCTGCGCCGATATTGTGGATAATCAGCGGCGTGTCGCCGATTTTTTTATCCGACACAATACCGATGTGCGGCAGACGATTACCGTTTAATTCCCAAGTAACAATATCGCCCGCACGAAAATCGCCTTTCTGCTTTACCGCCCAACCTTGCCGCGTGAAAAATGTGATGAGATTTAACACGCGGCGATGGTCAATATTGGGGTCAGGTTTTTTTAATCCCCAATGTTTGGGATAGGCGGAAAAACTTTGCTTCATGTCTTGATGAACTAATTGTTGTAAATCCATTTTTTGTTCGCGCAACGCCCGAATGACCACATCGGTGCATACGCCTTTTTCTATTGGTACATCGCCCATTGGATACGCCAAAGTTGTGTATGCAGGGTCATAATGCATAGTTTTGCCAATTTGATTGCGGGCGGATTGCACAATTTGCGGCGTATTTTTTTCAGGCTGCATGGTTGATGTTTCAGATGCTATTTTGTTTTTAGGCAAATTTGTGGATGTGGTGGCTTGGGTCGTGTTTGGTTCGCTACATGCGGCAAGGATTAAAATCATCAGCAGGGAAGAAAGGGATTGATTCATATTGTAGGACTTTCGCAATAAGTTTTCAGGCTGCCTTTTGTGCTGACTTTTCATCAAATGAGTGCTTGTCAATGTGTTGATTGTATAGTCATTTAAATATGATGCAAAGCCATCATTATAAACAGCAAGCTGCTAATCGGTTCAAGCAAATTAAGTTGTAGAAAATCCCCAAGTATGGCTACTTTGGGATTGTGAATAAGAAATCATTTTCTGTGAAACAAAAATAGGCAGCCTGAAAGGGTTTTGCAAAAGTTTCAGGCTGCCTATTTATAGGCGCTAATCAGGTTTTATTGATTTTTTTGCGTTGTTTTCAATGGACGTAAAGTACGCATCACAAAAATAATTGCGCCGCCAATAAATGCCAGCAAGCCAAGAATTTCTGCGGCAGTTCCCCAGTTTTCTAACGCAATCGCCAATGGTGCATCTGAACCACCCGAAGTAACCGATGCGGCAATGATAAACGCCATCATCACGCCAACTAAACTTTCGCCCACAATCAAACCTGCCGAGAACAGGGTTCCACGACGTTCTACTGTGGCTTCCATTGCTTTCGCTTCTTGTTCAGCCAACTGACGCGCTTGACGTTTGGTTTTATTAGCCATCCAATAAGCTACGATTGCACCAATCACAATCGGCATATTTACTGCAGGTGGTAGGTAAATACCCATACCAACCGCCAATGCGGGTAGGGCAAAACGATTGTTGCTGGATTTTTTCAGTATGGCATCTGCAATAATAATCGCAATACCCAAACCAATGCCAAAGAAAATATATGTCCATTCCAAATTACCCGAGAAAATACCTTTGGCAATGGTGGTCATCAATGTGGCTTGTGGAGCAGATAGGGCTTGTGCAGCATCCATACCTTCGCGTGGCATGGCGCCTGTGAAACCATAGGCGTTGTAGAGCATTTCCAAAGTAGGCGCAATCACTGCGGCGCCCACCACACAACCAATTAATAACGCTACTTGTTGGCGCCAAGGTGTCGCTTTAACCAGATAGCCTGTTTTCAAATCTTGCAAGTTATCGTTGGAAATGGTGGCAACTGCCAACACGATAGAAGCGGTATAAATGGTTAAGGCGGTTAAAAATTGTTCGCCGTTTGGCATATCAAAAATGCCACTTGCTTTACCAATGGTCATCAATACCAATGAAATGGTTACTACCGAAATAATACCAATCCCCGAAATTGGGCTGGAAGATGAACCCACTAAACCTGCCATGTAACCACAGGCTGCGGCAACGAAAAAGCCAATCGCCACCGCCAATAATGTGCAAACCAAAACCAAAGTAATCGTCAAACCCATAGGCAGTGATACGGCTTGTACAAAATAAAACACAATGGCTAATATCACTAAAATGATTGCCAATGTGATTTGAATCATGGATTTGGGCGACATATCACGGTCAACGCGTTCCAGTTGCGCAGCGGCTTGTGGATTTTTCAACGCAATTAAGGATTGGCGCATACCTTCCATCATGGGTTTGGATAAGCTAATCAACGTCCAAATGGCGGCAATACCAATTGTTCCGACACCAATAAAACGTGCTTTGGTGCGCCACACATCTAGCGCGTAGCCTACCATGTCCGCATCAGCAGGCATTGGTGCGGCAGCGGTAAAATAGGGTACGGCAATGAACCATGTAAACACGATACCAACCAAAATAGCCATACCGCCAACAATGCCGACCAAATAGCCTGCACCCAATAATGCCAAAGAAAAACCCATAGGAATTTGGAAAATGGCATTACCGCCTTTAAACCAATAACTTGCGCTATCAGCGACCACGCGCAAACCATTGGTTGCAAAGCTCAATACACCAGCCACCACACTACCAGCCAAAATTTCTTTTGCACCTGAATCAGCAACCGCGCCTTCATCACGTTTTTCATCATCGTGATTACCTGCTTTCAAAATTTCAGCGGCTGCAACACCTTCAGGATAGGGTAGTGGACTATTTACCACCATCACATAGCGCAATGGAATGGTAAAGATGACCCCCAAAATACCACCTGTCGCACAAATCAACATGGTCTGCCAAAATGGAAAGCCGTTCCAATAACCCATCATCAACAGCCCTGGCAACACAAAAATTACGGCAGAAAGCGTACCTGCTGCCGATGCTTGTGTTTGCACCATATTGTTTTCCAAAATATTTGAACCAGGGAAGAATTTGAGAATCGCCATAGAAATCACGGCGGCAGGAATGGAAGAAGCGAAAGTTAAACCAACTTTTAACCCTAAATAAACATTTGATGCGGTAAAAATTACCGTAATCAATGCGCCTAAAATGGTACCGCGTAAGGTTAATTCGCGGTAATGCGCATAGGAATCTTGCATTTGAGACATGATTTTTTCCTTTTTAAAAAATGAAAATTACATCATAACAAAAAATCATGCAGCATTACCAATTTTAACGTTTTCAGGCAGCCTGAAAGCACCATTTGATTCAATTGTGTCAATAATACAGTATTTTCATGCTGATATTAACCAAAATAATTGTATAAAAGTAGAATAAATTAAATATTTAAGCAATTTAATTGCGCCTTTGGCGCGATTCTCTAAATCCCTTGTTGGGGCTTTTATTCGCTGTAAACCCATTATTTGCAATGCAAAATCAAAATGTTCAGGCTGCATACCTTGGGCAAATGCGTGAAAAATACGGCGATCAAAATCAATACGCAAATGCAAATATGCAATCCATGCACTGATGATGGCACTCAAAACAAACCATACACCGTTTGCTTGCCAAAAAGTAAAAGCGGCGAATAAAACATTAAAGGGGAGCAAGATTTTGGCAGATGTCAATAAAGCGGATACTGTTTGTGATAAAGTCATTTTCAGGCTGCCTATTTGGTTTTGCAGGAAATTTATGCTTTTGTATTTTATAGTGGATTCACTAAACCAGTACAGCGTTGCCAGCTCCCTTATGTACTATGTGTACACGGCGGTCGCTGTCGCCTTGTCCTGATTTAGTGAATCCACTATATTTCTATTTGAAACGACTATATTTTAAATAACGATGTAACAAAAAGCAGCCTGAAAACCAAATTTATTTTCAGGCTGCCTTCATACAAAAAAATGATTACAATGGTTTTAATGGTATTTCACCCGATGCGATTGAATTGGTCGCTTCTTCCACCACGCCTTCTTCATCATCAAATACCGATGCACCTTTAAAATCGTCCAATGCTTCTACTTCAATTTCTGTACCTTCTGGCAAGATTTCATCCTTCACAGGTGGACGAATGGAAGCAGTTGCACCTTTCGGTTGTGTTAAATCTGCACCACCGCTATTCCAAGCGATTGAAACAAAATCACCTTTCGGTCTGGTATTTTTATTGGTACACGTCAAACAAACAGGTTTTGCTGCACGCGCTTTCACGATTTGGTCAATTTGTGCCGTGCGAATCGTGCGATTATTGGCTTTTGCCCATGCTGCAATACTTTGTTTTAACACATTAACACGTAAATTTTTCTTGCTGTAAGGGTCTCTGAATGCGGCTAACCACAAATGACCCGCATCATCTTGATTCAATGCTGCCAATTCATAGCTTACCGTTGCATCTGCACCCGTAGAAATTCTTCTCGCAAATTCCAACGCATCAGGCGATTTCATGCGCACGCAACCATGGCTTACAATTCCTGGTACACTCGCAGGATTACTTGTGCCATGAATGCCCAAACCCAATTTGGGATTACCCAAACGCACAAAAACTGGGCCGAGCGGATTTTTGGGGCCAGGTGGCACGGTTTTCACGCCATCGCCGCGTTCTTTTTGAATAGACAAGGGAATATGCCAAGTTGGATTAAACGCTTTCGCACCGATTTTGTGGTCGCCCAAATTGGTTTGTGTTGTTGCTTTACCTACACCAACAGGATAAACCTTTTTCAGGCTGCCATTTTCATACAAAAACAAACGTTGTTGCGGAATATTGATGACAACATGCTGACCATCCGCAACAGGTGCAACATCGGGAACAGGAGTCGTTTGAGCGGCAAAAGCTGTACTTGCTAGCGCGAAAGTAAACGCGCCAAAAAGAATAGATTTCATGTAATTTCAAATAGGTAAAAAAAGATGAGTGAGCATAATACCGTAAAAACGTGAAAAATATGAGAAAATAGTCAATATTTATCTGTATTCAAAAATACATTGTTGTAACAAAACAACCTTTCAGGCAGCCTGAAACTTATTTTGGCACCCAATACAAATCATTATCATGCAAACCACCATTCAATCATTGGATTACGAAGGACGTGGCGTAACACGCATTGACGGCAAAACCATCTTTGTTCACAACGCTTTACCACGCGAAATCGTCCGCATTCAAATCAAGCAAGACAAAGGCACATTTGCTGAAGCCGACACCACCGCCATTATCCAACCGTCCGAATACCGTCGCGAACCAGCTTGCCCATATTATGGCGAATGCGGCGGCTGTGCTTTACAACACCTTGAATTTTCAGCGCAAGTCGCCATGAAACAACGCGTTTTTGAAGAGCAACTGCAACGCATCGGCAAAGTTTTTCCCGAACAAATTTTGCCGCCGATTTATGGTGCAGCATGGCATTATCGCAGCCGCACAAGATTGTCTATTTTTATTGATAAACAAGATGTTGTGCAAATCGGCTATCAAGCCAAACGCAGCAAACGCATTGTACCGATTTCGCAATGCGCCATCTTGCCTGCACACGTTTCAGGCAGCCTGAAAACCATTCGCGCAGGTTTGCAAAATATCCATGCCACCGCACCCAAAATTCGTTTGCAAAGCGTGGAAATTTCTGTTGGCGAGCAAGTTTCTGTTTTAAATATTATTTCTGATAAAAAATTGCCTGAAAATGTCTTGATAGAATTTTCAGGCTGCCTGAATAAAATTACAGCAAACCAATCCGCTGCACCGATTTGGCAAATTTGGCTGCAAATTGGCACACGCGCTGCCGAACCGATTGCGCCGAAAACCGCGCCCAAACTCAATTACAGGCTGCCTGAATTTGCGCTGAATATGCCGTTTCGCGCGGGCGATTTTACGCAAATCAATTTGCCGATGAATGAAGTGATGGTTTCACGCGCCATACGCTTATTGCAGCCACAAGGACATGAAAGAATTGCCGATTTATTTTGCGGCTTGGGTAATTTCACGTTGCCGATTGCGCGAAGTGGCGCAAAAGTGGTCGGCATTGAAGGTGCGGATTTTCTCACGCGCCGTGCGATGCAAAACGCACAAGCCAACGGTTTGACCAATATTCAATTTTCCACCGCTGATTTATTCGCTACTACACCGCAAATTGTTGAACAATTAGGTTATTTTGACAAAATATTGCTTGACCCACCACGCGCTGGCGCATATGCCTTGGTACAGGCTTTGCACGTGCCCTATTTGCCCAAACGGATTGTATATGTGTCGTGCAATCCTGCCACGTTTGCGCGTGATGCGGCGGTATTGGTAGGTAAAGGTTATCGTTTTAGCGCGGCTGGTGTGATGAATTTATTTCCGCATACGGCGCATGTGGAAGCGATGGCGGTGTTTGATTTGGCATAATGAAAAGGCAGCCTGAAAACTTTTTCAGGCTGCCTTTTGTGTACATAATTCTACGCTATCCACCCAATGATATGCACAGTCAAAATCGCAAAAATCGCCGCAATAATGTCATCCAGCATCACACCGAAACCGCCACTTACGCGCTGGTCAAACCATTTAATTGGAGGTGGTTTCACAGCATCAAAAAAACGAAATGCGGCAAATGCGATTGCCCACCAACCCAAACCTTGCGGCACACAAGCATAAACCAACATCATGGCGACAATTTCGTCCCACACAATACCGCCATAATCGTGTACACCCAAAGCGCGTTCGGTTTCATTGCAAATCCAAATGCCGATAATAAACAATATGATACACAATAATGCCAGTCCAAATTTACTCATGCCGCAGCCGAGTAATAGTCCTGCCAAAAATACCGCAGGCAATGTGCCAACTGTACCAGGTGCTTTGGGGGCAAGTCCTGTGCCAAAGCCAAATCCCAAAAAACACACGGGACGCGCTATCAGCCATGACCATGTGGGTTGAAATGTAGGTTTTTGTTTTGCCATTGTTTTCCTTTCTTTATGCACAATAGGCAGCCTGAAAAATAGTTTCAGGCTGCCTATTTTAATCTTGCATCACCCATTGTCCATTTATTTTGGTAATTTTGACTGGATGCTCATCGGTAACGTTATCCAACGATACAAATTCTACGGTGCATGTAAATATACTTCTCTCCCAAACTTTGCCACCTGTGCGACGACATTTTTTGGTTACTTCTAATTTGTAATTTTGGTATTCGCCACGTTTTTTAATGGCTGATTTCACTACTGACTCGGAGGGAGGGAAAGGGGCAACATCATGAGTAGAAACGTAGTAATACAGCCCATAAGCAACTGCCGCTGTAATAATTGTTCCTTTGCCAATACCAAGCATAAGTTATCCTTTATTTTTAAAATGCAATTAATTTAGAATAATTAACATTATCTTAACATAAAGGCAGCCTGAAACATAATTTAATTTATATGTTTTTTTCAGGCTGCATAGGACATGAAACCAATTATTCTGCTTTAAACACATCGGTATTGGTTTGCGAAACAGGGGGTTCAGGCTGTGTTTGTGCTTGGGTTGCTGCCTCTGCTTCTGCCTGAATGCGTTTTTTCTCATTCAAATATTGATTGATTTGCTGCACCAAATCTTGCGTACCCGCGTGGGTCAATGCGCTGATTTTGAACAAGCGTGGCGTTTCCATATCAAATTGGAAACGGTCATCGGGCGCAGGATAATCCCAGCCGATTGCTTGCAGAAATTCGGTTTCGCGCTGTTTGGCGGTTTCATCGTCCAGCATATCCAATTTGTTCAACACCAGCCAACGCGGTTTGTCGTACAAATCTTCATCGTATTTGCGCAATTCGTGGATAATCGCCAAGGCTTCGCCAGCCGTGTCCACGCCTTCATCAAACGGTGCCAAATCCACAACGTGCAACAGCAAACCTGTGCGCGACAAATGTTTCAGAAAACGATGCCCCAAACCTGCGCCTTCTGCCGCGCCTTCAATCAAACCTGGAATGTCTGCCATAACGAAACTGTTGTTTTCGTCCATACGCACCACGCCCAAATTGGGGTGCAAAGTGGTGAACGGATAATCCGCCACTTTCGGGCGAGCGGCAGACACGGCGCGAATCAGCGTGGATTTGCCCGCATTCGGCATACCCAACAAACCCACGTCCGCCAATACTTTCAGTTCCAGTTGCAAAGTACGCGCTTCGCCGTCTTCGCCATTGGTAAATTGTTTCGGGGCGCGATTGACCGATGATTTAAAATGAATGTTGCCCAAACCGCCTTTGCCGCCACGCGCCACGCACACGCGCTGTCCGTGATGCGTCAAATCCGCCAAAATTTCATCGGTGTCCACATCGCGGATTAAGGTGCCGACTGGCATACGCAATTCAATGTCGTCTGCGCCTGCGCCGTAGCGGTCGCTGCCGTGTCCTTTTTCGCCATTTTTGGCTTGGTATTTTTTGACAAATCGGTATTCCACCAGCGTGTTGATATTTTCATCGGCGACGGCAAATACGCTGCCGCCACGTCCGCCATCGCCACCGTCAGGGCCTCCGCGCGGTACGAATTTTTCGCGGCGGAAACTAGCTGCACCGTTGCCGCCTTTGCCGCCGACTACTTCAATTTTGGCTTCGTCTATGAATTTCATGTTTTTTTGTGTCTTTCTGTGTTTTCAGGCAGCCTGAAAAACGAAATTTCAGGCTGCCTGAAAGAATATTGCTGACTTTAAGTGGGCGTATTATAAAGGATTTAAAGAAATTTGTGCATGTGTTGTATAATATGTGGTTTTCGTTTTTTCAGGCAGCCTGAAAAATATTTTCCAATTGACGCGGTTCGTAACCCTCCCGCAACAACAAAACTAGGTATCTTAAAAAATGTCCAGAAATTCTGCAGAACTCAACGGTATTACGCTGCTCGGCAACCAAAAAACCGAATACCGCAGCGACTACGCCCCCGAAGTGCTGGAAGCCTTTGACAACAAACATCCCGACAACGATTATTTTGTCAAATTCGTTTGCCCCGAATTCACCAGTTTATGCCCGATGACAGGGCAGCCTGATTTCGCCACCATTGTCATTCGCTACATTCCCGATGTGAAAATGGTGGAAAGCAAATCGCTGAAACTGTATTTGTTCAGCTTCCGCAATCACGGCGATTTCCACGAAGATTGTGTCAATATCATCATGAAAGATTTGATTAAATTGATGAACCCGAAATACATTGAAGTGTTTGGTGAATTCACGCCGCGTGGTGGGATTGCCATTCATCCTTTTGCCAATTATGGTCGGGTGGGTACGCCGTTTGAGCAAATGGCGCGAGAAAGATTGTTTGCACACGATATGCAATGATTTTTTCAGGCAGCCTGAAAATACAATTTGTATTATAATGTGCTTTCTCTTTTTTTCACGGCTGCCCGATGTTTTCAGGCAGCCTGAAAAATTTTTCAACCCACGCGGTTCGTAACCCTCCCGCGTAGGGTAAAGAATGGAGGAAATCACTCTTGGTTTTGCAGGAAAAACATTCAGACACAAGGCAAAAATATTCGCCAATGCCTTCATTGGCGAATATTTTTAACGCAGTAGATGAATATTTTGACGAAAAAACAAAGTGATTTCAGACGTTTTTTGCCCGTAACCAAAACTAGGAATTTTTATGCAAAACCCAACTTATCAATTTTCTCATCAACAAAAACGCAACGCCTTATTTTGGCTAATTATTTTTCATATTACCATTATTGCTGCGAGCAATTATTTGGTGCAATTCCCATTTACAATCACCCTACCCAACAACTTTGAAGTGCATTCCACTTGGGGCGCATTGTCGTTTCCGTTTATTTTTCTGGCGACCGATTTGACCGTGCGTATTTTTGGTAAACATTTGGCACGACGAATTATTTTCTTTGTGATGCTCCCTGCCTTGATTTTGTCGTATGTTTTATCAGTCATCTTTCAAAATGGCGCATGGACAGGTTGGGCAGCATTGTCCGAATTTAATTTGTTTGTATTCCGCATTGCGCTGGCTAGTTTCGCCGCTTACGTATTTGGGCAATTTATGGATATTTTCGTATTCAACAAATTACGCAGCCTGAAAGCATGGTGGATTGCACCGACCGCATCCACATTTGTCGGTAATGCGATTGATACGCTGCTGTTTTTTGCTATTGCTTTCCACGCCAGTAGTGATGAATTTATGGCAGTAAATTGGCAACACATTGCTTTTGTAGATTATTTGTTTAAATTAGTGATTTGTATGGCATTGTTTTTGCCGATATATGGCGTATTACTCAATTTCTTGACCAAAAAATTGACACAATTAATGCAAACAAATTGGCAAACAATAGAACAAAATTAACTCAAAGGCAGCCTGAAAATATTTCAGGCTGCCTTTGTATCATCGTTATCAAATGAACAGACAGGGTAGTAAATATAGTGGATTCAATTTAAATCAGGACACGGCAGACGTTGTCGCCTTGTACTATTTTAATTTGAAACGACTATACATCATATGGTCTTAAATCGTATTACAATCTCTTTTTTTTCTCTATCTCATTGCATCATGAAAACCCAGTTATTTTTTCCCCTAATCACACTTGCCGCCATTTTTTCAGCGCAAGCGGTGGATATTCAACGCTGGCACACCCCTGAAGGCACACAAATCTTGCTGGTGGAACGCCACGAATTGCCGATGATTGATTATGCCGTCATCTTCAAAGGCGCAGGCAGCACCGCCGAACCCGATGGCAAAAGCGATATTGCCAGCCCCACCGCTAAAATGATAATGCGCGGCACAAAACAACTTGACGAAGAAAGCTTTACTTCCCAAATCAAAGATTTAGGTTCGTATGTTTTCAGCAATAGCGGCTTGGAATACAGCATTTTCGGTTTTCGCAGTTTGAGTGAATCCGATAAACTTCATCCGACCGCGCAATTATTCGCGCAGGCTCTCACATCGCCGCGTTTTGAAGAATCTGTATTCAAACGCTTGCAAAATCAAGCGATTGTGTCGCTAAAACAAGCGGAAAGTTATCCTGCCTACATTGCTTCGCGTGAACAAGCCAAACTCAATTATCCTGCACACCCTTATGGCAAAGCAGCTTTGCGCACCGAAGCGACCATTCGCGCCGTCAATCTTGCTGATTTGAAAACATTCGCACAAACACATTACGCACAAAACAACGCCATTGTAACCATTGTCGGCGACATCAATCGCGCTGACGCAGAACAATTGGTCAAACAAACTATTGGTGGCTTACCCAAACGCACATCAGCCATTCGCCCAACACCACCCGTGGAATTGACGCAAATTGGCAAAACCCAGCGCGTACCATTTTCAGGCAGCGCACAAACCAATATCAGCATCGGTTTACCCGTATTGAAATACGATGACCCTGATTATTTTGCCCTTTTGGTCGGTAATTATATTTTGGGTGGCGGCGGATTTGACAGTCGTTTGATGAAAATTTTGCGCGATGAAAAAGGTTACACTTACGGTGTACATAGCAGTTTTTCAGCATATAGCGAAAAAGCACCATTCAATATCAGTTTTGCTACCGAACACAAA
Source organism: Wielerella bovis (assembly GCF_022354465.1). NCBI lineage: Bacteria > Pseudomonadati > Pseudomonadota > Betaproteobacteria > Neisseriales > Neisseriaceae > Wielerella > Wielerella bovis. The sequence goes on along the minus strand of NZ_CP092361.1, from coordinate 2,228,516 downwards.
AATAGCCAAGCCGCATTGGCTGCCACCCAACAAGTTTTAGCAGATTTTGTGGCACAAGGCCCAAGCGAAACCGAATTGCAACAAGCCAAAGCCAATATTACAGGCAGTTTTCCATTAAAATTTGATAGTAATGGCAAATTATTAAGCAATTTGTTGGACATCGGTTTATACAATCGTCCAACCGATTGGCTGGATACTTATAACGACAAAGTGAACGCGCTAACAGTCCAAGACATTCAGCGCGCATGGCAAAAACACATTGTGCCAACGCAAATGAATACGGTCGTTGTGGGCGAATAAACACAAAAGGCAGCCTGAAACCTTTGCCAAACCCATTCAGGCTGCCTTAAGATTTGTAGGATGGATTCAGGCGCAAGAATCTGAACTACTAATTTTAGATGTTGCAAAAGTTTCAGGTTGTTTTTTTACGACAAGTCAAATATTGTTTATAAGTTTAGTTTTGAATTTTCGTTGCTTTATTGAGTTAAAACTCTTATGATGCCTGCGGCATGCTGCCTTTAATCTAAATAACTCTAAACTAAATGAGGTTTTCTATGAAAATTAAACATTTGCTTCCTATGTGTGTAGCGCTTGCTTTGGCGGCTTGTTCCGACAACAGCGCAACACAAAGCAATGACACACCACCAGCATCTGCCGTAAGCCAACAAGATACTGCTGCACCAACAGGTGAAAAAGTAACATCTTATTTGGTAGGTATTGATATCGGTTATCCCCCTTTAACTTTGCGTGATACCAAAGGACAACCATCTGGTTTTGAAGTGGAATTATTGCAAGCCATTGCAGACGATCAGAAATTCCAAATCAATTTGATTCCCGATGTGCGCGCCAATTTATTCCCTGGCTTGGGTGAGGGTAAATACCAAATTTTGGTTGGTTCATTTGAGGTTAATCCAGAACGTCAAGCGCAGGCTGAATTAAGTAATCCTTATGCTAAAGGCTATCGTGCGATTTTGAGCAAAAAAGACAGTACTGTAAAATCAGCTCAAGATTTGCGCACAGCAAAAGGTATAGTTGGCGTACAAAAAGGTACCAATAGTGAACGTAAATTGGTTGAATTAGGCATTACGCCAAAAACTTATGACAGTTTATTCAATACATTTAAAGGCTTAGTGCAAGAGGAAATAACACATGTTGTAGGTGATTCTATTCCTTTAACCTATTATGCTATCAGTAACAAGGATGAATCTGTAACGCAAGAATATGAGTTAGCTCATTTTGATGCGAGCGCAGGTGAGTCTATGCTGGTATATGCAGTAAGTAAAGGTAATACTGAATTATTGGGCAAAGTGAATCAAGGTTTGGAAAATTTGAAGAAAAACGGAACTTATGACCAAATTTATCAAAAATGGTTTAAAAACAATGATGCCAAAGTTTAATTAAGTAAAATGCTAATTTTTAGGCAGCCTGAAAACGTGCTATGAGCATGAAAGCAGTTCAGGCTGCCTTATTATTTGTAAAAGTTTCAGGCTGCCATGATTTTATAGTGAATTCACTAAACCAGTACAGCGTTGCCAGCTCCCTTATGTATAGTCGCTTAAAATAAAAATAGGACAAGGCGACCACGCCCGCCGTGTACATCTAGTACATAAGGGCGTGGGCAACGCAGTAGTATTTTTAATTTTAAGCGACTATATTATGTGTACACGGCGGTCGCTGTCGCCTTGTCTGCGTTTATTTTAACTAATCTATATTTCAAATCGGCAGCCTGAAATTTATCCACCCAATTTCGCCAACAATTTATCATGAATGCCGCCAAATCCCCCGTTTGACATAATCAAAATATGGTCGCCATTTTGCGCGAATTGCGCCAAATCGTTCACAAAATCATCAAAATTTTGCCCCACACGCAATTTCTCGCCCAAAGGCAACAAGGCAGCCTGAACGTCCCAATCCACCCCGCCAGCGTAGCAGAACACCGCGTCCGCGCCACGCAAACTTTCAGGCAGCGCGGCTTTCATCGTGCCGAGTTTCATGGTGTTGGAACGCGGCTCCAACACCGCCACAATCCGCGCCGCGCCGACTTTTTGGCGCAAACCGTCTAGGGTGGTGGCAATGGCGGTGGGGTGGTGGGCGAAATCATCGTATACGGTAATGTTGTTTACCATACCTTTGATTTCCATGCGTCTTTTCACGTTTTTGAATTGGCTCAACGCTTCGCAGGCTGCCTGAATGCTTACGCCAACGTGTCGGACGGCAGCGATGACGGCAAGCGCGTTTTGGCGATTGTGTTCGCCCAATAATTCCCACGCGATGTGTCCGACTGTTTCGCCTTGAAATTGCACGTCAAAACTGCCGTCTTGTTGCAAGTTGCTGATTTGCCAATCGCTTTCTTGTTCGCCAAAAAATTGTACGGGTGTCCAGCAGCCGCGTTCCAAAACATTTTTCAGGCTGCTTTCGCGCCCGTTGGCGACCACCAAACCTTCGCTCGGCACGGTGCGCACGAGATGATGAAATTGGGTTTGAATGGCGTTTAAATCGGGGAAGATGTCGGCGTGGTCGTATTCCAAATTGTTCAAAATGGCGGTGCGGGGGCGGTAGTGAACAAATTTGCTGCGTTTGTCAAAGAATGCGGTGTCGTATTCGTCCGCTTCAATCACGAAAAATGATGAGCCGTTTTGCGGCAAACGCGCTGAAACATCAAAGTTTTGCGGTACGCCGCCAATCAGGAAACCTGCGCCATAGCCTGCGTATTCCAGCACCCACGCGAGCATGGACGCGGTGGTGGTTTTGCCGTGCGTGCCTGCCACGCCCAGCACCCACATTTTGTGCAACACGTTTTCAGCCAGCCATTGCGGGCCCGATGTGTAGGGTAAGCCTTTGTTTAAAATGGCTTCAATCACGTCCATGCCGCGTTTGGCGACATTGCCGACCACATACACATCAGCTGGGAATTTGTCCAATTGCGCTGCGTCAAAACCTTCGTGGACGTCAATGCCCAAGTTTTCCAGTTGCGTACTCATGGGCGGGTACATTTTGGCGTCGCAGCCTGTTACTTTGAAACCTGCTTGTTGGGCGATTGCCGCCAGTCCACCCATAAATGTGCCGCCAATGCCGATGATGTGAATGTGTTGCATCGTGATAATTCCGTTTAACTGTATGAAAATGGGGTAAATTATAGCGGTTTTTGGGCTTTCAGGCTGCCTTAAAAGAATAGGCAGCCTGAAACTTTTATAGTCGTTTCAAATTAAAATAGGACAAGGCGACAGCGACCCCGTGTACACCGAGTACATAAGAGACTGGCAACGCTGTACTGATTTAAATTAAATTCACTATAAATTGAATCCACTATAATTTAAAAATCGTCGGATACGAGTATCCGACTACGCATTTTTAGGTTGCTTGAATAGGTTTTGTAAAAAGTTTCAGCCTGAAAAATAAAAATCCGTTTGCCTGATAAAATCAAACAAACGGATTGATAAGTTACTAAACGCGTGGTTTAGAAAATTTCACGCCAAGATACACGGCGAACGATTGGAGTACCTGGGATACATTCCAAATCATTCAAACTTGTACCTTCTTCGGTTGAGCCAGATGCCAATTTTTCAGTACCGCTACAACCTTTAGTTGGTTCACGTACACCTTCACGTTCAGGCATTTTACCAGAACCCAATGTGCCATATTGTGACACAGCAGAATCACTAGTAGTAACCAAAACGCTACGAGAGCTAGAACCTTTGTATGGAATAGAGCCGATAATCACATCTTGGCTTTTCGCATAGGTTTTACCCCAACTTACATAACGTGAAGCTTGACCTGAGTAAGCATCTGCGATAAAGCGGAAACCTGATGCGCTTACCATATCAGGTGTACAACTTGCCAAAGCTTGGCTTGCACCAGACAATTTTTCAATATTCCAAATCGCTGCACCAACATTACTACGCAATGCTACTTTCAATGCAACAGGCGTTGTGGTTACACGATAACCAGCAGGAACGTTGATGTAGAAACCTTTGCGTTCTGATTTCTTCTCATAAGCATTTTTGCTGGAGATATAGAAACCTTCAGAATTATATTCCGCCATGGTTTGTTCAATCAGGTCTGATTTAGTAACGGTAGTACAAGCAGTATCACCCGCTTTAGTACAATTTTTGTAGTCATCAAAGATGCCATACAAACTTTGTTGTCCATTTGCAGTCAAGTCGCCTTGATACAAATTACTACCCGTACCGAAATAGATACCTACTTTACCATCAGCCCAGTTCAACAACGCAGGTTCTGCTACCAACGGTTGATTGCCATCTGATTTATAAACTTGATGAGCGAACCAAGAGTCTTTATCACCACGCAAATCAAAACGCCAAATATTGCCTTTATAGTCGCCAGCATATACCAAATCTACGATGTTATCGTTATTGATATCAATGCCTTGTGGTGAAGTTAAGCCATCGTGTGCATCGATAATACTTTGTTGAGTATCCTCTTTCCCTGTTGCATTACCACCAGCGAATTCACGATTAATCTCAATTTTCTTAATTAAACCACCTGCGCCATAAGTAGTTGTTGCAAAGTTATCATTGGTTTCCTGACCAGCAGAGTTCAGTTTTTTAGTGTAGTTTTTGCCCATGTGGTCTAACACATACAGCGCTAATTTACTTTTACTTGGACTATCAAAACCACTGGTCATTAATGCAGCAGTTAAGACATTGCCACCTTCTGCAAGGCTGTCTTTCCAACCTTTCAGGCTGCCTTTGTCTGCAACATAACCTACTTTAACTTGACCAAAATGATAACCTAACTCATTGTAGAAACTACCTGCTTTACCAAAATTATTGGTAGAAGTATCCCACAATGGTACTTCATTTGCCCAAGAACCTTGTGAAGCACTGATGCCTTTATTTGCACCAGTATGGTCTTTACCACCCACATTAATCGCAAATGCACCACGCGCACCTGAACCAAAACCACCTAAAACAGTATGCGTTGAATAATTATTTGCTTTACCTTCATCGGTAGAAATATAAATCAAGCTATCTGCCAAGAAGTTTTGTTTTGGATTTTCCACTGAACCATAGGTTTTTTCAGCAGTAAATACCAAGTTGCGCATGATAGTGTCATTAGCTGTATCACGTTGTGCAGTACCTGGGATATAACGCAATTTCTCAATGTATGGATTAGCGTCCTTATCTGCGCCAGTATTTGCTTGGTAAATATGCAACATACCATCATTTGATGGTACAGCCATAAACTCTTTGCGGTCATAATCGTTTGCGCCATTTGCTCGAACGCTCACATCGCCAAAAGACAATAAATCGCCACTGATGTCGCCCAAATAACGTGCAAATAGTGATTCAGAACCACGATTGCGGTAGTTTTTGCCTACAGCAGTATCGCTATCGCCCCAACGCAACAACCAGTTCATCAATTTTTGGTATTCGGTGCTATCGCTAGATACGGCAATAGGTGTAATCGTTTGTTTGGCTACTGCGGTATCTTGTACACGGTCAGTACGGTTTGGCGAAATACCAAACAAGTTATTGCTAAAGCCGTTATATTGTCCAGTTGTTGCAGTTTTCACGCCTTCAGGAGTACTAAATATCGCCATAGCGGCTGGCGTATATTTAGGCGTAGCATAGCTGCTCAAATCAAACTTACCTGTTGCGCTATTAAATTTGTAGAAGCGAATTTCACTTGTCCAAGTGGTTGGCGACATGATGGAAGAAATGGCAGCCTGAACAATAGTATTGCCATCACCATCTGTGGTTGCAGTAACTGCTGGTGCAATAGCGGAGAAACCACTATCGCGCGCCACGCTAGAAGTTGCCTCAATCAATGCGGCAGTCAATTCTTCTGGACTGTTGGCATTGAAGTATTTACCACCACCTTTTGCAGCCATTCTTTCCAATAATGCAACGGGCTGACCGAATGCCACAGTATGGGTTGTGATGTTTTGCTTACTGAAATCATGCCCTTGAATACTGCCTTCAGCATCATCAAAGCTTTTACCTTCTAAATCCGTACCACCTTGGATTAAGTCTGCTTCGTGAGCAATACGAACAATTTCAGGGGTTACGCCCGTATCATTGGCTGTGGTCAGATGGGCTCTGAATTGTCTCGCAAATTCACTATCTTTATTGATTAAAGTATCGGTATGCCACAATTTACCCAGTTGATAGCGCAAATGTAAACCTGTTGGCTCACCATCGGAAATAAAGATGATGTAGTTTTTCTGGCAACGGTATTGAATAGGGCTGGTATATTTACCATTGGCATACGCGCCACGATAGAACAGGTTTGGCATGGAACCTGTATCCAAACCACGATAGTAACGTATTAATTCATAGTAGGCACTTGGAATTGGGGTATTGGTATTAGATGGCAGGTTTTTAACGGTGTTAATCAGAGATTGGAATTCAGTCTCTTTATTCTTATCTATATCTTTGATTTCAGATAGAATTTCAGAGCCAATGGAGTACCAAATTTGATCAGGCCTAGTTTGTACAGTTTGGCTGCCAGAGTTTGCATCATACAGTGTTGTTAAACCATTAGATTGCGCACTAAAAGAGTTTGCACTTGCCACAAAGGTTGCCAAGCCCCAACGGTTTTTATCACGCGTTTCGGTAATCACATTGGTAATTGCCTCTTTGGCAACAACCATGCGTGGCTTATCGTTGGTAATATCGTAACGAACCAAACCGCCACCTTGGATAATATAAGCTGGTTTATTAGCGTGATAATCTGCTTCCGTATATTTAATAGCACGGTTTTCAGCTTTTCTGCGACCCCATTGATCTGTCACATAAACTATTTGAGAACCACTATAAATATCCTTTGCAGAAATGGTTTGCGCCATACTACCCGATGTATCCAAGAATAATAGGATATTGGGTTTAATAACTGTTGCACCCGATTGCCAAATCAATGGCACGCTGGGATAAGATGTATTTGCGAGGGCTTGTCCTGTTGGCAAGGCAAGCAGCGCAGCTAGTGTAGATAACGCCAATTTTGATGGTTTTGGCGAAAATTTTTTACTACGGCGATTCATAGCATTCTGCCCCTGTCTTTTGAAACGAGTTGATTTTGCAACTGCAAAAATCATAAAAATTAGAATGGTGTTTTCAGGCTGCCTTTTGATAAAAGGTAACAATATTAGGCACTTTTTTAAATGCCAAATGCAGCGAGTAATATTGTGATGCAGCATGCATGGGTACGATTGGTACTGTTTGCGATACATTGCTTTATTTGGCTCAATATAACTCACTATAAAATATTAACTATATAAATAAACCTGAAATATTGTATTGATAACGAATGTTACAATATAAAAAATATTTAGATTTAGCAAGCAATTTATATTCCAGAAGTAATACGTTTTTTCAGGCTGCCTTTCTATATGATGTAAACCATTGTGGCAGCCTGAAAAATAGATTTCTTGTGAAATTAAGTCGGATTCTTGAACTCGACATTTTCTTACTATACTACACAAGCTTGTGATAAACAAGGGCAGCCTGAAAGGATATACTTTGGTATAAAGCGTATCCTTTCAGGCTGCCTATTTATAAAAAATCAATTATTTATCTTTTACTTCTTGGAATTCGGCATCCACTACATCATCATCTTTTTTATTTGATGAACCAGTAGTCTCGCCTTTTTCTGCTTCTGCTTGCGCTTGTGCATACACGATTTCGCCTAATTTTTGGCTGGCTTTGCCCAACTCTTCCGCTTTCGCATCAATGTCGGCTTTGTCATCGCCTTTCACGGCTTCTTCGGCATCTTTCAATGCAGCTTCAATTTTTTCTTTTTCAGCAGCATCTAATTTGTCGCCGTGTTCTTCCAAAGATTTTTTCACTGAATGAATCAAGGCTTCGGCTTGGTTACGGCTTTGTACCAATTCGTGCAATTTTTTGTCTTCTTCGGCATTCGCTTCGGCATCTTTTACCATGCGTTCAATTTCTTCCTCGCTCAAACCAGAAGAACCTTGAATGGTAATATTTGCCGCTTTGCCCGTACCTTTGTCTTTGGCGGAAACGTGCAAAATACCGTTTGCGTCAATATCAAAAGTGACTTCAATTTGCGGCATACCGCGCGGTGCAGGTGCGATGTCGCCCAAGTTGAATTGTCCCAAAGATTTGTTGGCAGAAGCGCGTTCACGTTCGCCTTGCAACACATGAATCGTAACCGCAGGCTGATTGTCTTCCGCAGTAGAGAACACTTGCGATGCTTTGGTCGGAATAGTGGTATTTTTTTGGATGAGTTTGGTCATGATGCCACCCATCGTTTCAATACCCAAAGACAATGGCGTAACGTCCAACAACAATACGTCTGTGCGACCACCACCTAATACTTCGCCCTGAATCGCTGCACCAACCGCCACTGCTTCGTCAGGATTCACATCTTTACGCGGTTCTTTACCGAAGAAATTTTTCACTTCTTCTTGTACTTTTGGCATACGGGTTTGACCACCCACCAAAATCACGTCATCAATATCGGACGCGCTCAAACCAGCATCTTTCAGTGCAATGCGGCAAGGCTCAATGGAACGTTTTACCAAATCTTCCACCAAGCTCTCAAATTTGGCGCGAGTGATTTTCAGCACCAAGTGTTTGGGGCCAGTCGCGTCCATGGTGATGTAGGGCAAGTTGATTTCGGTTTGCTGACCGCTGGACAATTCAATTTTGGCTTTTTCCGCAGCTTCTTTCACGCGCTGCATTGCCATTGGGTCGCCTTTCAAATCAATGCCTTGTTCTTTTTTGAATTCAGCAATGATGAAATCAATGATGCGTTGGTCAAAGTCTTCTCCGCCCAAGAAAGTGTCGCCATTGGTTGCCAAAACTTCAAATTGTTTGTCGCCGTCCACGTCCGCGATTTCAATAATGGAAATATCAAATGTACCGCCACCCAAGTCGTACACGGCTACTTTGCGGTCGCCACCAGACACTTTGTCCATGCCGAACGCCAAAGCTGCAGCCGTTGGCTCATTGATGATGCGTTTTACGTCCAAGCCTGCGATGCGACCCGCGTCTTTTGTTGCTTGGCGTTGGCTGTCGTTGAAGTAAGCTGGCACGGTTACCACCGCTTCGGTAACTTTCTCGCCCAAATAGGCTTCCGCCGCTTCTTTCATTTTACGCAATACTTCGGCAGAAATTTGTGGTGGCGACAATTCTTTGCCTTGCGCTTTCACCCACGCATCGCCATTTGCCGATTTGATGATTTCAAATGGCATGGTTTCAATGTCGCGTTGTACTTCTTTATCTTCAAATTTATGACCAATCAAGCGTTTCGCCGCGTAAATGGTGTTTTTTGCGTTGGTAACCGCTTGGCGTTTGGCAGGTGCGCCAACCAAAGTTTCGTTGTCGGTGTACGCCACGATAGACGGTGTGGTGCGCGCGCCTTCCGCGTTTTCAATCACTTTGGTTTGTCCGTTTTCGGAAATCGCCACGCATGAGTTGGTGGTACCCAAGTCAATACCAATTACTTTTGCCATTGTTTTAGCTCCTAAAATAAAAATATTTATATTTGAATGATGTTGTGAATGTGGGGTAAATATATGCATTTTCAAGTTTTCAGGCTGCATTTTGCTGTTGAGGCAGCCTGAAATCAATTTACAACCCCGATGCGCGGTAGATAGGGTAAACAAGCGTATTTTCAAGTGGGAAATGGAGATTTTTTTGATATGAGTATAAGATTTATTTGATAAGTTATTATTTTATCAAGTGTTATTTAAAATGCAATGAATGGTTAAAAAAGAAACTTGCGCAGAACTGATTCAGGCTGCCTTTACAGTCCACGATTTATTGTAGGTCGGGCATTTATGCCCGACATAATACGCTGTGATTCATCATGTCGGGCATGAATGCCCGACCTACGGGAATGTTTTTTTGTCGTGTACTGCAAGGCAGCCTGAAAACTTGTATAGTCGCAGAACTGAAAAAGCAGTACGGCGTTGCCAACGCCCTTATGTACTATTCGTACACGGCGGGCGTTGTCGCCTTGTACTGCATTTTCATTTCTACGACTATAGGTAGGATATTCGCATCCGACAATTTTTTATAGTGAATTCACTATAAATCCACCATACGAAGGTTTCATACCAACAAAAAACAGGACAGATAAAATCTGCCCTGTTTGTATCTCAATCATCAATTATGAAATTAATGGTTGTGAATATGCCATTTTTCTTTCAAACGGTCGTATGTGCCATCGCTTTTTACTTGGGTTAAACCAGCGTTGATTTTTTGTTTCAATTCGGTATTGCCTTTTTTAACTGCAAAACCAATAGGTAGTTCAACATCATTAAAAGCAATTACTTTCAGTTTTTGGTCTGGATATTGCGCAACATAATAATCCGCAATGACGCTATTAACCATGGTGGCTTCTGTATTACGTTTCATGGTTTCTTGAATACTCAAAAAAACAGAATTAGCCTGAACCAATTCAGCACCCAGACTTTCAGCAAAATTTTCCAATGCTGTTCCTTTGTTTGCGGCAATGCGTTTAGATTTAACATCTGCGCTTTTGCTAATAGTACTTTCTTCTGATGCTATAGCTGCATATTTAGCAACAATAAAGGGTTCGCTAAAATCCCATTTTGCTACACGGTCACTGGTCATGATGATGCCAGAACCAGCAATGTCAGATTCTCCACTATCTAATTTTGGGAAAACCTGTTCCCAAAGAGTGGGTTCAAATTTAACCTGAAAGCCTTGTTTTTTAGCAATTTCCTGTAACAATTCGGCTTCAAAGCCAGTAGTTGTTCCTGCGCCAGGAATAATAAAAGGGCTAAATTCATGTTCAATAGCCACACGATACACTTTTTCACTACCAGTTTCAGTAGGAGGAGTACTTGCTGCTGATGTGTTTTGATTTGAAGCATCTTGGCATGCACTTAATGACAAAATACTTAATGCAATCAATGTCCATTTTTTCATTGAGTAGTCCTTTACAAAAAAGATTGAGAAACTGTATTCATAATTTTAATAGATTGATTTATCAATTAAAAAATGAATGCAAAAGAGTTTTTCATACCATAGATGAATTTACTAGTGTGAAAATTTGATGCGTTCATTATTAACATAAGATGCTAGAAAAAGCAAGTGCTTTTGTCGGATTGGGTTATTAATAAAATTCTTATAGTGGATTCAATTTAAATCAGGACAAGGCGACAGCGACCGCCGTGTACATCTAGTACATAAGGAAGCTGGCAATACTGTACTGGTTTAAATTGAATTCACTATATATTTTAAACAACTATAGTTTGAAATCTTTGTAAAACTTAAAATTGTAGGTCGGGTTTTCGAGTCTGGTATTTTTATTATTTAACAACTATTTGTTTTATATAAAAAAATTTTAGATTCGAGTATCCGACCTGCGAGTTTCAGGCTGCCTGAATAGGTTTTACAAAGATTTTTATTTTAACTGACTGTATAGATAAAGAAATTAAAATTCGGTACACAACCAAGTAAAATAAAAAAACAAAGAGTGAATGCAATCCAATAACCAATCTTGACGTAAATGTTTAATCCAAGCCCAAGTGTGCTCAATTAAATTCAAATCAGGACAGTATGGCGGTAACCATAAAATCACATGCCCTTATAAAACAATAAGCTCTTGAATGTCCTGACGTTTGTGAAAAGTCGCATTATCCATTACCAAAACACTGTTGGGCGGTAATTGTGGCAGTAAAACGTTTTGAACCCATGAATAAAACACATCTGAATTGATGCTGAATTCATACAAACCCACTGCAATCAATTGATTTTGGTACAGTGCGCCAATGGCATTGGTTGTGTTTTTGATTTGCCAGTTGTGATTGCCATGACAAACTTGTCCTCTTGGCGCATAGGCATAAGGACGATAAGTTTGGTTTTTAAAACCACTTTCATCAATATAAACAATAGGACGTTTCTCTTGCTCATACTGTTGTTTTAATGAGAGAAATTGTTCAATTGTTTCGGGTTGAGCTTTGGGGTGTTTAAGAATCTTTTTTTTGAGTGATTTTTAGCCGTTTAAGTGCCACACCAATGGCTCTTTGTGAACAGTTAAAGCGAACAGCGCGTTCTCTTTGAAAATCATCAGGAAATTGTTCTACGTCTTTTCGCAATAATTCATCATTGATTTTATTGGTTCTTTTGGGGTAGGGTTTACGTTCAATGCATTTTTTCCATAGTTGAATGGTACTGCGACTGATGCCATATTCCGCTGCCAATTCACGGTAGCTGTAACCCGAATTTAATTTTTCTAAAATCATTTGGCGATAATCTTGTGAATAAGCCATAACTGTTCTCCTGTGTGTACCGTTTATTTAATTCTACACCTATAAAATAACGCGAACTCGGGATAAGAAAAATTAAAAATTCTATGAAAATAAATGACTTGCGTAGGGTGGGTGCTTGCATCCACCATGTTCATGCAGCCTGAAATCAAATTCTCAATAATGCTACGGTAAACTCGTGGGTGCAAGCACCCACCCTACGGAAGATTTTTTTATTAAAACAAATGCTTAATTTATTTCTTATCCCGAACTCGCGTTAAAATAGGGTAATCGTAAAATGAATTGTGATTAACTCAACGCTGCTTTTAAGGCTTTATTCACTTCTCCCATATCCGCCTTGCCAGCTAAACGGGTTTTCAGCAATCCCATCACTTTGCCCATATCGCCCATGCCCACTGCGCCTGTTTCCGCCACCGCTTTTGCCACTTCCGCCGCAATTTCGTCCGCTGACAACATTTCAGGCAAATAGCGATTCAAAACGTCCACTTCTGCCAATTCTTTTGCTGCCAAATCTTCACGCGCCGCATCGGTGTAGATTTTCGCGCTGTCTTTGCGTTGTTTAATCATTTTCATGATGATGGCAACTACTTTTGCATCGTTTGTTTCTTGGCGTTCGTCCACTTCAAATTGTTTAATTTCGGTGTTAATCAAGCGAATGGTAGACAAAGTGATGCTGTCTTTCGCCTTCATCGCGGTTTTCATGTCTTCGGTTAATTGTGTTTTTAAACTCATCTTTTTTCCTTTCAAAAATAAAAAACACCGCAAACTCAATCGCTTGCGGTGTATATCTAAATATAGCCATGCCATTATCATCAAAACGCAATAATGGCAGCCTGAAAATTAATACATTTTAGGTGGCAAAGTTTGGCTACGCAGACGTTTTTGCAAGCGTTTTACCGCAGCAGCTTTTTTACGTTTGCGTTCAGTTGTTGGTTTTTCGTATGCTTCACGAGCGCGCAACTCGGTCAGCAAGCCAGTTTTTTCAATAGCGCGTTTAAAGCGACGCATCGCAACTTCAAATGGTTCGTTTTCTTTTACACGAATAGTAGGCATTTTTAATCCTTAAAAAATGATGTTTAAATAAAGGGTTAGCAGCTTTCAGGCTGCCTGAATGATTTGTTTTTTTGACTGTTTTCCATTGATTGTCAAAAGGCAGAAATTCTACGCCCGATGATGTAAACATCACCCCCTAACTGGGCGGCGCGTGAATTTGACCGTGCCGCAAAAAATGATTCAGCCGTTTTGAGATAAACGGCTGTGTTACAAAATCGGCGAATTATGGCAGCAATTATTTGATACGTCAAGCAAATAGGCAGCCTGAAAATAAGAACCTGTGTTCATAATCTTAATAGCTTGCTTTTATCGCCACTTCATACGACTACTGCGTTGGCTTCCCACGCCAATATGTTCAATATTGGCGTGGGAAGCCGCCTTGTATTCGCATGAATTGACAATAAAATCAAGCTATCAATCTTACGAACACAGGTTCTACACTATCGTTTTGCCGCCATATTCGCACAAATCGTTAATCAGACAAGTTTGGCATTGTGGTTTTTGCGCTTTGCAGGTGTAGCGTCCGTGCAAAATCAGCCAGTGGTGCGCGTTCATCAAAAATTCTTTGGGGATATTTTTCATCAGCTTATCTTCCACTTCGCGCACGTTTTTACCACGCGCTAAACCTGTGCGATTGCCAACACGGAAAATATGCGTGTCCACCGCCATCACGGGCTGTCCAAATGCGGTGTTTAACACGACATTAGCGGTTTTTCGCCCGACACCCGACAAGGCTTCCAATTCTTCGCGTGTTTGGGGGACTTCGCCGTTGTGTTTGTTAATGAGGATTTGGCAGGTTTCTATAATGTGTTTGGATTTGGTTTTGTACAAACCAATGGTTTTGGTGTATTCCATAATGCCTTCCAAGCCTAAATCCAGCATGGCTTGCGGTGTGTTGGCGATGGCAAAGAGTTTGGCGGTGGCTTTATTTACGCCGACATCGGTGGCTTGCGCGGACAGGAGTACGGCAATCAGCAATTCAAATGGGCTGGAAAAATTGAGTTCGGTGGTGGGATTGGGATTGGCTTCGCGCCAACGGGTGAACATTTCGGTACGGATTTGTTTATTCATGTTTTTTTGATGCGATAGGCAGCCTGAAAAAAGGGGATTATAAACGATTTGATTCAATATTTTCAGGCTGCTCTACGGTACGCGACACAAATCTTTAATATTATCTGAAATCTGTCCCCTCCCACGCTGGCGGGGGAGGGTTAGGGTGGGAGTGGTTCGTTGATTTTCAGAAAAATAAATTTGTTTTCACCGATTTTCCCCCACCCTAGCTCTTCCCCGTTTAGGACGGGAGAGGGGACAAGATTCGTGCTTATTTCAAAAAATGTCGTGTACTGTAAGGCTGCCCTATTCTTAATGTTGTTAATAATAGGCGTTGAAAACGCAATGCTTCTATCGCAGCGCGGACATCGGCAGACACGACCGCTTTTGGACGTGCGGCGTGCAGCAATGCAACGGCTTCGTCCCAATCGTAAGCGCGATACAGCATCAGCCACGTTAAAATCACGGCGGCGCTGCGTCCATATCCCAAAGCGCAACACACCAAAACGGTTTGTTGTTGATGATGTAATCTGTCCAAATGGGCAGCGGCTTGCGCTAATTGTGCGACAGTTGGGGGAACCATATCCAGCATCGGCAGGGCGACATAGTTTGGCGGCGTGCGGCAAGCAGGTAATTCGGCGCAAACATCTAATGCAGCCTGAAAATTTGGATTTTTCAAGGCTTTCAGGCTGCCTATAAAAATATTTTCGGCAATGTGTTCGGATTCGGTATCGTGGCGCAACCAGATGATTTGATTGAGTTTGGCGGCGAGTATTTGCGGTGCAAATAAACAAGTGGCGGCAAATGTGTGTCGTCCATTGTTTTGTTTTTGCAGCAGATTGGCACCAAATTTTGCATACGCTAATCCCATCAATAAACACGATACGCTGACCCAAAATAACCATAAACCTGCGCCATTGATAATATAAGCAAGGCAGCCTGAAACAATCGCCAGCGCAAAATACAACATTGCCCAGCGTGTGTGTTTTGGCGTGTAAATGACGCGGTGGACAAGCGGTGAGCGACGTTCGTAGGGCAATGCCCACACGATTAGCAAGCCGACCAATGCGCCTGTGGGAATGTCTATAAAATGGTGTTGATACGTGGTCAGCACGGATAGGGCTATCAGGGTGCACCAAATCAGCCACGCGCCGCGAATGGTGGTGCGGTGTTTTTTCAGGCTGCCTAATCGCCGCCAATAAAAATAACCGACCACGATGGTTAAAATAATGTGCAGCGATGGGGCTTGATTATACGGTTGGTCAAAGGTGGCGAGCGATGCAAACAGTTGTCCTGTCAATCCATCGGTGGGCGGTTTTTGCCACGAAATATGCAGCGGAAACAGGATAAAACAAATGATGGCGATGCTTTGCGCGGCGATGAGTTGCGCGAGATAGCGATTTTGTTCGGCACGATTGTGGCACAGGAAAAAACCGAGTCCATACAAGATATTAAGCGACCAATACGGCACAATCGTCCACGCCCAAAAGGGGAGATTGTGTTCCCAATGGAAGATGATTTCGGGAACAAAATCGCGTTGTGCGGTCAGCCAGTTGGTCAAACCGTAGCTGGCATAAAACAAGGCGGCGGTTAGAATGAGTTTGAGTAGGGATTGGGAAAAAGTGGGTTTCATGATGTGTTGTTGTCTATTCTTGATAAAATTCAATGGGTAAACCATCTGGGTCGCGGATAAAAAAGAATAATTTGCCTGTGTATTCATCGGTGCGAATGGCTTCGCAGGCAACGCCTTTGGCTTGCAATGTAGCACGATAAGCAACAGGGTCGGTAATGGCAAAGGCAATGTGGCGCAAACCGCAGGCTTCGGGTTGGGTCATGCGTGGTGGTGGATTAGGGAAGGAAAATAATTCCAAAACATAATCTTGCCCAATGCCTAAATCTAGTTTATACGATTGTCGTTCGGCGCGATAATATTCGCCCAATATCGTGAAACCAAGTATTTCGGTGTAGAATTTTTTGGAAATGGTGTAATTGGAGCAAATTAAGGCGGTGTGATGATGGCGCATGGGGGTTCCTTGTGGATAGGCAGCCTGAAAATATAGTCGCTTAAAATTAAAAATACTACTGCGTTGCCCACACCCTTATGTACTAGATGTACACGGCGGGGGTGGTCGCCTTGTCCTATTTTTATTTTAAGCGACTATAATAGGGCATATTTTACGCATAAATTTTTGAAATTCGTATTATTTTTTCTTTATAATGCCATCATTATCTCTCATAATTTTTCAGGCTGCCTATCATGTCTAAACGTTATACTAAACATCGTACCAAGCGCCATACCAAATCTAAACATCATTCTATTTATCCTGTGGTTATACGGGCTCTAATCCTGCTTTCATTGGGTGTGTGTTATTTGAAAGCAAATGAAGATAAAGTGGCTGCTTATCTGGCTGGAAAATTTGATGAGCAAACGCAAATAGACAATATAATGAATGAATTGCAAGAACAAAAAGAACAGCGAGAACGTACAAAAAATGAATCACAAAAGAAAGTGATTAATGAGAAAGCGGTTTACCGCTCCCCTGATTTTTTTGGATTAGATAATTTTTTGGTCAAACCGTTGCCGATTGCAGCACAAGTCAATCCTAATAATCACGTTCCTGAACAAGGGTTTGATGTTTATTTTATTGATAAAAATCAGCCTGAAAAAGTGGTGCATCAAGAAAATGTTGCGCAGATTGATTTGCATAGCCAATCTGATTTGCATGGTATTCTTGGGTCTAATTTAAAAACTTATTGGATTGGTAAAATTCGTATTCCAGTTGATGGAACCTATCGTCTTTCTACCAGTAGAACGGGAGATTTGCTGATAACGTTAAATAAGCACCGCATTTATAATAATAATCAAAGTGGGGGTACGCCTACGGAAATGTTGCAATTAGCGGCTGGGGAATATATTTTAGAATTGGAGTTTAGTAGTAGAGTGTCAGTAGAACAACTGGATTTATTCAGTCAAATTCAACCTGTTAAGGGGGAAATCAAGGAAGATATTGGTGATAAATTGGCGATGCTGTCCACAGGGAGGACACCTTTTTTGTATAGTGTATTGGTTAATGGCAGCACTCAAGCTAATCGTCGAATAGACGTGAATTTGCCCTATGCTACACAACCTTATATACTGGTTTTGGAGAATCGTGATACCGTAATTTGGCAACTGCATGGTGGCTCATCACCGCTGGCAATTTTGACAGAATCAAATGGCTTTATTGTGGCCAATGATAAAGTAAACGCTATTCCTCAATTTGTTGTAGCGAGAATGGGTAGTCCAGTGAGCTTATCTTCACCATCATCGTATGTATTTTATGATGCTGCACATTGCAGGTGTACTAATTTTTTTGCTGATAAAAAATCAAGATATGTTTGTCCCGATGATAAGAAAGCGCAAGAATTAAGTGCAGAATGGGCGCGATTTGCAATGCAAACATATCGCATCAATTTGGCAGGATTTAATGTGCATAAGGAAGAACAACAGATTGATGTTCCATATTATTCTGTGGAAAATCAAATAGCTCAATTAACGCCTCAAGCGGAATTATTGCGACGGATTGCATCTCAA
The DNA here is from genome assembly GCF_022354465.1 of Wielerella bovis. Classification (NCBI taxonomy): domain Bacteria; kingdom Pseudomonadati; phylum Pseudomonadota; class Betaproteobacteria; order Neisseriales; family Neisseriaceae; genus Wielerella; species Wielerella bovis. Next base: position 2,210,610 of record NZ_CP092361.1, on the reverse strand, counting down.
CAATGTAGTGCGGAAGAATAAACCAATAAATAGGCAGCCTGAAAAAATATTTTCAGGCTGCCTATTTAATTAAAATTATTCTTGTGGTTGATTATCGTCCAACAACGCATCTACAAACGAACGCGCATCAAATGGACGCAAATCATCAATGCGCTCGCCCACGCCAATATAGCGCACAGGAATAGCGCGATTGCTTGCCAATGCCGCCAACACACCACCGCGTGCTGTTCCGTCCAATTTGGTTACAATCAAACCCGTAACGCCCAACGCATCATCAAACGCAATCACTTGATTAACTGCATTTTGTCCAATATTCGCATCCAATACTACAATCACTTCATGTGGCGCATCAGGCATAGATTTCTGCAACACACGTTTGACTTTTTTGATTTCTTCCATCAAATGCAACTGAGTCGGCAAACGTCCAGCCGTATCCGCCAACACAATATCAATGCCACGCGCTTTTGCCGCTTCCACCGCATCAAAACACACCGCCGCGCTGTCGCCTTTTTCCTGCGAAATCACGGTTACGCCATTACGCGCACCCCATTCTTGCAACTGTTCACGCGCCGCCGCACGGAAAGTATCGCCAGCCGCCAAAATAACCGATTTGCCTTGCGATTGAAAATATTTTGCCAATTTGCCGATAGAAGTCGTTTTGCCCGCACCATTAATCCCCGCCATCATAATCACAAACGGCTGACCATTATTGGGAATTTCCAACGGTTTTTCCAACGGTTTGAGCAAATCAAACACCGCTTCTTTCAAGGCTTGGCGCAATTCATTGCCATCGCTCAAACCTTTGAGCGAAACACGCTGACGCACTTCTTTCATCAACATTTCGGTTGCTTCAATACCCATATCGCTGGTAATCAGCACCGTTTCCAATTCTTCATACAAATCTTCATCAATTTTGCCGCCGCCAAATACGCCAGCCAATGATTTTGCCATATGATTACGCGATTTGCTCAAACCGCGCGCCAAACGCGCCGCCCAGCTTAATTTATTGTCATCGTCATCTGCTGCCAAAATGGTGGCAGCTTCGGCAGGAATAGGAGCATGATTTTCTGCCAAATGTGGTTCAGAAACGGGTGTGAGTTCAGCAGGTTCAGGCAGCATTTCAGGTTGTGGCAATTCCTCGCCCACAATAGCTTGTTCCAGTGTTTCCGCACTTTCTTTGACTGCTGCAACCGCTTCATTGGCTACGATGCCTGCACGAAGTTCCAATTCGTCCAATTTATCGCTGACAGCATCTGCCAATTCCTCCGCGTCATGCGCCAAATCTTTGACAGTTTGTACCGCCTCATCTGCCAAAATACCCGCGCGCAATTCCAATTCATCCGCTTTTTCTTTGACTGCATGTGCCATATCGTTCGCCCAATCTTCTACGGGTTTGAGCGTTTGTGCGATATTGCTGCTGGGGGTTGTCCAATTATTTGTCGTTGTTGTGGTTTCAGGCTGCGTTTGTATTGCAGGTGGTGTTTTTGAATGTTCTGCCGCCATTTCGTTTTCAGGCTGCGTTTGTGTTTCTGATACAGTTTCGGTCGCAGTTTCCGTTTGTTCTGTTACCGTATCAACCGCAGAAGTTGTTTCTGGCGTGACTTTATCCGCTGCATATTCTTCATTGACAGGTGCAACTTCTGCCGTAGATGTTTCCACTTTTTCAGGCTGTGTTTCGGTTTCTGATGTGGTTGCAGCAACGGTTTCTGTATTTTCAACCAAATTATTTGTTGTGGTTTCAGAATGTTCTGGCGCAATTTCGTTTTCAGGCTGCGTTTGTGTTTCCGATGTGGTTTCGGTCGTAGTTTCCGTTTGTTCTGTTGCCGTATCAACCGCAGAAGTTGTTTCTGGTGTGACTGTATCTGCTGCGTGTTCTTCATTAACAGGCGCGATTTCTGTCGCAGCCGTTTCTACTTTTTCAGGCTGCGTGCTGGGAGAAACCTGTTCTTCTGATTTAAAAATTTTCTTTAAAAAGCTAAACATGGCGCGTTCTCTACTGGTAAAGTTTAAGCAAAAAAGTATTGTACCCGATTTCAGGCAGCCTGAAACATTTGGGAAAATGAATTTTTTAATACAAAACCGTTATAATTTTGTCATTCCTAATTTTTCAGGCTGCCTATTATGCTGCAACTCGTTCACATTTATAAATCTTTTCAACACAAAACAGTCGCACACGACATCAGTTTTACGGTCGCCAATGGCAGTATTACCGCTATTTTGGGCGCAAGTGGCAGCGGTAAATCCACATTATTAAACATCATCGCAGGGCTGACCCATGCCGATAGTGGCGATATTGTGTTGGACAATGTTTCCCAAAAAAATAGGCAGCCTGAAAACCGCCATGTCGCCATGATGTTTCAAGATTTCGCCTTATTACCACATTTAAATGTATGGCAAAACGTGGCATTTGGCTTGCGGATGCGTGGCGTGGATAAAGCAAGCGCGCGCCACACCGCGCAACAATTATTAAGTGAAGTAGGCTTGGACAAAATGGCGGAACGACAAATTGATGCCTTGTCGGGCGGCGAAAAACAACGCGTTGCCTTGGCGCGTGCCTTGGCTGGCGAACCAAAAATTTTGTTGCTGGATGAGCCGTTTTCCAGTTTGGACACCGCATTACGCACGCAACTGCAAACTTTGACCCGCGATTTGGTGCGGCGCAAAAATATTCCTGCGTTGCTGGTAACGCACGACCCTGCGGAAGCCTGTTTTATGGCGGATACTTTGGCATTGATGGCGGAGGGAAAATTGCTGCAACTGGATACGCCCGATGCCATATTGGCACGTCCGATTGATGCGCGAGCGGCGCGTTTGTTGGGTTGCTGGAATGTGAGCGATGCGCATTATGTGCCGCCTGATGCGGTGCGTGTGGATGAAAATGGCGTATTGTGTGCGGTGCGCGAGTGTTTCAGGCTGCCTTTGGGTTGGCGCGTTACGGTGGTGCATCCACAATGGGGCGATTTGGTGTTTTTTGCAGATAAGTTATTGAGTGGGGGAGAATGTGCGGTAAGGGTAGATGAATCGCAAATCGTGTTTTTTATAGTGGATTCAATTTAAATCAGGACAAGGCGACAGCGACCGCCGTGTACGCATAGTACATAAGGGAGCTGGCAACGCTGTACTGGTTTAAATTGAATTCACTATAGATTGGGATACGGAAATTTGAATCAGTTCTGCAAAAGTTTCAGGCTGCCTTTTTTGTGTGATGAATAGTGACTATTTTTAATCAAATTCATATCACATAAAGGCAGCCTGAAAACCATAATTAAAACGTTACGCCATATCGTTTTAATGTTTGCATCAACAATTCGCGTTTTTGATTGGTTTCCCATGCTTCACGCCACACTTCACGCGCTTTGTCTTGCTGACCGAGTTTCCAATAAATCTCGCCTAAATGCGTGGCGATTTCGGCATCTTTGTCATGTTCATACGCAAATGACACAAGACGCAACGCTTCTTCGGTGTCACCTTTGAGAAAATATGCCCAGCCTAAACTATCGCTGATTTGCACATCTTGGGGCGACATTTCATACGCGGTTTTCAGCAAATTCAAGGCTTCATCTAATTTGCCGTTGATGCTCAACAAAGTGTAACCCAGCGCATTGTGTGCAACGGCGCTGCTGGGATTCATGGTTAAATAACGGCGGAAATCGGCAACTGCTTTTTCAGGCTGCCCTAATTTATCGGCATAAACTAAACCGCGTTGCAACAAGATAAGAGACACATTGTCAGCATATTGCGGATTTTTTCTATCGCGTTCAGCTTGCGCTAACTGACGAGTTAATTCTGCGACCACTTGCGCAGGTGGCATGGTTTGGCTGATTGCTTGCAAAGAAATTCTATTGGCATCTACGCGTTCAAATACAGTACCTTGTGTTTCAGGCTGCTTTAATGCAGTTTGTGCTAATTCGCGTGCTTGTTGCCAATACTCTTGTTCTGCGGCAATGGTCGCGCGTAAAGTTGCTTTATCAAATTCAAATTTGGGTGAATCAATTCTCGTCGCCCATTGCTCGGCTTCTGCAAAACGATGTTTGCTGGCTAGATGCAAGGCAGCGTTGAGTGCGGCCTGCGCTCTTTCGTCTTGCTTACCAACTTGATAGGCTTTATCAAAATAGCCAACCACTTTATCTATATCATCGGGATGGCGGCGCATGGTTAATCGGGCAGCCTGAAAATACAAATTGGCTTTGGGGTCATCGCCAATTAAGTGCGACAATTTTTCTGCGGCTTCATCGTATTTTGCTTGATTGATGAGATTTTCTACTTCCAATTCCCGCCATGCGCTAGATAATTTGCTGGTGTTGGTTTTCTCAAAAAAACGGGTCAATAGATGTGGGTGTAATTGTGCCAATGCGCTTAAAGTCAGCGTGGTTTCTGGCAAAATATCTTCATCTTGTTTTGCCAAATGTTGCAAGGCTTTGATGGCATGTGATTCTTTGTTCACGCTGTACAAAACGTTGGCTACATTGGCTTCAATCAAATGGTCATAACGCGAAGCTGCTTTACGCACAAGAGATGGGCCATTTTTCAAAAAATCTGGGTAAACCAAACTAATCTGTGCCAGCATCAAAAAAGCGCGTTGGCGTTGCGTGTCATCAGCATGGGCTAACACAGCATCCAAATCTTTGAATACGGTTTCTTGGTCGCCCAATGCCAATGCTCGTGTCCATGCTAAACGTTGTTGTGCAACGCTGGGTGTGGGTTCAAATTCGCGCCACATTTGATAAATGGTTTCGGCAACATTGTAGGCACGCTCGGTAATGGCAATTTCCATTGCGCGTTCAGCGACTTCTGGGTCGCGTGTTTCGCGTAGTGTATTGAGATATAAAGATAATGAACGTGCAACATCGCCATTATTGTTTGCCATTTCTGCACTGATAAGTGTGAAGAGATGTTGTGTACGCGACACAATTTGTTCGCGACGCAAACGGTCAGCTTTTTCTTCTTCTGGGGTTAAGGTAATTTTTTGTGCGGGTGTGTAGATTTTTTTATTGTCTTGATGGTCGTTAGCGGCGTTCAGGCTGCCTGATAGAGCAAGTAAAACCATTAAACAAAAGGGAGTAATGCGATTTTGAAAACGAGACATAAGGTTTTCCGTTGTGTTTTCGTACAATATGAATAGGGCTATACTTTATCACAAGCATGGTGGATTTTTGGCAAAATATCGTAAATTATAGTCGGTGAAAATAAAAATAATACAGCGTTGTTCACTCTCTTGATGTGCGATTTGTACACGGCGGTCGCTGTCGCCTTGTCCTGATTTAAATTGAATCCACTATAGTCGTAGAAGTGAAAAAGCAGTACAAGGCGACAACGTCCGCCGTGTGTGAAAACACATCAGGACGTTGGCAACGCTGTAATGATTTTTCAATTCTGCGACTATATATTACATTTTCACTTTTGCGACTTTATAAATGACTATAATAAATTAAGGCAGCCTGAAAAATCTTCAGGCTGCCTGATTTATTGTATTGACATTATTTCACTTGCATAATTTGCAAGGTATTAGTACCACCAGATACACGCATACGCGCACCGCTGGTAATAATGTATTGGTCGCCCGATTTTAGTACTTCGCGTTCAACCAATGCTGCTTCTACTTCTTCCAATGCTTTGTCATGATTGGTGCTGGTTTCCAAATTCAACGGACGTACGCCACGATACATTGCCATACGGCGTTGTGCTTTTTCGCTTGGGGTTAGCGCGTAAATCGGTACCAAAATACCATAACGGCTCACTTCAAATGCCGAAGAACCGCTTTCTGTCAGCGATACAATCGCTTTGGCTTTCACTTGACGCGCCATATGTACTGCACCGCTGGCAATCGCGTGTGGCGTTTGGCTGGCATATACATCCACATCATCGGTTACACCAACCAATGAATCTTGTTCTTTTTCTGCTGTCGCACAAATAATCGCCATTTGACGCACAGTTTCAAAAGGATATGCACCCACCGCTGTTTCAGCAGAACACATTACCGCATCGGTACCGTCCAAAACCGCGTTTGCCACATCGCTCACTTCAGCACGCGTTGGTACAGGATTGGTAATCATGGATTCCATCATTTGCGTCGCGGTAATGCTGAAACGGCGCAATTCACGCGCACGTTTAATCATGCGTTTTTGCAGCGCAGGTACGGCAGCATTGCCTACTTCCACCGCCAAATCACCACGCGCCACCATAATGCCGTCCGATGCCAAAATAATGTCGTCCAAGTTTTCAATCGCTTCCACACGCTCAATTTTTGCCACCAAACCAGGGTGAACGGTTACACCCAAAGCGTCGCATTCGGTTTTGACCATTTCACGCGCTTGACGCATTTCATCGCCTGTTTTCACAAAGCTCACAGCTACATAGTCACAACCAATTTTGACTGCTGTTTTCAAATCGCGGAAATCTTTTTCGGTAAATGCGCCAGCCGACAAGCCTCCACCTTGTTTATTGATGCCTTTGTTGGATTTTAATTTGTGTGAATTATTGGCGATGGTGTGGATTTCGCTGCCAACCACTTTTTCAACGGTAACCGTCAGCAAACCATCGTCCAACAATAAAATATCGCCTGCTTTCACATCGTTTGGCAATTCGCGGTAGTCCAAACCAATGCGGTCGCGGTTACCTTCGCCTTCCAAAGCGGCATCGAACAATACTTTTGAGCCTGCTTCAATTTCTACGCTGCCATTTTCTAATTTAGATACACGAATTTTTGGACCTTGTAAGTCCGCCATAATCGCTACTTCCATGCCTGCTTGGCGTGCAGCTTCACGCACAATTTGCGCGTTATTTTCGTGAAATTCGGGTGTGCCGTGACTAAAATTAAAACGCACCACATGCAAACCACCGATGGTAATCATGTCGCGCAGCAAATCTACATTATTGCTGCCTGGACCAAGAGTTGCCACGATTTTGGTGTTGTGGCGAATACGAGTTAAATCGCGTTGAATAGACATTGTGAATTCCTTTATGTTGCAAAAATAATTTGAATTGGATTTGTAGTATTATAACGCTTTTCAAATAATATTGTATGAAAAATAATTGCTTTTTGTTGGTTATGAAATTTTATTACGAGATGATTGTGATATGTTGCCGTTTAAAATAGAAATAAATAAGACAGCAGTAATCACTATACAAAATCATGTTATTTAAGAGAAACTGGTAACACTGTATATTTTCAATATAAGGCAGCCTGAAACATATTTTGTTATTTAATAACAAAATATGTTTCAGGCTGCCGTAGTTATGGATTAATTTTCAAAACGCTTGAATACCAGCGTACCATTGGTGCCGCCAAAACCAAACGAGTTGGAGGCAACCGCACTAATCGGCATTTTGCGCGCAGTATTGGCGCAGTAATCCAAATCACAACCTGCTTCAATATCTTGATTGACCAAGTTAATGGTTGGTGGCGCGATTTGGTCGCGGATAGCTAAAACACTGTACACTGCTTCCACGCCGCCAGCCGCACCGAGCAAATGCCCTGTCATGGATTTGGTGGAACTTACGATCAATTTTTTCGCGTGTTCGCCAAATACGGCTTTGGTGGCATTGGTTTCATTGGCATCACCCAATGGTGTGGAAGTACCGTGTGCGTTTACATAATCCACGCTTTCGGGCTGCATATTGGCATCTTGCAAGGCACGAGATAATGCCAATGCAGGACCTTCGGCATTGGGTGCGGTAATGTGATGCGCATCGGAACTTGCGCCAAAACCAACTAATTCAGCATAGATTTTTGCACCACGTTTTTGTGCGTGCTCCAATTCTTCCAATACCAACACGCCTGCGCCTTCGCCCATAATAAAACCATCGCGGTCTTTATCCCAAGGACGTGATGCGGCGGCTGGGTCGTCATTGCGTGTAGATAAAGCCTTCATCGCTGCAAAACCACCGATGCCTAATTTGCATACGGCAGCTTCTGCGCCACCAGCAATCATCACGTCTACTTCACCATATTGGATTTTGCGGAATGAATCGCCAATTGCGTGCGAACCTGATGCACAAGCGGAAACGATGCCGTAATTGTGTCCGCGATAACCTTTTAAAATGGTAATATGCCCCGAAATGAGATTAATCAGGCAGCCTGGAATGAAAAATGGATTAATTTTGCGCACACCACCTGCTACAACTGCATTAGCGGTTTCTTCAATGGTAGGCAAGCCGCCGATGCCTGAACCAATGTTTACACCCACGCGGTCTTTGTCTAAATTGGCAAAATCATCCAATTTGGCATCGTCAATCGCTTGCAATGCGCCTGCAATGCCATAATGGATAAAGGTGTCCATGCGACGTGCTTCTTTCGCAGGAATATATTGCGTAATATCAAAATCTTTCACTTCGCCTGCAATTTGGCAAGCCAAGTCAGTTGCGTCAAATCTGGTAATTGAACCAATGCCGCTTTTGCCTGCTAGCAAATTTTGCCACGCGCTTTCTACATCATTGCCTACAGGGGAAATTTGCCCCAAGCCTGTAATGACTACTCGTCTTTTCATGGTTATCTCGTTTGCTTAATTATGAAGTGTGTTTCAGGCAGCCTGAAAATCACATTTGTAATAGACAAACAGCTTCTGATGAAGCAGCCACAAGCCGTCAATCAGAAGCTGTTTGAACGCAATTTCAAATTACGCTTGTTTTTGGTTTACATAATCAATAGCGGCTTGAACCGTAGTGATTTTTTCTGCATCTTCATCTGGAATTTCGCAGCCGAATGCTTCTTCCAAAGCCATTACTAACTCAACGGTATCCAAAGAGTCTGCACCCAAATCATCTTGGAAAGAAGATTCGTTTTTCACTTCTTCAATGGCAACGCCCAATTGTTCTGCAACGATGCTTTTTACTTGTTGTTCAATAGACATGTTTTTAATCCTTAAAAAATAAAGCCTTACGGCAGGTAAATAATGTTTCAGGCTGCATATTTTGTGTTATGCAATCTGTTTAGAGTGTTTTATCTAAATGCAATTTAGCGATTTTAAACGGTTTTTGGTAATTTTGGCTACTGTTTAACGCAAAATCATGCAAATAATTTTTCAGGCTGCCTGAAAATGTTGCTTAATCTTGTGGCACATAGCCTTGTACTTTATCAGTTTCGCCATCGCCAAAAAAGTAATTTTCCATTTGTTGTGCCAAATATTCGCGTGCGCGTGGGTCGGCGAGTGAGAGACGATTTTCGTTAATCAACATGGTTTGATGGCGTGTCCATGCGTCCCATGCTTCTTGTGATACGTTATCAAAAATGCGTTTACCCAGTGCATTGGGCAGGGGTTGAAATTTCATTGCAGGTGCTTCTTTACCCAGTTTCACGCAGTTTACCATACGGGTCATGATTGTTCCTTTTGTCTATGTAAGTTGTGTGGTCTATATGCAGCGTATATTAACAAAAAGTAAGGGGCACTGACAATTTATTCCGCTGATAAGGGCAGCCTGAAAAATCAGAAAATCTATATTTATTATGGGATTTCAGGCTGCCTTTTATTTTTTTCTACTTTGTTCTAGGGACTGTTGGCAGGCATTCACCAATGGGTTGGATGCAAAATACGACTTCCTTGTTTTGCAGATACATTATTAATTATATGATGACTTTACATTCATTAACAAACAATTCAAAAGTGAACGCCAACTATTTGATTAATTACTGCCTGAATGATTATTTCATATCAAATTTTCCTATTTTTTGAAATTAAATATCGTTATTTATTTTCAGGCTGCATTTTAATCGTTATTAAATCTTTTCATTTGTTAAAATATTTAAAGATTTTGTTATTTTGCGTTATACTTTTAACAAAATTTAACAACAGATGAAAGGGAAATCATGTACGACAGTAAACTTTCTTGTTTGGAACAAGCTTCGGTGGCTGATGGTTTACATTGTGTCATCAATGCGGTGAATGCGCCATTGTGGGATTGGTTGGTTTGGATTTTGATTGGCGTGGGATTATTTTTCACGGTGGCAACAGGTTGTGTGCAAGTGCGTTTATTTGGGCGCAGCGTAAAAGCCATTTGGACGAGTCGTTCGAAAAACAATGAAAATCAGGGTTTGAGTTCGTTTCAGGCATTTGTAACAGGTTTGGCATCGCGTGTCGGCACAGGCAATATTGCGGGCGTGGCGATTGCGATTACAGCTGGTGGCCCTGGTGCGGTATTTTGGATGTGGATGACGGCGTTTATCGGCATGAGTTCGGGTTTTGCTGAGTCGGTTTTGGCGCAATTATACAAAGTGCGCGACAAGCAAACGGGTAAATTTCGCGGAGGACCTGCGTATTACATCGCACATGGTTTGAATCATCGTGGTATGTCTATTTTGTTTTCAGTGTGTTTGATTGTGTGTTGCGGTTTTGCTTATCCGTCTATTCAAGCCAATACGATTACGCAAGCGATGCAATCGGCATTGGGCATGGCGGCTGGACAAGGTGGCAACAATAGTGCGTGGGAAACGTATCAATATGTAACCGCGGCTGGCTTGGTGATTTTGACCGCACCGATTATTTTTGGCGGCATGTATCGCGTGGCAAAAGCATCAGAAATTATTGTACCGATTATGGCGATATTGTATTTAGGCGTTGCTGCGTTTGTGGTACTGACCCATTTGGGAAAAGTACCCGAAGTATTGGCGTTGATTTTCCGTGATGCGTTCACGTTCAAAGCGGCGGGTGGTGGTTTTTTGGGTGGCATTATTTCGCAAGGTATGTTGCAAGGCATTAAACGTGGCTTGTATTCCAACGAAGCGGGTCAAGGTACGATGCCAAACGCAGCAGCGGCGGCAGATGTGAAACACCCTGTATCACAAGGTTTGGTGCAAATGATTGGTGTATTTGTGGACACGATGATTGTGTGTACCGCCACTGCAATGATTATTTTGTTGTCCAGCACGCCGAATAATCCCGATTTAAGCGGTATTCAAGTAACCCAAGCGGCATTGGAAACGCATATTGGCGCGTGGGCGCAACAATTTTTGGCGGTCGTGTTGTTTGTGTTTGCCTTTTCGTCCATTATCGGCTCGTATGCGTTTGCCGAAACTAATGTGCAATATTTGCACGCGGGCAAAAAAGTGATAATCGCGTTTCGTTTGATTACTCTATGTTTCGTATTTTGGGGCGCAGTTGCCAAAGTTGGCGTGGTGTGGGATTTGGGCGATTTGGCGATGGGAACGATTACGCTGATTAACTTGGTGGCGATTGCGGCGATGTATAAAATGGTGAAAGTGCTGTTGAAAGATTACACCGACAAAATCCAACAAGGACAAGCCGAACCTGAATTTAAATTGGCAGAACATCCTGAATTGCAAGATAAAATTAAATCGCATAATGTTTGGTAATTTGTTTTCAGGCTGCCCTATTTAATTTGTTTTATCTTAAAATAGGCAGCCTGAAAAATACGATTAAATTAATTTTATATTTTATATTTTCAGGCTGCCTATTTTGCATCATCTACAAAAGGCAGCCTGAAAACTTATCCCGAAAGAAAAAACATGAAACCTTTATTGATTATTGAAACAGGACACGCATTTGCCGACATTATTGAAACACAATGCGATTTTAGCGACATGATTGCCCAACGTCTGCCCAGCGAATTACCCATCGTCAAAGTGGACGCGATGGGCGGCGAAAAACCACAATCGCCCGAACAATACAGCGGCGTGATACTGACAGGCTCGCACGCCATGGTCAGCGACAAAGAAGCGTGGAGCGAAGCAACCGCACAATGGTTGCGCGAAGCCGTTGCCGCCGATTTGCCCGTGTTTGGCATTTGTTATGGACATCAACTATTGGCGCACGCGCTGGGCGGCGAATCCGATTACAATCCCAAAGGCGCAGAAATCGGCACATTTGCCATTCAAACCACCGCCGCCGCACAAAATGACCCTTTATTTTGCGACTTGCCCAGCGAATTTGCCGCGCAAACATCGCATTCCCAAAGTGCACTCAAATTGCCCGCCAACGCGGTTGCACTTGCCAACAATTCACACGAAAATCATCACGCATTTCGTTTTGGTCGCCACGCATGGGGCGTGCAGTTCCACCCCGAATTTAACGCGCAAACCATGTTCGCCTACACCAAACATCAAGCGGATAAATTGACAGATGAAGCAGCCACTCTCGCCGCCATTAGCGAAACGCCCGAAGCCGAAAGCGTATTGCAACGATTTGGCGAATATGTCTTGCAATTAAATCAACAGAAATAATTTGCAGAACCTGTATTATGCAGCCTGAAAAACAAATAATGATGGATTTTTTGTACAAAGGCAGCCTGAAAATGGAAAAACGCATTTTCAGGCTGCCTTTTGCTATAATCGCACCACCATACTTTGAATGAATTTAAAGGATACATCATGCTCCACCTATACAATACCCTCACGCGCCAAAAAGAAAAATTTGAACCGCTAGACCCAAAAAACGTCCGCATGTACGTTTGCGGCATGACGGTCTATGACTACTGCCATTTGGGACACGCGCGTGTGCTGGTGGTGTTTGACATGATTGCGCGTTGGTTGCGTCAACAGGGTTATCCGCTCACTTACGTCCGCAATATTACGGATATTGACGACAAAATCATCGCCCGTGCCAATGAAAATGGCGAAACCATTCAGCAGCTTACCGCACGATTTATCCAAGCGATGAATGAGGATTCGGACGCGCTGGGCGTGTTGCGCCCCGATGTTGAGCCGAAAGCCACAGAACACATCGCCCAAATGATTGAAATGATTGAACAACTGATTGCCAATGGCAAAGCCTACGCTGCGGAAAATGGCGATGTGTATTATGCCGTGCGCGAATTTGCCGCTTACGGGCAATTATCGGGCAAAAGTCTGGACGATTTGCGCGCGGGCGAGCGCGTGGAAGTGGACGGCTACAAGCGCGACCCATTGGATTTTGTGTTGTGGAAAGCCGCCAAACCCGAAGAACCGCATTGGGCAAGCCCTTGGGGCAACGGTCGCCCAGGCTGGCACATTGAATGTTCGGCAATGGGCGACACGCTGTTTGGGCAAACTTTTGACATTCATGGCGGTGGTGCGGATTTGCAGTTTCCGCATCACGAAAATGAAATCGCGCAAAGTTGTGGCGCACACAATTCGGGCTGCAACCATGTTCACGAAAGCAAACCGATTCAAAGCCATGTTAAGTATTGGTTGCACAACGGTTTTATCCGCGTGGACAATGAGAAAATGTCCAAATCGCTGGGCAATTTTTTCACGATTCGCGATGTGTTGAAAAAATACCCTGCGGAAGTGGTGCGCTTTTTCATTTTGCGTGCGCATTATCGCAGCCCTTTGAATTATTCGGACGCGCATTTGGACGATGCAAAAAATTCATTGGCGCGTTTGTACAATGCTTTGCAAAATACGCCGCCAGCCGAATTTGCCTTGTCGGAAAACGCCAATGATTACACGCGCCGTTTTTTTGCTGCGATGAACGATGATTTTGGCACAGCCGAAGCCATGGCGGTTTTGTTTGAAATTGCCAATGAAATCAACAAAAATCAATCGGCTGAACTTTCAGGCTGCCTGAAAACCTTGGGTGGCGTGTTGGGTTTGCTGCAACAAAATCCGCAAACATTCTTGCAAACGGGTGGCAGCGAAGAAGGTTTGTCTGCCGATGAAATCAACGATTTAATCGCACAACGCAAAATCGCCCGCGAAACGAAAAATTGGGCGGAAAGCGACCGCATCCGCGATATTTTGGCGGAACACAAAATCACGGTGCGCGATGGCGCAGACGGCACAACTTGGACGCGTGGATAATATTTCAGGCTGCCTTTTGTTTATGCAACAAAAGGCAGCCTGAAACGCTTTTTTCATATTGAAACAGGAGATACATCATGAAAAAATGGTTTATCATTTCAACAATTTTGCTGACTGGTCAAATTTATGCGGCACCGCTTTCGGCGGAAGAATTGACACGTGGTAAATGGGTGTGTAGGGCAGATTATCCGAATATTAACGTATCCACTATGGATGAATATGAATACCGTGCTGACGGTAGTAGTAAAAGCATAGGCGCAGTGGTAACAAATATGCCAGATGTTTTGTTTGCTTATCGGGTGGAAAGAACGGGGCGTTGGACATTAAAAGGTGATGTGCTGACCGAAGTCGTGCATAAGGATTCGGTTACGCGCAGACATCCTGATGAGACATTGACCTTGATAAATACAAACCCAACAGCAGCAGATTTGGATAATTCTTTTTATACCATTTTATCTGAAAATGCTGACACCGACATAGGCAATACGATTTCTTTAAAAATTAAAAAGATAGATGATGATACGTTTGCGGTGCGGCAACTGGATATCGATGGTTCGGAGCTTGATATGCAAGGTAAATGTGTACGCTTAAAAGCAGAATAGGCAAAAAATAAATCCAAAGGCAGCCTGAAACATTTTCAGGCTGCCTGAAATAATATTTACAAAGTATAAAATGATGAAAAAACGCTTATTTTTCGCGCTGCTGTGTCTTTCAGGCAGCCTGAACGCCGCGCCTTTGCAAGGTATTTCGTTTTCACATCACAACTGGGAAGTGGTCTGCGACAATACGGGAACGTGTCGTGTGGCTGGCTATCAGGACTATGGAGACCACCGTGCGGTTTCGGTTTTGTTCACGCGCGCGGCTGGGGAAAATGCACCGATTAAGGGGCGAATTGCTTTGGTTCAACCTGAAAATGTACCCATATCAGACATACGTTTGGTTTTGAATAATCAATCATTAGGCAGCCTGAAATTGGATAACGATGGTTATGGTCAATTATCGCCACAACAAACTCAAACTTTACTGCAATCTTTGAAATATCAAAATAAAATCAGAATATTGTCGGGAAAATATGAATGGGAAATATCGGATAAAGGTGCGTCGGCGGTGCTGCTTAAAGCCGATGAATTTCAACGGCGGTTGAACACGCCAAATGCGTGGTTGAAACGTGGCAATAGCACGCACCCTGTGTTGCAGCCACAAGCGAAACCGCAAATTCGGGCAGCCAAAGTGCCACAAACGGGACATTTTACCTTGAAATCGGGTGCAAAAAATCATCGTCAAGTATTAGATTTATTGCGTGCAGCAAACAAAAAGCAAGGCGAGCAAGAAGAATGTTTTCATTTGCAAAGCGATGAACACGGTTTCAAATTGGACATCAATGTTTACCCATTGAGCCAAGATAAAAAATTGGTAGGCGTGTTGTGTGCAATGGGTGCCTACCAAGCATCTATGTTTTATGCGATTACAAATAAATCGTTGAGCCGTGTTGATGAAATTTTGCCGAATGAATACGGCGGATTGTCGGACTATGACCCCGAAACAGGTGAATTGCATGGGAGTTTTAAAGGGCGTGGCTTGGGCGATTGCTGGTATTTTCAAACAGCAGTTTGGAATGGCAGAACGTTTGTGAAAACGGAAATATCGGGTTCGGAGTTGTGTCGTGGATTTGCGGGTGGCGCGTGGTCTATGCCGAAATTGGTAAGTGATGTGATTCGTGTCAAATAAATGAAAAGGCAGCCTGAAAAATGTTTTCAGGCTGCCTTTGGTTTATTTCAACCATTATTTTGTGTTTTCGGTAAACGCCATAATGCCGTTAATTCCCGCTTGTTTCACGGTTTCGGTAAAGGCGATTAAGTCGGTTTCTTTGGGCGCATAACTCATGGCTTTAATCAGCATGGGCGCATTCAGTCCGCTAATCATGGCAGATTGTTGTGGCACAATCATTTTCATGGCGGCATTGCAGGGGGTTGCGCCGAAAATATCGGTCAAAATCAATACGCCGTGTCCACGATTGATTTCGGACAGCAATTCATAAGCGCGATTGATGATGCTTTGGTGGTCATCATCGTGCTGGACATTCAAAATGTGAACATGGCTTAAATCTTGTCCTGCGAAAAAATGGCTGCCGATTGTGGTATAGGCTGCACCGAGTGTTTCGTGCGTAATAATCAGTAGGCTAATCATGGTTTATATTTGTGATGATTTGAGATGGATAGTTTAACTGAATTTTGGCTTTTCAGGCTGCCTTTTGTATTTTGGTATGGTTGCTATCATGTGAATATGAAAAAATTTTATACGAAATAATCAAATTTCCCATTTGTTATTCATGAGAACACCATTTATAGTGTATTTATTTGATATTTGAAATGTGATTTCAGGCAGCCTGAAAAAATTTAGGAACAATTATATGGACATTAAACAACAAATCAATCATAACCCGATGAGTGCAACACAATGGCTGGTAGTGGCATTGGCGGTGTTATTGAATATGTTAGATGGTTTTGATGTATTGGCAGTAGCATTTACCGCGAAAAGTATCCGCAGTGAATTGGGCTTATCCGCAGCGCAAATTGGCTCATTGATTAGTGCAGGCTTGATTGGTATGACGATTGGTTCGCTGACTTTGGGTCCATTGGCGGATAAATTAGGTCGCCGCCCCTTGTTACTGATTTCTACTGCGGTATCGGCATTGGGCATGGCGCTGACTTATTTTGCTCATTCGGTGGAAATGATTGCATTTTCGCGCGTATTAACGGGTATTGGCGTAGGCGGTATTTTGCCTTGTACCAATGTGATTGTGAGTGAATATGCCAATAAAAAATGGCGTGGTTTGGCAATCGCTATTTATGCTTCGGGTTTTGGGATTGGGGCAATGTTGGGCGGTATTTCAACGGTGGCGTTGCAAACAGAATATGGTTGGCGTGCCGTATTTTTGCTCGGCGCGGTAATGACGGCGATTGCATGGGTCATTTTGTATGTATTGCTGCCTGAAAGCGTGGATTATTTGTTGAACAAACGTCCTGCCAATGCCAAAGAACGGTTGGATAAGATTTTGGCAAAAATAGGCATTACGGGCGCATGGGAATTTCCTGTTCAGGCTGCCTCTGCGGTAAAAAAAGTATCATTTTTGCGTTTGTTTGAAAAAGAAAATATTCGCATGACTTTATTGATTTGGTTGGCTTTTGTTACGGTCATGGCATCATATTATTTCATCAGTTCGTGGACACCTGCATTGTTGGAAGAGGCGGGTATGCCCAAAACGAAGAGTCAAACGGTGGGTATGGCAATTTCCATTGGTGGTGCGATTGGTTCGCTGGTGTTTGGTTTTTTGGTTAGCCGTTGGGATGCGCGTAAAGTATTGTTGGCGTTTACCGTATCGGCAGCTGTGGCAGTGTGTGTTTTTGTTCCAGCAACTTCGGCTGCATTGAGTTTGTCATTGGTGTTGGCGGTATTATTGGGCGCATTGGCAAACGGTTGCATTGCAGGTTTGTACACCATCAATCCTACTTTGTACGCGGCAGATTTTCGTAGTACAGGCGTGAGTATGGCGATTGGTGTGGGACGCATTGGTTCAATGATTTCTCCTATATTAGTTGGTTTTTTGTTGGACGATGGTTGGCAGAAGAATCAGTTGTATTTTGGTGCGGCGGTAGTCTTATTGGTGGCAACGGTAGCATTGGCATTGTTGAAACCTAAAGTTGCTTAAAATTAAGGCAGTCTGAAAATATTTTCAGGCTGCCTTTTATAGTGAATTCACTAAACCAGTACAGCGTTGCCAGCTCCCTTATGTACTATGTGTACACGGCGGTCGCTGTCGCCTTGTCCTGATTTAAATTGAATCCACTATATCCTTAAAATGTATAAATGGACTGTTTTCTGTTAGATTGAAACTTTTGTAAACTTATTCAGGCAGCCTGAAAACTTGTAGCTCAGATATTCGTATCTAACGTTTCAAATCAAAACAAATATTTATTAAATATGTGAAATATCGGGTTCAAGAGTTCGAGCTACAATTTTGGGTTTTGAAAAGGTCCTAGATTTTGCAATGTTAGCATGATGAAAGTTGTCTTACCATCGTTAAAATTTAATATATAGTCTTGATTTATCTTGTGATAACATCACATTATTTATAGTGAATTCAATTTAAACCAGTACAGCGTTGTCAGCTCCCTTATGTACTATGTGTACACGGCGGTCGCTGTTGCCTTGTCCTGATTTAAATTGAATCCACTATAATTACGCAATCAATTATTTTTCAGGCTGCCTATTGATTGAATTGCAATAAAAAGGCAGCCTGAAAACGATATAAACAGGATTCATCATGCTTACTCAAACCATTCAAATCATTAATAAACTTGGCTTGCACGCGCGCGCATCGTCTAAATTTGTCCAAACTGCGTCCCAGTTTCAGAGCGAAGTTTGGGTAACGCGCAATGGCAAACGTGTGAATGGCAAGAGCATTATGGGCTTGATGATGTTGGCTGCTGCCAAAGGTGCTGAAATTGACATCGAAACCAATGGCACAGATGAGGTTGCTGCAATGAATGCTCTCGTATCTTTGATTAATGATTATTTTGGCGAAGGGGAGTAATAATCATGATAGTGTTACATGGTTACGCCGCAGGTAAAGGCATTGCCATTGGACGCGCTCATTTGGTGGTACGCGGCGTATCCGAAGTGCCACAAAGCAGCCTGAAAACCGAGGAAATCCCAAATGAAATTGCTCGTTTTGAAGCTGCGGTTAAAACAACGCGCAAACAGTTGGAGCAACTTCGTGGTGCTATTCCCGAAAATGCGCCAACTGAATTGGGTGCGTTTATTTCGTTACATTTGATGTTGCTGACGGATGCCACTTTGTCGCGAGAACCCATTGATATTTTGGAAGAGCAAGCCATTAATGCCGAATGGGCATTGAAAATTCAAACTGAACGCCTATCGCAACAATTTGATGAAATTGATGATGAATATTTGCGCCAACGTAAACAAGATATGCTGCAAGTAGCTGAACGTTTGCAAAGAAACCTGATTGGGCAAAGTACGGAGTTGAATTTAGAAGCCACTTTGTTGGACGATACAATTCTAATTGCGCATGATTTATCACCAGCTGATACGGTTTACTTTAAAGACCAACGTGTTGAGGGTTTTGTAACCGATATGGGTGGGCCTACTAGCCACACCGCAATTCTTGGACGCAGCCTGAATATTCCTTCCGTGATTGGTTTAGGGAATGCACGAAGATTAATTAGTGAGCATGAATGGGTCATTGTAGATGGCATCGGCGGGGTATTGATTATTAACCCCGATGAATTGGTATTGACTGAATATCGTCGTCGTCAAAAAGAATATCGTACTCATCAACGCGCACTAAATAAACTGAAAAAAACCGCAGCTGAAACATTAGATGGCGAGCAAATTGAATTATTAGCTAATATTGAAAATGTGGACGATGTCAAAGCCATTCATAATTTAGGTGCAGACGGTATTGGTTTGTTTCGCAGCGAATTTTTATTTTTAAACCGCGATACGCTACCAAACGAAGCAGAGCAATACGAAATATACAGTGAACTTGTCAAAAAAATGAAAGGCAAACCGCTCAATATTCGCACCGTAGATTTGGGTGTAGATAAAAATCCACGTTGGTTTGGTAACAATAGCACGCCCAATGCGGCACTCAATCCTGCACTGGGTTTGACAGGTATCCGCCTGTGTCATGCCGAACCCATTATGTTTCGCACACAAATGCGCGCCATTTTACGCGCTGCTGTATATGGTAAAGTTAAAATCATGTTTCCCATGATTGCCAGTTTGTCAGAACTCAAACAAAGTTTAGTGCATTTGGAAACTGCCAAAAAACAACTTATCGAACGTGGCGAAACATTTGGCGATGTAGAAATCGGTTGCATGATAGAAATCCCGTCAGCCGCTTTGACTGTATCTAGCTTATTGAAATGGGTAGATTTTGTATCCATTGGTTCAAACGATTTGGTACAGTACACATTGGCAGTAGATAGAAACGATGATAGCGTCAGTTATTTGTATCAACCTGCCCATCCAGCCATTATCAAATTATTAGCACACATTATCCGAACTGCTAATCGTATGGGAAAAACGGTTTCCGTTTGTGGAGAAATGGCTGGTGATACACAATATACACGTCTATTATTAGGTTTGGGGTTGCGAACTTTTTCTATGAATCCTAGTAATTTATTATCTGTGAAAGATGCTATATTACACGCACATGCAGATAAATTAGAAAGCGATGTAGTTAAACTAGTACGCAATGAAGACCCTGATAAGGTAGATGTTCTACTGAAAAAATTAAATGAGGCAGCCTGAAAGATAAGCAAATATAATGTACTCAAAGTATGGCTTTGCGCCGTCACACCCATGCTTGGGGTGTTTTTTTGGTAGGGAGGGTATTGTTTCCATGGTGAGGTGCAACTTGTCGCATCAAAAAATCAAGGGTATATCATGACAACGTGGAATATAAAGCTGATTATTTTAAGAAGAAATATCCGAAAAAAATGCCAGATTTTTAACAATATTTGGGTTAGTCTTGTCATTTTATTATCTGATAGCTTTCAAAGCCGATAATGTTTTTTATTTTCTTCATTATTTTGAAATTTTCATCATTGCATTGAGTTTGGGAGCTTTGGCATGGTTTTGGGGTTGGCGGGATAATCAAGATGAACCTTTTGGTATGTTCATTATTACTCTGATGATGTCAGCAGGGTGTTTGTTACTGTTGTCGATATTGTCGCTAAAAATGCTGCCTGTAAAAAATCTGTATGGTACGATTTACACACAACGGATGGAAGTTCAAACTAGAACAGACGTAATCATAGTTTACAAAATGCAGTTTGATGTAAACTGGCTCAATCATAGTCAGTTAGCAGCATATCCCCAAATGATTGAGCGGCACTTTCCTCTGTATCAAGTACCATTTCGCCAAAAATGCCATCAATCAGGGGAGATTTATGTTTATGAAAAAGCCAAAGCAAAAGTGCAAAGTGGTTGGCTTGGTGCTCGAGTAGAATGGATCGCAGAGCCAAATCATCATCAGTTAAAATATTTTCAGGCTGCCTGAAAATATTTTGTGAAATAAAATTTCATTACAAATCATGACTTTATAATTTGTTATCAAATTTATCCATGGCAAGGCTTGACCTAAAAGTAGAGATTTGGCATAATTAAATCTTTCGCTGCTGCGGCAGACGAGATTTAGAAATTGTAGTTCTTTAAAAGCAAGATTACCGATAAGTGTGAGTGCCTGATGGTCTCACACTGTTTTGAGAGATACAAGATTTGATTTGGAATTTTCCTATTAAGTTTTTGTTAATTTCTTTGAAGCAGACCAGAAGTTAAATAAGTTAGAGATTGAACATAAGAGTTTGATCCTGGCTCAGATTGAACGCTGGCGGCATGCTTTACACATGCAAGTCGGACGGCAGCACGAGTACTTGTACTTGGTGGCGAGTGGCGAACGGGTGAGTAATGCATTGGAACGTACCGAGTAGTGGGGGATAACTAGTCGAAAGATTAGCTAATACCGCATACGTCTTGAGAGAGAAAGCAGGGGATCTTCGGACCTTGCGCTATTTGAGCGGCCAATGTCTGATTAGCTAGTTGGTGGGGTAAAGGCCTACCAAGGCGACGATCAGTAGCGGGTCTGAGAGGATGATCCGCCACACTGGGACTGAGACACGGCCCAGACTCCTACGGGAGGCAGCAGTGGGGAATTTTGGACAATGGGGGCAACCCTGATCCAGCCATGCCGCGTGTCTGAAGAAGGCCTTCGGGTTGTAAAGGACTTTTGTCAGGGAAGAAAAGGCGATTGCTAATATCAGTTGCTGATGACGGTACCTGAAGAATAAGCACCGGCTAACTACGTGCCAGCAGCCGCGGTAATACGTAGGGTGCGAGCGTTAATCGGAATTACTGGGCGTAAAGCGAGCGCAGACGGTTTGTTAAGTCAGATGTGAAATCCCCGAGCTCAACTTGGGAACGGCGTTTGAAACTGGCAAGCTAGAGTATGTCAGAGGGGGGTAGAATTCCACGTGTAGCAGTGAAATGCGTAGAGATGTGGAGGAATACCGATGGCGAAGGCAGCCTCCTGGGATAATACTGACGTTCATGCTCGAAAGCGTGGGTAGCAAACAGGATTAGATACCCTGGTAGTCCACGCCCTAAACGATGTCAATTAGCTGTTGGTGCACTTGATGCATTAGTAGCGTAGCTAACGCGTGAAATTGACCGCCTGGGGAGTACGGTCGCAAGATTAAAACTCAAAGGAATTGACGGGGACCCGCACAAGCGGTGGATGATGTGGATTAATTCGATGCAACGCGAAGAACCTTACCTGGTCTTGACATGTACGGAAGAGCGTAGAGATATGCTTGTGCCTTCGGGAGCCGTAACACAGGTGCTGCATGGCTGTCGTCAGCTCGTGTCGTGAGATGTTGGGTTAAGTCCCGCAACGAGCGCAACCCTTGTCATTAGTTGCCATCATTTAGTTGGGCACTCTAATGAGACTGCCGGTGACAAACCGGAGGAAGGTGGGGATGACGTCAAGTCCTCATGGCCCTTATGACCAGGGCTTCACACGTCATACAATGGTCGGTACAGAGGGTAGCCAAGCCGCGAGGTGGAGCCAATCCCAGAAAACCGATCGTAGTCCGGATTGCACTCTGCAACTCGAGTGCATGAAGTCGGAATCGCTAGTAATCGCAGGTCAGCATACTGCGGTGAATACGTTCCCGGGTCTTGTACACACCGCCCGTCACACCATGGGAGCGGGGGATACCAGAATTGGGTAGGGTAACCGCAAGGAGCCCGCTTAACACGGTATGCTTCGTGACTGGGGTGAAGTCGTAACAAGGTAGCCGTAGGGGAACCTGCGGCTGGATCACCTCCTTTCTAGAGAAAAGAAGAGATTATTAGGTACTCACACTTATCGGTAATCAGAAGATGCAAGGATGATTAAACAGAAGTTTAAGAGTCAAAAGTACATGGGTTTGTAGCTCAGGTGGTTAGAGCACACGCTTGATAAGCGTGGGGTCGTAGGTTCAAGTCCTACCAGACCCACCAGTTGCAGCACAGGAATACTGGGGGCATAGCTCAGTTGGTAGAGCACCTGCTTTGCAAGCAGGGGGTCATCGGTTCGATCCCGTTTGCCTCCACCAAGATTAAATAAAATGAAATTGCAAATTAAAGCGAGTTTGTGTAGAATGAATAGTTTGCTTGTTTTAATTTGCAATTTCCTGACAAAGTCGGGAAATGATTGCATCGATCTTTAACAAATTGGAAAGCCGAAATCAACAAACAAAGACAAAGCAATCTTTAAATATAGAAATGAAAGATTGTGCGAATTTGGGTGATGATTGTATCAAGTAGTTTGTGAAACACAAAAGGCACAAACTACTCACAACAAAGCAGTAAGCTTTATTGTTTGAGAATTTAAGTAAAGATTGGTAGTCAACGCCAGTTTTTGCAAAGTCAGAGGTTCTTCAAATGATAGAGTCAAGTGAATAAGTGCATCAGGTGGATGCCTTGGCGATGATAGGCGATGAAGGACGTGTAAGCCTGCGAAAAGCGCGGAGAAGCTGGCAAAAAAGCAATGATACCGCGATGTCCGAATGGGGAAACCCACTGTACTTGTACAGTATCCCAGTCTGAATACATAGGACTGGTGAAGCGAACCGGGAGAACTGAACCATCTAAGTACCCCGAGGAAAAGAAATCAACCGAGATTCCGTAAGTAGTGGCGAGCGAACACGGAGCAGCCTGTGCGTGATAATTGATGCGTTAGGAGAAGGACTTGGAAAAGTCCGCCATAGTGGGTGATAGCCCCGTATCCGAAAACACATTAATGGTACTAAGCGCACGACAAGTAGGGCGGGACACGTGAAATCCTGTCTGAATATGGGGGGACCATCCTCCAAGGCTAAATACTCATCATCGACCGATAGTGAACCAGTACCGTGAGGGAAAGGCGAAAAGAACCCCGGGAGGGGAGTGAAATAGAACCTGAAACCTGATGCATACAAACAGTGGGAGCACCTTTATGGTGTGACTGCGTACCTTTTGTATAATGGGTCAACGACTTACATTCAGTAGCGAGCTTAACCGAGTAGGGGAGGCGTAGGGAAACCGAGTCTTAATAGGGCGCATAGTTGCTGGGTGTAGACCCGAAACCGAGTGATCTATCCATGGCCAGGATGAAGGTGCGGTAAAACGCATTGGAGGTCCGAACCCACGCATGTTGCAAAATGCGGGGATGAGCTGTGGATAGGGGTGAAAGGCTAAACAAACTCGGAGATAGCTGGTTCTCCCCGAAAACTATTTAGGTAGTGCCTCATGTATCACTTCTGGGGGTAAAGCACTGTTATGGCTAGGGGGTCATTGCGACTTACCAACCCATTGCAAACTCAGAATACCAGAAAGTGCAATCATGGGAGACAGACATCGGGTGCTAACGTCCGGTGTCAAGAGGGAAACAACCCAGACCGCCAGCTAAGGTCCCAAATGACAGATTAAGTGGTAAACGAAGTGGGAAGGCACAGACAGCCAGGATGTTGGCTTAGAAGCAGCCATCATTTAAAGAAAGCGTAATAGCTCACTGGTCGAGTCTTCCTGCGCGGAAGATGTAACGGGGCTCAAATCTGTAACCGAAGCTGCGGATGCTTTTAAAGCATGGTAGGGGAGCGTTCTGTAAGCCTGTGAAGGCGGCTTGTAAAGGCTGCTGGAGGTATCAGAAGTGCGAATGTTGACATGAGTAGCGATAAAGCGGGTGAAAAGCCCGCTCGCCGAAAGCCCAAGGTTTCCTACGCAACGTTCATCGGCGTAGGGTGAGTCGGCCCCTAAGGCGAGGCAGAAATGCGTAGTCGATGGGAAACGGGTTAATATTCCCGTACTTTGATTCAATGCGATGTGGGGACGGAGAAGGTTATGCTAGCAAACTGTTGGAATAGTTTGTTTAAGCCAGTAGGTGGAAAGAGTAGGCAAATCCGCTCTTTCTTAACACCGAGACGTGATGACGAGTAACTACGGTTACGAAGTAGCAAATACCACGCTTCCAGGAAAAGCCACTAAGCTTCAGTTGAATCAGAACCGTACCGCAAACCGACACAGGTGGGCAGGATGAGAATTCTAAGGCGCTTGAGAGAACTCGGGAGAAGGAACTCGGCAAATTGATACCGTAACTTCGGGAGAAGGTATGCCCTGTAAGGTTAAGGACTTGCTCCGTAAGCCAATCAGGGTCGCAGAGAATCGGTGGCTGCGACTGTTTATTAAAAACACAGCACTCTGCTAACACGAAAGTGGACGTATAGGGTGTGACGCCTGCCCGGTGCTGGAAGGTTAATTGAAGATGTGCAAGCATCGGATCGAAGCCCCAGTAAACGGCGGCCGTAACTATAACGGTCCTAAGGTAGCGAAATTCCTTGTCGGGTAAGTTCCGACCCGCACGAATGGCGTAACGATGGCCACACTGTCTCCTCCCGAGACTCAGCGAAGTTGAAATGGTTGTGAAGATGCAATCTCCCCGCTGCTAGACGGAAAGACCCCGTGAACCTTTACTGTAGCTTTGCATTGGACTTTGAAGTCACTTGTGTAGGATAGGTGGGAGGCTTAGAAGCAGAGACGCCAGTTTCTGTGGAGCCGTCCTTGAAATACCACCCTGGTGGCTTTGAGGTTCTAACCCAGACCCGTAATCCGGGTCGGGGACCGTGCATGGTAGGCAGTTTGACTGGGGCGGTCTCCTCCCAAAGAGTAACGGAGGAGTTCGAAGGTTACCTAGGTCCGGTCGGAAATCGGACTGATAGTGCAATGGCAAAAGGTAGCTTAACTGCGAGACCGACAAGTCGAGCAGGTGCGAAAGCAGGACATAGTGATCCGGTGGTTCTGAATGGAAGGGCCATCGCTCAACGGATAAAAGGTACTCCGGGGATAACAGGCTGATTCCGCCCAAGAGTCCATATCGACGGCGGAGTTTGGCACCTCGATGTCGGCTCATCACATCCTGGGGCTGTAGTCGGTCCCAAGGGTATGGCTGTTCGCCATTTAAAGTGGTACGTGAGCTGGGTTTAAAACGTCGTGAGACAGTTTGGTCCCTATCTGCAGTGGGCGTTGGAAGTTTGACGGGGGCTGCTCCTAGTACGAGAGGACCGGAGTGGACGAACCTCTGGTGTACCGGTTGTTTCGCCAGAAGCATAGCCGGGTAGCTAAGTTCGGAAGAGATAAGCGCTGAAAGCATCTAAGCGCGAAACTCGCCCAAAGATGAGACTTCCCCTGCGATTTAACCGCATTGAAGGGTCGTTGTAGACCACAACGTTGATAGGTCGGGTGTGGAAGCGCAGTAATGCGTGCAGCTAACCGATACTAATTGCCCGTAAGGCTTGACTCTATCATTTGAAGGACTTTGAAAATAGAAAAACTGAAATCAAAGTAAACAAAAATGAAAATAAAGCTTACTGATGACTCAGTCATCACCAAAAACAAATACCAAAGATAAAGGCTTTCCAGTTTGACAGTTTATGTTTGGCGACCATAGCGGTTTGGCACCACTCCTTCCCATCTCGAACAGGACAGTGAAACGAACTAGCGCCGATGATAGTATAGTCCCTATGCGAAAGTAGGTCATCGCCAAACTTATTATTCTAGCTCCCTAGTATATTACGATATATGCTAGGGAGATTTGCTTTGGGCGAGAATGATTTGGAGCTAATGAAAAATAATTTATCTTCATAGCATGCCTATTTCAAATCATAAAAAACCTCTATAATCTCCCATGTCATTTAAAAAACAATATGAAATTTCAATGAATCCAATTTTACCTCCCTCTACTCTTGGTATATTAGGCGGCGGACAACTGGGTAGTATGTTTGCCATTGCTGCTAAAACAATGGGCTATCGCGTGATTGTACTTGACCCCGATAAAAATGCGCCAGCTGCTCGGTTTGCAGACCAGCATTTATGTGCAGCATTTGATGATGTCGCTGCATTAAAAGAATTAGCAAAATGCGCAGCCATAACAACTGAATTTGAGAATGTTAATGCGCAATCTATGATAGATTTAGCTCAACATACGCGTGTTTCGCCAAGTGGTGAAAGTGTTGCCATTGCGCAAAATCGTATTTTAGAGAAAGCGTGGATACGCAAAGCAGGCTTGCAAACTGCACCTTATCAGGAAATCGTCAAATCTGATGATATTACTGAACAATCAGCGCAATATTTGCCAGCGGTACTCAAAACAGCAACTTTGGGCTACGATGGTAAAGGACAGATTCGTGTGAAAACATTAGATGAATTGCGCCAAGCATTTATTCAACAAAAAGAAGTGCCCTGTGTATTAGAAAAATTGGTGGATTTGCGTGCGGAAATTTCCGTTGTGGTGTGCCGTTTGGATAATCAACACATTACCACTTTTGACCCAGCTGAAAATCAGCATGAAAATGGTATTTTGTCCTATTCCATCGTACCAGCAAGGCTGCCTGAAAAAATTCAGCAACAAGCCAAACAAATGGCAATTCGTTTGGCAAATGAGTTGGACTATGTGGGTGTGTTGGCGGTAGAAATGTTTGTGGTTGGTGATGAGCAAGAATTGTTGGTAAATGAAATTGCGCCACGTCCACACAATAGTGGTCATCATACTATTGATGCGTGTGCCATCAGCCAATTTCAGCAACAAGTGCGTATCATGTGCGGCTTGCCACCTGCGAATACTACATTGCTTATGCCATGTTGCATGGCAAATATTTTGGGCGATGTGTGGGGCGATGTGTGGGGCGAAGACGGCAGTGAGCCTAATTGGTTGCCATTACAACAACACACGCAAGCACATTTGCATTTATACGGCAAATTATCGGCACGACCTGCGCGTAAAATGGGACATTTTACCGTGTTAGCCGACACAGCAGATGAAGCCTATCAAACAGCACAACGCTTGCATCAAAGTCTACAAGCATAATTGCTACTTTTTCAGGCTGCCTTATTTTTTGATTAGGCAGCCTGAAAATATAATTCACTATATCTAAAAATATTTTTCAGGCAGCCTTATCACACAAAATCTACTAAAAATACTATAATTTCGCACTTTCCAACCCCTTGTGTGAAAATATCATGGCAACACAAAATTCTTTGCTTGAACGCTGGTTCAAACTCTCCGAAAACGGCACAACTGTCCGTACTGAAATCCTCGCAGGTTTCACTACATTCCTGACCATGTGCTACATTCTTATTGTCAATCCATCTATTTTATCCATTGCAGGCATGGATTTTGGCGCAGTTTTTGTCGCAACTTGTATTTCATCTGCTATCGGTTGCTTCGTTATGGGCGCATTGGCAAATTATCCGATTGCACTCGCCCCTGGTATGGGCTTGAACGCCTACTTCACATTCAGTGTCGTCAAAGGTATGGGCGTGCCTTGGCAAGTTGCACTCGCCGCTGTATTCGTATCAGGTATTATCTTCATTCTTTTCAGTTTCTTAAAAATTCGTGAAATGCTGGTTAATGCCTTACCTATGGGCTTGAAAATGGCAATTTCAGCAGGTATCGGCTTGTTTTTAGCATTGATTGCACTCAAAGGTTCAGGTTTGGTGGTTGGCAACGAAGCCACTTTATTGAAAATGGGTGAATTTTTTATTATTGAAGATGGCGTAAAATCTCCAAATTTCCCTGTGTTACTGGCATTATTGGGTTTATTCTTAACCATCGCGTTAGATTACTACCGAATTCGTGGTGCAATTATCATCAGTATTTTTGTTGTAACAATGCTAGCGTGGGCATTGGGTTTAACCCAAATCACAGGCGTAGTAGAAAGCATCCCCAGCTTGCAGCCCACATTTATGCAAATGGACTTCAACCAATTGTTTTCAGGCAGCCTGATTGCGGTTATTTTCGTATTTTTCTTGGTGGATTTATTTGACAGTACAGGCACATTGGTTGGCGTTGCGCACCGTGCTGGTATGCTGGATAAAAACGGACATTTACCCCGTTTGAAACGCGCCTTATTTGCTGACAGCATCGCCATTGTTGCAGGTGCAGGTTTGGGTACATCGTCCACCACACCGTATATTGAAAGCGCATCAGGCGTAGCTGCTGGCGGACGTACAGGTTTAACCGCGATTACCGTAGGCGTATTGATGCTCGCTTGTTTGTGGTTTTCGCCACTTGCCAAAGCTGTCCCCGCTTTTGCCACCGCACCAGCTTTGTTGTATATCGGCGTACAAATGATGCGCTCCGCCGTAGAAATTGATTGGAAAGACATTACCGAAGCCGCACCAGCATTCATCACGATTGCGTTTATGCCGTTTACCTATTCCATTGCAGATGGCATTGCCATGGGCTTTATCGCCTATGCCACCATTAAATTATTGTGTAAACGCACCCAAGAAGTTCCTGTAATGGTATGGTTTGTTGCCATCGCATGGTTAGCCAAATTTTGGTTCTTAGGTACCTAATCTTTCAGGCTGTCTTTATTTTTCATCAACAAAAAATAGACAAAATAAAATTAGCAAACAAAAAAATTACAATAATCTCCTCAAGGCTGCCTGAAAATATTTTCAGGCAGCCTTCAAAACAAATGCACGTAGCGATTGACATAAAAGTAAAAAATCCATAAAATTAGCGGTTTCTATTATTATATTTATTGGACTTAATCCCATGAAAACCTTTTCAGCGAAACCGCACGAAGTGCAACGCGAATGGTTTGTGATTGATGCGACTGACAAAGTATTGGGTCGCGTAGCAGCAGAAGTTGCAAGCCGTTTGCGCGGTAAACACAAACCTGAATACACACCTCATGTTGATACGGGTGATTACATTATTGTTATCAATGCTGACAAATTGTGCGTAACAGGCAATAAAAACGAAGGCAAAATTTACTATCGCCACTCTGGTTATGCTGGTGGTATTTATCAACGCACATTCCGCGAAATGCAAGAGCAATTCCCAGGTCGTGCTTTGGAAAAAGCCGTTAAAGGCATGTTGCCAAAAGGTCCTTTGGGTTACGCAATGATTAAAAAACTGAAAGTGTATGCTGGTGCAGAACACCAACACGCTGCGCAACAACCTAAAGTTTTAGATATTTAATTGAAGGACACAGATAAATGAACGGTAAATACTACTACGGCACAGGTCGCCGTAAAAGCTCAGTAGCTCGTGTGTTCTTGCAAAAAGGCACAGGTCAAATCATTGTAAACGGTCGCCCAGTTGATGAGTTTTTCTCACGCGAAACCAGTCGCATGGTGGTACGCCAACCTTTGGTTTTGACTGAAAACCTAGAAGCATTTGACATCAAAGTAAACGTAACAGGTGGTGGCGAAACAGGTCAATCTGGTGCAGTACGTCATGGCATTACTCGTGCTTTGATTGATTACGACGCAGCATTGAAACCAGCATTGTCTATTGCAGGCTTTGTAACTCGTGATGCGCGTGAAGTTGAACGTAAAAAACCAGGTTTGCGCAAAGCACGTCGTGCAAAACAATTCTCAAAACGTTAATTTTACGTTTTATGGATTACAAAAAAGCACTTCCATTTTGGAAAGTGCTTTTTTATTTTCAGGCTGCCTGAATGTCTGAAACTATAGTGGATTCAATTTAAATCAGGACAAAGTGACGGCGACTGCCGTGTACACCTAGTACAT
This sequence comes from Wielerella bovis, assembly GCF_022354465.1. Taxonomy (NCBI): domain Bacteria; kingdom Pseudomonadati; phylum Pseudomonadota; class Betaproteobacteria; order Neisseriales; family Neisseriaceae; genus Wielerella; species Wielerella bovis. The sequence goes on along the minus strand of NZ_CP092361.1, from coordinate 2,180,234 downwards.
AAGGGAGCTGGCAACGCTGTACTGGTTTAAATTGAATTCACTATACTTATCTAAAATGGTAAATTTCAATGAAAAATAAGAAGAATTATGATATTCTGGATATCGCTGATGATGTAGCATTGTTAGTGTGAAAGTGATACAGTGGATTAAATTGGAACTAGGATAGACTAACTAAAATGCTGTCCTAATTTTAAAAAATAATTCATTATATAACTGCGAAACGAATTACCAGTAATCATTGTTAAAAACACATTTGTATGGGAGTTCATGTGATGAAATTCAAAAAATTAACCTTTTTATTATGTGTATCTGCATTATTAGGATTATCTGCTTGTGGTGAGCAGCAAACTAATAACTCAACAAATGCGGTTGGTTTAATGTCTGAAAGTTCGGTTTCAGCAGAAAATGCAAAAGAAGAGCCTGCTAAAAAGTCAAGGAGTAAGAAAAAATCTGCTGATAATCAAGCTGCGCCAGCTGTGGTGGTAAATATCAATACGGCTACTGCGGAAGAATTGGTTGCAGCATTAAAAGGAACGGGTGTTGGAGAAGCGAAAGTTCAGAGTATTATTGCTTATCGTAAACAACATGGTGGATTTAAATCAGTAGATGAACTGACCGAAGTGAAGGGAATTGGTCAGAAAACTGTTGAAAAATTGCGTAACAGAGTAACGATTTCTGGTGAAACAGGTGCAGCTGTAACACAAAATGCATCAGGTGTTCAAAATTAGAATGCAACTTTTGTAACCCAAACAAATTAGGGTGTAGCTTACAAGTGTGGTGGAAAAAATCATTTTGGGGCTGTACTAGATAACTAGAACAAATGTTGCTTTACTAATTGTTTGAAAATAGAACAAGAGAAACGTCATTCGTATTCCTTTAAATACAGCTCAAAATGCACTTTGGGTATGCCGTTAAACTTGTGTAAATGAAGTTTCGCTTGACTACAAAAGTTTTCAATTCTATTTATATGATTGTGTTTTTCCGTAAAATGCGTACCGTGATTAATGCGAAAATGATTAAATGCACTTACATCCAAATACGCCATAACTGCGGTAACAATCCGTGTAAACAATACTGTCAGGCTTTACTTTTTCACTCATAATCGGTAATAAAGTGGCTGTCTGTGTATTGGTAATAGCAACCGTGTAAACTTGACCATTACGCTTCAAAAGACCAAATATAGTGACTTTTCTAGATGTACCACGTTCACGTTTCCCCTTATTAGACCACCAAAATAACTTTTATCAACTGCAATTTTACCTTCTAGCATTTCCAAATGAAGGCTGTTTTTGATAGATAAGTAAGCGTAAATGATAGAAATAATAGGCTGGCTGCTGTATTTTTGTTCACTCTAACCAATTGAACTACTGTGCGAGCAGTTATACTGGCAACAAATAGCTCAATGAGTTTGTTTATACTAGCTTAAACGACTTTTTTCATGTTTTTTCATGGGGATTATTCTTTCATGGGGATTATTCTAACCTAAATTGAATTTACCTAATTATCTAGTACAGCTCCATAAAAATGATACAGTATTGCCAGCTCCCTTATGTGCCATTGGTACATAAGGGAGCTGTCGCTTTGTCCTGGTTTAAATTGAATCCACTATAATAATGATTTGTTTTTATTTGAAAAATTGTTGGATATCAGAATACATCCTACGAATTTTTAAGCAGTCTGAATAAGTTTGGTATTTGCAAAGGTTTCAGACTGCCTGAACAGATTTTGCAAAAGTTTCAGCCTGAAAAATAATCAACCCTGTTTTTCCAACATTTTGCGAAACCGAAACAGCGCAAAACCCAAAAACACGCCACCCACAATCGCCATTGCCAATAATTGCGGATAAACAATTTCCAGACCCGCACCGCGAAAAATTACATTTTGTGCGAAAGTGGCAAATTGCGTGGTCGGCCAATATTCGCTTACCCATTGCGCGGTTTGCGGCATATTGTGGCGTGGCGATGAGCTGCCTGAAAACAATAATGCCACAATATAAATTGGCATCATCAGCAAACTGTATTGTGGCATGGTTGGTGCAAGGGTTGCCAACATCACGGCAAGGCTGGCAACGGAAAACATAAACACCGCCGTTCCCAAAAAATACAGCCCAATGCTGCCCGCAATCGGCAAACCAATCACGCCACTCACCACAAATTGCATAGACAAAGTCGCCGCAACGCATACCACCAAGCCATTTGCCAAAATTTTCGCTAACACAATTTCGCTGGCGGTAACAGGCATCACCAACAAATGCTCAATCGTGCCACGTTCGCGCTCACGAATCACCGCCGCGCCCACCAACACCAGCGCGAGCATGGAAATCATATTGTTCACTTGAGCCACGCCTTGAAACCATGGACTTTCGCCATTTGGGTTATACAACACATTCAGCGCGTATTGGCTGGGCATGATTTGCTGGAATATTTGCGTTTGTCCCGTGAACGCCAAAATTTCGCGCTGAAAAATCTGCGAAATATACACTTGCCCAATGCCCGCTTGGGTCATGGTGGTGGCATCAACCAATAATTGTGCTTCGGGTGCGCGCCCTGCCACAATGTCTTTTTCAAAATTGGGCGGAAATTCCAGTACAAAAATCAACTGACCTTTGTCCATCAATTCGTCCGCTTGTTCGCGTTGAATGTAAACAGGTTTTTTGAACTGCGGTTCCAGCAAACTGTCCACAATGCGATGCGATAAAGTGGAATGGTCTAAATCAATCACGCCAACGGTGGCATTTTTGACATCGGTACTGATACCATTGGCAGCCTGAATCACCATGCCCGTGAACACCAGCACAATCAATACTGACAAAACTTTGTCGCCAAATACGCTGCGAAATTCTTTACGCATCAATGCCCAGATGTTTTTGAAGGTTCGGTTCATTTGTTTATTCCTTTTTCAGGCTGCCTGAATATAAATAACAATACAAAAAGCAGTTGTAGGTCGGACATTCATGCCCAACACCATACGCCGTGATTCATCATGTCGGGCATAAATGCCCGACCTACGGAAATCTTTTTTATTGTGTACAGTAAGGCAGCCTGAAACATTATTTTTCTTGTTTTCTCAATGAAATACACGCCAGCATCAAATAAACGATGCCAAACATCGCCAAAATCGCGCATTCCATCAACAAATTCGGCACGCCCAATCCTTTGGTAAAACTGCCAATGCTGATGCGCTGAAACCACGATGCAGGAAAACCCAAGCCCATCGCTTTTGCGCCACCCGTCATGGTGGAAACGGGATACATCAAGCCCGAAAAATTCACGGTCGGAATCATCGTCCCCAGTGAACTGATGAAAAACGCCGCCGTTTGCGATTTCACAAATGATGACACCAGCAAACCCAAAGCCGTGGACGCGCACACCAATAAAGTTGCGCCCAACATCAATGCCCAAAACGAACCTTTCAACGGCACACCAAACCAAAACACCACCATCACGGTCAAACACAAGGCATTGGTCGCGCCCATCACAATATACGGCAACTGTTTACCCAACAAATATTGCCACACACGCGCAGGCGATGCGTACAAATTGGCAATAGACCCCATTTCGCGCTCACGCACCACACTCAACGCCGTCATAATCGCAGGAATCATCATCAGCATCATCATTAACATGCTAGGTACCATTGCATTAACGCTTTTGAAATCTTGGTTATACATATAACGTGGCACAATCGCCGCACTTTCAGGCAGCCTGAAACCTTGTTCTTGCAGAAATTCCAGATTAAATCGCTGCACCAATGCCGCAGAATAAGCATTGACATTGCTGGCATTAAATGGCGTGGTGCCGTCAATCATGATGCCGATTTCAGGCTGCCTACCTTGTTGCACATCGCGCCCAAATCCCGCAGGAATATCCACAATCAACATCGCCCGATTACTTTGCAACAATCTATCCGCTTCGGCAGCAGAATGAATTTCAGGCAGCTCTATAAAATACGCTGAACCACGAAATTGTTGTGCCAACTGCCGACTAATCGCACTTTGGTCTTTGTCCCATACCGCAAAATGCAGATTATTGACATCAAACGAAATCGCCCAGCCAATAGATGCCAACATAATCAACGGACCAAACAGCGCAAAAAACAAACGGATTTTACCGCGCACCAATTCTTTGGTTTCACGCAACGCAAATGTCCACACCGTAGCCAATAAATACCGCCAATTTTGGCTGCGGTCATGTTTTTCAAATGTGGTTTCGGTTTTCAGGCTGCCTGAAACGGGCGAAATCACACGCGAAATAAACAACAAATGATTAGCAGATGGTTGGTCGGCATAATGCACAAAACCTGCTTGCTCAAAATCCACCACCGCGCCTGTTTGCAAATGCGCCCAATCTTGCGCGTTCATATGGTCTGAGTATTGATTTTGCGCGATTAACGCCACCACGCGCCCCTGTAATTTACCCTCTTGCACATCATCGCCCAAACAAATCGGTTCTCCATTTTCATATTTCAGGCTGCCTATGTTTTCAGGCTGCCTGAAAGATTCATGATGTGGATTATCGGCTTGATACGTTCGTTTCGCCGCCCGTTCTGCCGTTTCATCACGCGCATCTTGCAACAAATAATGAATAAAGGTTTCTTCCATATTCGGCTGACCCGTTTGTGCGATGAGTTCCGCTGGTGTACCAATCGCCAAAACGCGGCCACGATTCATCATGGAAATGCGGTCGCAGCGTTCCACTTCGTTCATAAAATGCGTGGACACGAAAATCGTCATGCGGTCTTCGCGCGATAATTTGAGCAAAGTGCGCCAAAACATATCACGCGCGGCAGGGTCCACGCCCGAAGTCGGTTCGTCCAAAATCAACACTTCGGGCGAATGCAAACACGCGGCTGCTAATTGCAAACGCTGGCGAATCCCCAGCGGCAAAGATGCAGGCGCAACATCGGCAACATTGTCCAAATCAAAATCACGCAAGGCTTTTTGGACGGCGGCGCGACCACTTTCGCCGTCCATTTGGTATAACTTGGCGTGCAAAACCAGATTGTGTTTGACGGTCAATTCTTCGTATAAAGAAAAGGCTTGCGACATATAACCCACGCGCATACGAATTTCTGCATTGTCGGCATCAATAGGCTGACCGAGCAATTTAGCGGTGCCTTCGGTGGTAGGAATCAAGCCTGTCAGCATTTTCATGGTGGTGGATTTGCCGCAACCGTTCGCGCCCAAAAAACCAAAAATTTCGCCTTTTTGAATGGTGAAACTGACGTGATTGACGGCGGTAAAATCGCCAAATTTTTTGGTTAAACCATGTGCTTCCATTACGGGCGGCATATTGGGCAAAGGTTCAAATGGCGTGATTTTCAGGCTGCCTGAACCTTGTTTTTCTTTGGGCAATAATTGGATATAGGCTTCTTCTAATGTGCTTGCGCCCAATTGTTGCATGACTTGGCGCGTGGGTTGATTAACCAATAATTTGCCTGCGTCCATCGCCAATAAATGTTCAAATTGTTCCGCTTCGTCAATGTATGCGGTGGCGACAATCACGGTCATGCCGCTTTGTTCTTGCTGCAAATCGCTGACCAATTGCCAAAATTGACGGCGCGACAAGGGGTCAACGCCTGTGGTTGGTTCGTCCAAAATCAAGATTTCGGGATTGTGTACCAAGGCGCAACACAAACTCAATTTTTGTTTCATGCCACCTGATAGTTTGCTTGCGGCGCGGTCGGGAAAGGGCGCGAGTCCTGTCGCGTCCAATAATCGTTGAATGCGTTGTTGGCATTCTGCTGCGTTGAGTCCAAATAATCGTGCGTGAAATTCAATGTTTTCGTACACGGATAAGGTGGGATACAAATTCCGTCCCAAACCTTGCGGCATATAGGCAATGCGATGCGACAGGGCTTGTCGTGTGGCTGCATCTGCCATATTGCCGACCAAAACATTCACATTGCCTGTTTGTATCACGCGCACGCCTGCAATCAGCGACAATAGGGTGGATTTGCCTACGCCGTCGGGCCCGATTAAGCCAACGGTTGCGCCGCTTGGAATGTCCAGCGATACGTTGTCCAATGCGAGTACATTGCCGAAACGGTGGGAAAGATTTTGGATGGAAATGGCGTTCATAAGTATGAATAAAGTAGGGGAAATGGTTTTTTCAGGCAGCCTTTCACTACCCTACAAAACTGAAATAAGCTGCCTGAAACAGAAAAAGCTGCCGTCATTCCCGCGTAGGCGGGAATCCATTTTTAACTTTAAGAAACAAAAGTTTGTGTAACTCAACGTTGGATTCCCGCCTACGCGGGAATGACGATGTTTTTTATTTTGTAGGGTAATGAAAGGCAGCCTGAAAGTATTTATATCAAAAAATGCAGCCTGAAAACAATAAATAAATGAAAAATCTGTTTTTTAATATTTAAAGGCAGCCTGAGAACTTATTTTCAGGCTGCCTTTTGATTGAATTTAATTTTCTACCAATTATTTCATCGCGCTGCTCATCACACGTACATTGTAGCGGAATAAATCGGTATAAGTTTTAGCAGGTGCGCCTTTGCTCAACGCATCAGAATACAAAGTACCACCCATTTTCACGCCTGTTTCTTGGGCGATGCGCTGTACCATGCGACCGTCTTTAATGTTTTCCGCGAACACGGCTTTCACGCCTTGTTGTTTGATTTGGCGGATAATCGCTGCCACGGTTTTCGCAGAAGGTTGCGCTTCGGTGCTGACACCTTGTGGCGCAAGGAAAGTAACGCCGTAGCGTTTTGCCAAATAATTAAACGCGTGATGTCCTGTCAAAACTTTGCGTTTATCGCGTGGAATGGCATTGAATTGCTGACGGGCGTAAGCGTCCAATTTCACCAATTCGGCAGAATAGGTTTTGAAACGTGCTTGATAATAGCTAGCACCAGCAGGGTCGGCTTTAATTAAGGCGGCGGTTACATTGGCGGCATATTTTTGCATCAAAACAGGGTCGTGCCAAACGTGTGGGTCAAATTCGCCATGGTCGTGATGATGTCCGTCTTCGCCATGATGATGGTGATGATGCCCGCCTTCTTCATTTTTCAGCGGTGTGATGCCTGCTGTGGCTTCGGCATAGGGCACGCGACTTTGTCTTACCGCACGCAAAACATCGGCTTGTTCCAAACCCAAACCGTTGAGCAACACAAGTTTTGCGCCTGCAATTTTTTTCACATCTGCGCTGGTTAATTGATAAGCGTGTGCATCTGCATCTGCGCCCACCAAATTGGTTACGCTCACGCGATTACCACCGATTTGTTTGGTTACATCGCCCAAAATACTGAAACTGCTGACTACGGGTAAAGTGTCCGCCCAAATGCAGCCTGAAAACAATAATGCAACGGCGCAAGTGGTCGGTTTAATCATTTTGTTGAACATGATACATCTCCTGTGTTGGTGCTAAAAGAAAGGCATTGTACATGATTTTGCGTTACGGTATAACACAGTTTTTTAGGCTGCCTTATGATACACGATAAAAAATATTCAGGCAGCCTGAAAAAATGATGTATTAAATATATTTTTTACATGTAAGTCAGATAGTTATAGTGAATTTGCTAAACCAGTACAGCGTTGTCAGCACCCTTATGTACTCGGTGTACACGGCGGGCGTGGTCGCCTTGTCCTATTTTTATTTTAAGCGACTATATATATCCAATATTTTCCATGTGGTACAAGATGTGTCGGATTCAAAAATTCACTGTAATCTGAAATTTTTGCAAAACCCATTCAGGCTGCCTTTTTATCCAATTAACCCAAGGCAGCCTGAAAACCGTATAATGCGACATCACACTCATCATTATCCTACAAGGAAAAAGCATGTCTGAATTGAATGAAATTTTGGCGCATAACCGTGAATTTGTCGCATCAAAAGCCTATGAAGCCTTTGAAGCAGGTAAATACCCCGAACGCAAATTGGCGATTTTGTCGTGCATGGATACGCGCATGGTGGAATTATTGCCTGCCGCGTTGGGCTTGCGTAATGGCGATGTGAAAATGATTAAAAGCGCAGGTGCGTTGGTGATGCATCCATGGGGTGCGGTCATGCGTTCTTTGTTGGTTGCGGTATTTGAATTGGGCGTAGAAGAAATTATGGTGGTGGCACATTTTGACTGCGGTATGCGTGGTTTAAATGCGCCTGAATTTTTGGAAAAAGCGCGTGAACAAGGTATTCCCGATGAACGCATTGACACGCTGCGTAATGCTGGCATTGATTTAAACGCATGGCTAACAGGTTTTGATGACGTGGAAACCAGCGTGCGCCACACCGTTAATACCATTCGCAATCATCCGCTGATGCCCAAACACATTGCAGTACACGGATTGGTCATTGACCCGCACACAGGTGGATTGTCGTTGGTGGAAGAAGATGTCAATGAAGCACAGGAATCTGCAGCATGAAACTCGGTTTATTTGGTGGCAGTTTTGACCCGATTCACAAAGGACATTTGCACATTGCCCATGCGTTTGCCGAAGAATTGGCGTTGGATACAGTGGTATTTTTACCTGCTGGCGACCCGTATCACAAACAAGGCGAGCGTGTGGCAGCAAAGCATCGTTTGGCGATGGTGGAAGCAGCGATTGCTGACAAGCCACATTTTGCCGCCAGCGATTTGGATATGGTACGCGAAGGGGCAACTTATTCGGTGGATACGGTGCAAATTTTCAAGCAACATTACCCGAAAGATGAATTGTGGTGGTTATTGGGCATGGACAGCCTGTTGCAACTGCATACATGGAAAAATTGGCAAACTTTTGTGCGCCACACGCATATTGCCGTTGCCGCGCGTGCAGGGCAAAATCTGATGAGCGCACCGCATGAATTGCGCGATTGGTTGGGCGATGCTTTGCAAAAAGGCAGCCTGAAAATCTTGTCTGCACCTTTGTATGATGTCAGTTCCACGCAAATTCGTGCCGAATTGGCAAAAGGCAAAAAAGCTGATGAATGGCTGCCTGAAACAGTAGCAGATTATATTACGCGTGAAAAATTGTATCGGTAAATATATAGAAGGCAGCCTGAAACTATTTTTCAGGCTGCCTTTTAATTATTCTGCTGTTACCTTGTCCACTATGTTTTGACGATAAAGACACGTCTCGCCCAGTTTATCCAAATACGCTTCATGCGCCGCCACTTCCTCATCGCTGGCACGCAAAACACGCAAATATTCAGGACGTGGTACTCTGTTTTCCGCCGCCGCACTCGCCGAAATAGAATCAAACTGGTCAGTCAAACTAAACTGCGTTTGCGTCATTTTCAGATACACACCGCCCAATAATTCGCAGTCAATCAATGCGCCATGCAATACCCGCTTACTTCTGTCCACGTCCAAACGCAAACACAAGGCATCCAAACTATTTTTCTGCCCTGGGTAAGCATCACGCGCCATTTGCAACGTATCAATCACATTCGGGCAAATGCTCTCCACCGTTGGCAAACCCACTCTGGCAAATTCCGCATTCAAAAATCCCACGTCAAATTTCGCATTGTGGATAATCAATTCCGCGCCTTGCAAATAATCAAAAATTTGCTGCGCCACTTCGGCGAATACAGGTTTACCTGCCAATTTGTCCAAAGTAATCCCATGCACCTGAATCGCTTCTTCGGGAATATCACGCTCTGGATGAATATACAAATGCAGATTATTGTCGGTAAATTGGCGATTTTTCATTTCCAAGCCCGCAAATTCAATCATGCGGTCGGGATTATCAGGGTCGCTGTGGTTGAAACCTGTGGTTTCAGTATCCAAAATAATTTGACGAAGAACACTCATGTTTTATCCTGTTTATTTGGTGGCGAAAGGCAGCCTGAAACGTTTTCAGGCTGCCTATTTATTGATACGGATTTTCTAAATTTTGAATAAGTTTTTGAAAATATTCGCGTAATTGCGTTTCGCTGCAACCCATCAACAAAGCATCTTCAAACGCATCTTGTGCGGTTTGATACAACTCGTCCATGTTTTGCTGCATCACTTTGATTTTTTCGGTACAGGATACAGGGTCGCCATTGTCGCTATACCATTTGGGCATTTGGGGTTGTGCCATCTTGTTTCCTTTTTGATGTTGTTTTCAGGCTGCCTTTTGCACTATTATATTTATATAAAGGCAGCCTGAAAATCAATTCCGAATAAAATTTTGTGCATTATTGCGTTTCACACGACGTGCAGTTGCATATCTGCTATTCCAGTATTTGTTGGACAAACTGGTGATTTCAATGCTTTTACCCGAGCGTGGCGCATGAATAAAACGGTCATTGCCGACATACATGCCCACATGCGAAATGCGTGAACCGCGTGTACGGAAAAATACCATGTCCCCTGGTTGCAAATCGCTGCGTGATACATGCACGCCCACAGTCGCTTGTTCAGCAGAAGTACGCGGCAAATTCACAGCAAATGCTTTGCGGAACACATATTGCATAAAACCACTGCAATCAAAGCCTGTGGGCGATGTCCCACCAAATCGGTATGCCACGCCCAAAAATCCCATTGCGCTGCTAATCAATTCATCTGCATCACCACGACTGTTACTCACAGGTGGACTTTTTTGCGCTGGCTGTGGACGTGGTTGCGGTGCGGGTTGCGTAGTCGGTTTTGGGGTTGCTGCTGGTTTGGGTGCAGTTGTTGTTTTAGGTGTAGCAGTTGGTTTGGGCGTAGCCGTTGTCTTGGGTGCAGTCGCAGTTCTAGACGGCGGCGTCGTTTTAGACGTGGTTGCGTTTTTAGGTGTGGTCGCTGATTTGGTTGTATTTGTTGTTTTGGATGTCGTCGTTGTTTTGGACGATGCTGTTGTTTTAGGTGCAGTTGCCACTTTAGACGATGTCGCAGGTTTGGTATTTACTGTTGTTTTAGATGCTGTGCGTGCATTGCTACTGCTAGATTTAGCAGTAGAACGATTGGATTGCTGAGTCGTTTGCTTGGAAGCAGCCGTATTTTTTGTTGCTTCTTCACGCTTATTAGTCGTACGAGTTGGTGTTGCTTGTTTAGCCTTATTACTTTGGTTCGTTTTGTCATTACGAGCCGTTTCACGTTTGGTATTGTTTGGTTTGGTAGCCGTAGATTTAGTGTTTGCAGCCTGTTTTTGTTGTGCAGGACGTGCTTTGGTTTCGTTAGATTTAGGCGCAGCATGGCTGACTGTTCCAACAGCCAATAAAAACAAAACAGCGAGACGATAACAATATCGGTTCATAATCTATTTAGGTTAAATCATCAATAAGTGCATTCTAACCGATTTCGCGCAATGACACGTTAAAAACTGTCAGAAAATGCAAGGAAATTTAGGTTTCAGGCTGCCTTTTGTTATAATTTTCGCCTTATTTATTTTCAGGCTGCCTCAAATCATGCCAACATCAACCCTGCATACACAACTGCTTACTTTCCTTTCCCCCAGCGAAATCCCAGCCGACCAAGCCCCATTTTTGCTTGACCAACGCAAACGCTATGTCAGCCAAAATTGTTTGGTGGTACAACCCAAAAGCGTAGAAAATGTACAAAAAATCGTCCGATTTTGCGCCACCAATCGCATTCCCATCACACCACAAGGCGGTAATACAGGCACAGTTGGCGGTAGCGTTGCCCAAAGTGGGATTGTGTTGAATGTCAGCAAACTCAATCAAATCAGAAACATCAATCTTGCCGACAATACCATTACCGTAGATTCAGGCTGCATTTTACAAAATATTCAAACCGCTGCTGCCGAAGTCAATCGTTTTTTTCCATTAAGCCTTGCCAGTCAAGGTTCATGTCAAATTGGCGGCAATATTGCCACCAACGCAGGCGGCTTAAATGTTTTGCGTTATGGCACCATGCGCGATTTGGTCATGGGTTTAGAAATCGTGTTACCGAATGGCGAAATCGTTTCTCACTTGCCACCTTTGCACAAAAATACCACCGCGTATGAATTGAAACATTTGTTTATTGGTAGTGAAGGTACGCTTGGCATCATCACAGGCGCGACGCTCAAATTATTTGCGCCACCGCAAACCATCGCCACCGCATGGATTGGCGTAGCAAGCATTCAGGCTGCCGTCCAATTATTGTCGCTGGTCAAAAATCATTTTGCTGAACGCTTGTGCAGCTTTGAACTTATCAGCGAATTTGCGCTCCAAATTTCCGCACAACACAGCCGCATCACCCCACCGACACAATCCGCATGGCATATTTTATTGGAATTGACAGACAGCCTGAAACGCGATGATTTGGGCGATTTATTGGCAGAATTTCTGTATCAAAATCATTATGAAAACAGCGTATTAGCCCAATCCGAGCAAGAACGACAAGATTTATGGACATTGCGCGAAAATATTTCCGCTAGCCAACGCGCTTTGGGTGCGAATATCAAACACGATATTGCCGTACCGATTGTGCATGTTGCTGATTTTGTAGCAAATTGCAGCGCAGAATTGATGCAAAAATATCCCGAAATGCAATTGGTGATATTTGGACATTTGGGCGATGGCAGTTTGCATTACAACACCTTTTTGCCTGTGAAAAACAACGATGTTTATCAATACGAAGATGCGATTAATACCATTGTTTATCATCATGTTATCGCACAAAATGGCACCATTGCCGCCGAACACGGCATAGGCAGCCTGAAAAAACATTGGCTGCACACCGTGCGCACGCCCGATGAAATCGCCTTGATGCGTGCCATCAAAGCACAACTTGACCCACACGGTTTGTTTAACCCAAATAAATTGCTGCCAAGTGATTGACACTATGACGGAATATCAGTATAGTTTCGGTCTTTCAAACACGGCGAATTAGCTCAGTCGGTTAGAGCAGAGGAATCATAATCCTTGTGTCCGGGGTTCGAATCCCTGATTCGCCACCAGTTTTGGGGGTATAGCTCAGTTGGTAGAGCGCTTGCATGGCATGCAAGAGGTCAGCGGTTCGATCCCGCTTACCTCCACCAAATTAAACAAGGACTTAACTATTTTTAGGTAAGTCCTTTTTCTTTTTCCCTTTCATGGGGGGTAAATAATGGTGTAAATATAGTCAGTTAAAATAAGAATAGGACACTAATGTATCAGTAAAATGCAAATGCCTTCCGCTGGGTAAGATGGTTCGCATATCTCTTAATGTTTGCCCATGTTTGTTCTATGGGATTAAGCTCTGGTGAATAAGGTGCAAGTGGCAAAATTTTATGCCTCCATTGTGTAAATAACGCGGTTTATTTCTACACCTATGAAAATAAAATGGTTCTGATATTTTTCAGGCTGCCTTTATAGAAATTAACCTAAATTCACATTTTTAAAATATTTCTCCCCACAAAATCCTTTTCTTGCTATAAAATCTTTTCCACTTAAAAATTCATAAAAACAAGGGAAACACAATGAAATTTTCTAATTTTGGTAACAAGTTCACCCAGAAAACGGGTATTTTGCAATTAATGGACGATTTGGGTAATGCGCTTAATAGCGACCGCCCTATTAATATGCTGGGTGGTGGTAATCCAGCGCGGATTCCTGAAATAGACGCGGTTTACCAAACCGTTTTGGAACAAATTGTTGCCAATGGCGCAGGCGTGGAAAGTGTCGGTAATTATTCCACACCACAAGGCGATGCAAAATTATTACAAGCATTGGTGGATTTTTTCAATCGTGAATACAACTGGGGTTTGACAACCGACAATATTGCGCTGACCAACGGCTCACAAAACGCATTTTTCTATTTATTCAATTTGTTCGGCGGCAAATTTGCCGATGGCGACAAATCCATTTTGTTGCCGCTTGCACCCGAATACATTGGCTATGGCGATGCACATGTTGAAGGCAAACACTTTATTTCCGTACCACCCAAAATGGAAGATGTGTCGCATGAAGGCGAACACGGTTTCTTCAAATATCGCGTGGATTTTGATGCGCTGGAGAATTTGCCTGAATTGAAAAATGGCAAAATTGGCGCGATTTGTTGCTCACGTCCAACCAATCCAACGGGCAATGTGCTGACCGATGACGAAATGGCGCATTTAGATGCATTAGCACAAAAATATCACATTCCTTTAATTATTGATAATGCCTATGGTATGCCATTTCCTAATATCATCCATAGTGATGCCACGCTGACATGGCATGAGAATATTATTTTGTGTTTCAGCTTGTCCAAAGTCGGTTTACCAGGGGTGCGCACAGGCATTATTGTTGCCGCACCCGAAGTGGTACAAGCGATTAGCAGCCTGAATGCGATTGTCAATCTTGCGCCCACACGTTTTGGTGGCGCACTGGTTACACCATTATTGCAAGATGGCAGCCTGAAAACGTTATCTGATAAACATATCCAACCGTTTTACAAAAAACAAGCAACATTGGCGGTTTCGCTGCTGAAAAAAGAATTGGGCGCGTATCCAATGAAAATCCACAAGCCAGAAGGCGCGATTTTCCTGTGGGTTTGGTTCCAAGATTTGCCGATTACATCGCAAGAATTGTATGAACGCCTGAAAGAACGCGGCACATTGATTATTCCAAGCGAACATTTTTTTGTGGGACTGGATACGCAAAATTATCGTCATGCGCATGAATGCATCCGCATGAGCATTGCACAACCCGATGAAACGCTGGAAAAAGGGATTGCCGACATTGGTGCGATTGTGCGCGAAGTGTATGATGCAGCAAAATAATCTTTAAAATTTTTTAAATAAAGGCAGCATGAAAAGATACGACATATTTTTCAGGCTGCCTTTTGTTGATATGATACAAATAAAATCAAGGAAATACTTGTCCTTATCTCGCAATCACGTTACCATTTACCCTTTTTAATCCACCCAGTTTTCAGGCAGCCTGAAAATATTTTTGAGACAGAAAAAATGATTAATGACATTCAAAAATCAGCTGAAACCAAAATGAAACGCTCCATTGAAGTATTGAGCGATAATCTTGCCAAAGTGCGTACTGGTCGCGCCCACACGGGTTTGCTTGACCAAGTTTCTGTGGAATATTGGGGTAGCGAAGTGCCTGTGAGCCAAGTGGCAAGCGTAACTTTGTTGGACGCGCGAACCATCGGCGTGAAACCGTTTGAAAGCAATATGGCAAGCAAAATTGAAAAAGCGATTCGTGATTCTAATTTGGGCTTGAATCCTGCATCGGTTGGCGATTTAATCCGCGTACCCATGCCAATGCTGACAGAAGAACGCCGCAAAGATTTGATTAAAGTGGTGCGTAGCGAAGCTGAAGATGGTCGTGTTTCCATTCGCAACGTGCGCCGCGATGCCAATGATCACATCAAAAAATTGTTGAAAGACAAGGAAGTATCGGAAGATGAAGCACGTCGTGGCGAAGAAGCGGTACAAAAATTGACCGATAAATATATTGCTGATGTTGATAAAATGTTGGCAAGCAAAGAAGAAGATTTAATGGCAATTTAATATAGTGAATTCAATTTAAACCAGTACAGCGTTGCCAGCTCCCTTATGTACTATGTGTACACGGCGGTCGCTGTCGCCTTGTCCTGATTTAAATTGAATCCACTATAATATTATGATGATAAGGGCAGCCTGAAACATAAAATTATGTTTCAGGCTGCCTTATATATTTGATTATGCAAATATCAAATAGTCATCATGAACATCAATGCGAATCACACTTTCGGGTGCATATTGACCACTTAACAAAGCTTTGGCAAGCGGATTTTCAATTTCCGCCTGAATGGCGCGTTTGAGTGGACGTGCCCCATACACAGGGTCAAAACCTTCTGCCGCAATCAAATCTAATGCTGCGTTTGAAATTTCTAAACGCAAGTTCTGTGCTGTCAAGCGTTTTTTCAGGCTGCCTAATTGAATCGCAGCAATATTGCGAATATTCGCTTGACTCAAACCATGGAATACCACCACTTCATCAATGCGGTTAATCAATTCAGGACGGAAATACGCTTTCACATCACCCATGACCGCTGCTTTTACCGCGTCATAGTCTGCCGTATCGCCTAAATCTTGAATATGCTGACTGCCAATATTGCTCGTCATCACAATCACCGTGTTTTTAAAATCCACCGTGCGACCTTGCCCATCGGTCAAACGACCATCGTCCAACACTTGCAGCAAAATATTGAACACATCGGGGTGGGCTTTTTCCACTTCGTCCAGCAAAATCACGCTATACGGTTTGCGGCGCACTTGTTCGGTCAAATAGCCACCTTCTTCGTAGCCCACATAACCGGGGGGCGCACCAATTAAACGCGCAATGCTGTGTTTTTCCATGTATTCCGACATATCAATGCGGATTAAATGCTCTTCGCTGTCAAACAGAAAACTTGCCAACGTTTTGCACAATTCCGTTTTGCCCACGCCCGTTGGCCCCAAAAACAGGAAACTGCCATACGGCTTATTTGGGTCAGCCAAACCCGAACGGCTGCGGCGAATCGCGTCTGCCACCGCGCGGACGGCTTCGTCTTGCCCCACCACGCGTTTATGCAGAACATCTTCCATTTTCAATAACTTCTCGCGCTCGCCCTCCATCATTTTGGCAACGGGAATACCCGTCATGCGCGACACAATTTCCGCGATTTCTTCCGCGCCCACTTCGGTGCGAAACAATTTGTTAGCGGTTTTCAGGCTGCCTGAAAGCTCGGCGGTTTGTAATTGCTGCAACAATTTGGGTAACACGCCGTATTCCAATTCAGATGCTTTGGCATAATCGCCAGCACGTTTGGCTTGCTCAATTTTCAGGCGCGTTTCTTCAATTTGTTTTTTCACATCGCTTGAACCGACCGATGCGGCTTTTTCGGCTTTCCAGATTTCTTCCAAATCGGCATACTCTTTTTGCAGGCTGCCAATTTCTTCGTCAATGAGTGCCAAACGCTTTTTGCTTGCCTCATCGGTTTCTTTGGCAACGTGCATTTTTTCCATTTGTAATTGAATGATGCGGCGGTCAAGTTTGTCCATCGCCTCTGGTTTGGAATCCATTTCCATTTTGATGCGACTGGCTGCCTCGTCAATCAAATCAATGGCTTTGTCAGGCAGGAAACGGTCGGTGATGTAGCGATTGGACAATTCCGCCGCCGCCACAATCGCAGGGTCGGTGATGTCTACGCTGTGATGGATTTCATAGCGTTCTTGCAAACCACGCAAAATCGCAATCGTGTCTTCTACACTGGGTTCATTCACCAAGACTTTTTGGAAACGGCGTTCCAAAGCCGCATCTTTTTCAATGTATTGGCGATACTCGTCCAGCGTGGTCGCGCCAATGCAATGCAATTCGCCACGCGCCAACGCGGGTTTGAGCATATTGCCTGCGTCCATTGCGCCATCGGTTTTGCCTGCGCCGACCAATGTGTGAATTTCATCAATAAAAATCAAACTGTTGCCATCATCTTGTGCCAAATCATTTAATACGGCTTTCAAGCGTTCTTCAAATTCGCCACGGTATTTCGCGCCCGCAATCAAAGCCGCCAAATCCAACACCAACAAACGCTTATTGCGCAAAGATTCAGGCACTTCGCCATTCACAATCCGTTGCGCCAAGCCTTCCACAATCGCCGTTTTGCCGACCCCAGGTTCGCCAATCAAAACAGGATTGTTTTTTGTGCGACGTTGCAAAACCTGAATGGCGCGACGGATTTCGTCATCGCGACCAATCACAGGGTCAAGTTTGCCTTCGCGTGCGCGTTCGGTTAAATCCAAAGTGTATTTTT
This sequence comes from Wielerella bovis, assembly GCF_022354465.1. NCBI lineage: Bacteria > Pseudomonadati > Pseudomonadota > Betaproteobacteria > Neisseriales > Neisseriaceae > Wielerella > Wielerella bovis. The sequence goes on along the minus strand of NZ_CP092361.1, from coordinate 2,162,642 downwards.
TTAATGCTTCACGTTGGTCTTCGGCGTTGGGATTGTCCACAGTTTGTCCTTTGTTCAGTTGTTCAATGGCTTGTGTTAATTTGTTTTCTGTTACTCCTGCATCTTGCAAAATTTTGCCTGTTGCACCATTGGCTTGCATTATGCCCAACAAAAATAATTCGCTAGCAATATAAGCATCTCCACGTTTAACAGCCGCTTTATCCATCAAATTCAAAGCATTTTGCAATTCTCGGCTGGGATACATTTCGCCGCCTTGTCCTGAAACCTTTGGCAAAGTATTTAACACAGCCTGAATGCTTTGTTTGATTTGTTGAACATCGCCACCTGCTTGCGCAAGTAGTGCTGCCATGCCATTTTGATTGTCCTCTAGCAGCACTTTCAAAACATGCGCTGCTTCCAAATAACCATTGTCTGCTGCTATGGCGAGACTTTGAGCGGCTTGCAAGGCAGCCTGAAATTTACTAGTAAATTTGTCATATCTCATAATGTGCGTATCCTTGAATGAATTTTCTATGCCCACGATATAGGGATAATATGGAGAAAAACAAGGTTTATCTTTCAGGCTGCCTGAAAATTTTATTTTTTTGAAATCAGTTTGTTGTGATTTTGTGGGATTTTTTTATATAAAACACTTGCCAAAATAGAGAATAAGCTATATTATTTTGACTTTACCGCAGCGGAGGTTTGGCAGAGCGGTTTAATGCAACGGTCTTGAAAACCGTCGAGGGTTGATAGCCCTCCGTGAGTTCGAATCTCACAGCCTCCGCCAAGATTTATCAAAACCTACTGATTTTTCAGTGGGTTTTATTTTTTAGATTTATTGGTATGCCAATTAGTATGCCATTTTACTTTGGCATTAAATTAATGCGCTTTGGACTTATTTGGTTAATCCATTTAGTATGAAACCTTTGCAAAACTCCTAAAATTTGATATTTAAAAATTTTAATTTTTTGAATTTTAAGAAATTTATTTTTCAAAAAAGTTCAAAAAATAGGGTTTTGCAAAGGTTTCAGCAATATCGCATCCGTAATCCTCGTATTTTTGGCTCGGTTTTGCATGGCACAGATACCGAGTACAGCGATTTGGATTTACTGGTTGACCCCTTGCCGAAAACCACTTTGTTTGATTTAGGTGGTTTGCAAGATGAATTGGAGCAAAGTTTAGGTATTTCGGTTGATGTGCGTACACCCAAAGATTTGCCTGAAACATTTCGCCAGAAAGTTTTAGCGGAGGCGCAACCCTTATGAATATAGTGGATTCAATTTAAATCAGGACAAGGCGACAGCGACCGCCGTGTACACCTAGTACATAAGGTGTAGAAATTACTAGCGTTGTTTACAGTATTGAAAGACAATACTGCCATGAATATCCATAAGAACACTCGCCTTACCCCACACCATCGTCAAGCCATTTGGCTAGCTTATACGCAAAACAAAGAAAGCGTTACTTCACTGGCTCGCCGTTTTATGGTTAGTCGCCAAACCATTTATCGTGTACTGAAAGCCGCTCGTCTTCGCCTACTTAAACCGCAAAACAGCACCAACAATCGTTTCAAACAAGCAAAATACGGTATGAAACGATTAGCCAAAGTAGAACGAGAAATTCAAGAGAAACTCAAAAAGCAAGCACAACGATACAATAAATCTTATCCTGGCGAAATGGTACATGTAGATACCAAACGCTTACCTTTACTTAAAGGACAAAAAGCAACGGATAAACGTGAGTATCTGTTTGTTGCTATTGATGATTTTTCTCGTGAGTTGTATGCTGCCATTTTGCCTGATAAAACTGCTACAAGTGCGGCTAAATTTCTAACTGAACAAGTCATAGAGCCTTGCCCATACCAAATTGACTGCATTTATTCAGATAATGGTAGTGAATACAAAGGTGCGGCAAATCATGCGTTTGGTGTGGCGTGTTTTGAAAACAATATCAATCAAAAATTCACTCGCCCAGCACGTCCACAAACCAATGGCAAAGCGGAACGCGTAATACGAACGATTATGCAGATGTGGTATGAGAAAACAGAGTTTACTGATCCATTGCATCGGCAAAAGGAATTATGTCGTTTTGTGAATTTTTATAATACTGTAAAGCCGCACAGTTCCTTAAATGGCGATACGCCATTTGAAGTGTTACAAGCTTATTTTTCTCAACCTGTTGTGTAAACAACTCGGTTTATTTCTACACTATGTACTAGGTGTACACGGCAGTCGCTGTCGCCTTGTCCTGATTTAAATTGAATCCACTATACATCCACGCATCTTGTTATTTTTTCATTCAGGCAAACGCAAAAATGTTGCACGATAGTAACGCAATTCCTCAATACTCTCCAAAATATCGTCCAAAGCCTTGTGCGAACCTTTTTTCACCACGCCCTTATACACCGCAGGATGCCAACGGCGCGCCAATTCTTTGAGCGTGGATACATCCAAATTGCGATAATGGAAATACGCTTCCAAACGCGGCATATGCTTCACCATAAAACGGCGGTCTTGATGAATCGTGTTGCCACACATCGGCGTGGTTTTTTCAGGCAGCCATTCTTGCATAAAATCCAACAAACGTTGCTCCACTTCCGCTTCCGTGTAAGTAGATTGTTTCACACGTTCCGTCAAGCCCGTGCGTGCGTGTGTTGCCGTACACCATGCGTCCATTGCATTCAAAACTTCATCGCTTTGATGAATCGCATACACTTCTGATTGTGCCAATACATTTAAATCCTTATCGGTAATAATCATCGCCACTTCAATGATTTTATCCGTTTCCGCATTCAAACCCGTCATTTCCATATCCAACCAGCACAAATTATTTTGGTCTTTCATTCTTACATTTTCCTATAACCATAGGCAGCCTGAAACCGCCACATTCACAGATAAAGCCAAATTATAACAAACTGCGGTTTATATAGTCGTTTCAAATAGAAATAAGACAAGGCGGCAGCAACCGCCGTGTACATAAGGGAGCTGGCAACGCGGTATTATTTTTATTTGAAACGACTATAATAGCAGTAACACATTTTTTCCGTTTATCTATGCAAAAACCAGAAAAACACCGTTTTCAGGCTGCTTGATAACATTTTATATCAAATGCAACCTGAAAACCGCATCATTGAAATTATATTTTAAATAACCATATTTTTTGCCATTTAAACGCTATAATATCGTCAAAATTTTTATAAAAGGAAAGATTATGACAAAAGCAATCACACTCGCGCCACGCAGCCTGAAAGCGCACAACACAGTCGCTTTACCAGGTTCCAAAAGCATCAGCAACCGCACCTTATTGTTGGCGGCATTGTCGGACAATGAATGCGAAATCCGCTCGCTGCTCAAATCAGACGACACCGACCGCATGCTGGAAGCCCTTGAAAAATTGGGTGTTCCCATGCAAAAAACCGATTCAGGCAGCCTGAAATTGGTCGGGCAGTCGGGCAAATTCCCCAATAAACAAGCCGATTTGTTTTTGGGCAACGCAGGCACCGCATTTCGCCCCTTGACGGGCGCATTGGCGATTTTGGGCGGCGACTACTATTTGCACGGCGTGCCGCGTATGCACGAGCGTCCGATTGGCGATTTGGTGGACGCGCTGCGAATTGCGGGCGCGAATGTGGATTATTTGGGCAACGAAGGTTATCCCCCTTTGCAAATCCATGATTTTTCAGACAAACAAATTCGCGAAATCCCGATTAAAGGCAATGTGTCCAGCCAATTTTTGACCGCATTGTTAATGGCATTGCCACTCACAGGCGAAGCGTGGACAATCCGCGTGGACGACGATTTGATTTCCAAGCCATATATTGATATTACCTTGAATTTATTGAAACAATTTGGCGTAAACGTGGAAAATCAAGATTACCAATTTTTCAGGCTGCCTGAAAACGCGAAATACCACGCGCCCGAAATCGTGAACGTGGAAGGCGATGCATCCAGCGCGAGCTATTTTTTGGCGGCAGGTTTGCTTTCAGGCAACCCCGTTCGCGTAACAGGTTTGGGCAAAAACGCGATTCAGGGCGATGTCGCGTTCGCGCACGAATTGGCGAAAATTGGCGCAAACGTGGTTTGGGGCGATGATTTTATTGAAGTTTCGCGTGTGCCCGAACAAAAAATCCAGCCCTTTGATTTGGACGCGAATCACATTCCAGACGCAGCCATGACTTTGGCGGTGGTGGCATTGGCGACGGGCGCGAAATGCAGCATTCGCAATATTGAATCGTGGCGCGTGAAGGAAACCGACCGCATTGCTGCGATGGCGACCGAATTGCGGAAAGTGGGTGCGGAAGTGGTGGAAGAGCAGGACGCAATCCACATCACGCCACCCGAAAAATTGACCAACGGCGCAGCGATTGACACCTATGACGACCACCGCATGGCGATGTGTTTTTCGCTGGTGAGTTTGCTGGGTGTGGCGGTGCAAATCAACGACCCGAAATGCACGCACAAAACCTTCCCGACTTATTTTGATGTGTTCAATGGTTTGAGCGCGTAAAAATTCAGGCAGCCTGAAAAGTTTTCAGGCTGCCTTCAATTTAAGATTATTGCGCTTGCTGTTCTTGTGCTTGATGATACATCGCATCAAAATTAATTGGCGCGAGCAACACAGGTGGGAAGCCTGCGCGTGTAACCGTTGTGGATACGGCTTCGCGTGCGTATGGGAACAAAATGTTTGGACACGCTACGCCCAACAACAATTTCACATCTTCTTCCGATACATTGGAAACATGGAAAATGCCCGCTTGGGTAACTTCGTTCAAAAACACCACGCGACCATCGTTCAATTTTGCGGTAACCGTAACCGTAACCGAACATTCGTAGAAATTCTCTTCTACTTTGGCGTTTTCGGTTGTGATACGCATATCCACTTCTGGCGTTTCTTGCTCCAAGAAAATAGCAGGCGCGTGTGGCACTTCCAAAGACAAATCTTTGACATACAATTTTTCTACGCTAAACGTAGGTTGTGCAGCTTGTTCATTACTCATAATATTTCTTTCTATAATCAGATAGTTAATTTATTTTTCCAGCAAAGGCAGTAAATCGCCTTTTTGATGCAGCGCATACAAATCGGTAAAACCACCCACATGCGTCTCGCCAATAAAAATTTGCGGCACGCTGCGTTGTCCTGTTATTTGCTGCATTTCGGCAAATATTTCGGGACTTTTATCAACTCGAATTTCTTCAATTTCGCTGACACCCAGTTGTTTTAAAAACTGTTTTGCCATCATGCAATAGGGGCAAAATGGACCTGTGTACATTTTAATATGTGGCATGATTTTCTACTTTCAGGCTGCCTTAAACTTAAAAAAACCAGATTCCAACAAAAATGGTTAGAATCTGGTTCATTATGCTTATACCAATCTAAAATGGTTGGAAAGTTTTAAATTATTGAGTAACAGGACGAGTAACAGGACGTGTTACTTGGCGAGTACGAGTTACCAAAGAATTAATTTGAACATCTACGCGACGGTCTGGTTCAATACATGCAATCAGAGCAGCACGTTTTTTCGCACGTGATACTTTGCTACCCAATTTAGCTACTTCTGCTTGACAAGCAGCAGTCATACGAGCTTGACTTTCACCCAAGCCAACAGGTGTGATTTTCTCAGCAGGAACGCCTTGGCTTACCAAGTAGTTAGCTACTGTATTGGCACGGCGTTGAGACAGAGCTTGGTTGTAAGCATCTGAACCCATAAAGTCTGTATGACCTTCAACGCGAACAGCTTGCACTTGTGTGTTAGACAAACGAGCAGCCAATTCGTTCAGAGTTTGGATAGCTTCTGGACGTAAGTTGTCTTTGTCAAAGCCGAACAAGAATTCAGATTTCAGCGTTACAGTATTGTCCTCTGAAACTGTATATGGTTCATTAACAGTTTCAAATTCTTCACGACCACCACATTCCACTACGTTGCTGCCTTCTTTGTTCAAGAATGCGTTTTCCCAGCATTCACCGTAGCTGTTACGAACAACTTTACCAGATTGTCCGCTGATAGTGTAACCGTGAATTTCGTGAGCCATTGCGCCAGTAGAAGCCAACAGGGCGATAATCAATGCGCTTGCTTTAAGTTGTTTAGTCATTTTATTCCCTCATCAAGAAAATGATTGTATGGCGGATTATCATCTGCCACGTGTTTAAGATTCAGGCTGCCGCTTTATGGTCATTCGGCGCAAACCTAAATTGTACCAATAGTTACTATAAAGAATTTGCTGCGTTACTGTCAATAGAAACGCGGTTTAGTGGCTTTATAGCCATGCTGCGACAATACCCAAGTTCATGTTCTTTGTCATATATTTTCTTTATGTTTAGTATGATTTAACACTTTGCAGTTGTACAAAAACAACAAATTTTAGATAAATCGGAGTTTCAGGCTGCCTTTTGTTTATTCGCGATGATAGGGGTGATTGTGCAAAATGGATACCGCGCGATAAAGTTGTTCGGTCAGTAATACGCGTACCATGCCGTGTGGCAGAGTAAGGCTGGATAAGCGCATCATTAGGCGTGCTTTTTGTTTTAAGGTATCTGTCATGCCGTCTGCACCGCCAATCACAAAACAAACATGTTCGCCATTTTGTTGCCATACTCGCATATATTCTGCCAACTCCATGGAAGTAGGGGCTTTGCCACGTTCGTCCAATATAACCAAAAACGCGCCATCGGGAATGGCTTCTACGATGCGTTTTTCTTCTGCTGCCATGCCTTGCGCTGCGTTGATGCCTGCGCCGCGTTTTTCGGGCTTGATTTCTTTTAGGGCATAGTTTATATCGCGCCCAAATCGTTTGGCGTATTCGTGTACAGCTTCATCTACCCAACGTGGCATTTTTGTACCAACGGCTAATACGGTAATATTCATTTTATTTTTCTCGTGTTTATGATTTTCAGGCTGCCTGATTTAGAGCCTACATTCACAATCTTAATAACTTGCTTTTATCGCCACTTTATGCGCTTACTGTGTTAACTTTTCATGCCAATATGTTCAATATTGGCATGAAAAGTCGCCTTGTATCCGCAAAAATTGGCAATATAGTCGCTTAAAATAAAAATAGGACAAGGCGACCACGCCTGCCGTGTACATCTAGTACATAAGGGCGTGGGCAACGCAGTAGTATTTTTAATTTTAAGCGACTATAAAATCAAGCAATCAATCTTATGAATACAGGTTCTTAGATTAAATAAACAAAAAGCAGCCTGAAAAATATTTTTCAGGCTGCTTATTTTATTGGGTTAAATTAGTGCTGGCCACTACATGCGCCACAGCAACCGCTATGACCTTTTTTCATATCAATAACCATGCGACCTGTGATTTTGCCTTGACGCATTTCTTCAAAGATTTCTGGTGTCTCTTCCAAAGAGCGCAGTTGTACTTTGGGTACAACTAAACCTTCTGCGCCAAATTGGAACGCTTCTTCTAAATCTTTGCGCGTGCCAACCAGCGAACCAACCACTTCAATGCCATCCAACACAATGCGCGGAATAGACAAATCCATATTTTCAGGTGGTAAGCCAACTGCTACTACACGACCACCTGCACGGACACAATCTATTGCTGAATTAAATGCGGCTTTAGAAACTGCCGTTACTACTGCTGTATGCGCACCACCAATTTTTTCTTGCATCACTTTTGCTGCATCTTCTTTGGTTACATTAATCACCAAATCTGCACCACATTCTTTGGCAAATTCTAATTTTTCATCATTTACATCAATCGCAACCACGTGTGCACCAAACACTTTTTTTGCGTACTGCACACCTAAATTACCCAAGCCACCTGCACCATACATTGCCAGCCATTGACCTGGTCGTACGCCTGATACTTTAATAGCTTTATAAGTGGTAACGCCAGCGCAAGTGATGCTAGATGCTTGTGCAGGGTCTAAACCATCAGGAACTTTAACCGCATAATCCGCATTGACAATGCAATGTGTTGCCATACCACCATCGGCGGTGTAACCCGCGTTCAATACGGTGCGGCACAAAGTTTCACGACCTGTGTTGCAATATTCACACGCACCACAAGCGGCATACATCCACGCAATGCTGACGCGGTCGCCCACTTTCAAGGCTTTCACGCCATCAGCTACTTGTTTCACAATGCCAATGCCTTCATGCCCTAATACACGACCTTCTTTTTGACCATAATCGCCAGCTGCCACATGCAAATCAGTATGGCAAACACCGCAATATTCCACTTCAACCAATGCTTCGTTAAATTGCAATGGGCGAATTTCTTTTTCTACAACTTCTACAAAACCGTCAATTTTTGGGTTTACAACAGCAGCTTTCATTTTCATGATGCGTTCTCCTGATTTAGAGTTAGAAAAATGTGTAATATTTTTACACTAAATAAAAAACCGTTGTCATAGTATGCGCTCTTTGATAGCTTTGTGTCAAATACTATTGAAATAAATTTATTAAAATCAATAATTTATATATGTTATAAAATAACAGGCATCCTTGTTAAATATTACTAAATTAAAGTTAAGGCAGCCTGAAACTCTAAAAATCACTCTTTGGGCAAGCGCACTGCCAAATCCGCCGTCCAATTGCCTTGTTTGGTGCGCACAAAACCATTGCCCGTCATGCCACCTTTTAGCAATCCATTGTATTTCAACGCTGTTTCACTCGGCACTTTCAATTTCACTTTAAACATCAATTTGGCACGTTCATTTGCTGTTTCCACATTTTTCGGTGTGAACTGCGCTTCTGTCGCAATAAAACTGATTTTCGCCGGAAACACCGCATCAATCCCGTCCAACACAATTCGCGCTTCATCGCCCACTTTCAGGCTGCCTATTTGCGCGTTGGGCAAAAAAATACTCATGCTCACATCGCTTGGGTCAAGCAAACTCACCACTTTGCTGCCCGCGCCAATCACATTGCCCACTTCCGCGATTTTGTATTCCACGCGCCCATCTTTCAGGCTGACAATCGCCATGTCATTATTCGCCGCTTGTGCTGCTTTTACTTGCGCTTGGCGCGCCAATACCCCTGCTTGCGCTTCCGCCACTTGCGCCTGTGCTTGACGTACCGCCGCCATTGCTTCCGCTTTTGCCGCTTGCGCCGCTTTTACCGCCGACACCGCACCATCACGTTGCGAACGTCTGCGTTGCGTTTCCGCTGGCGACACCAGCGAATCGCTTTGCAACTGGCTGGTGTTATTCAATTCCATTTGCGCCAATTTTTGTTGTTGCAACTGCGCCGCGATTTGAGCATCGGCACGTGCCACCGCTTCTTGCGCTTGTTTCACACCCGCTTGGGCGCGTTGTACCGCTTCTTTCGCCGCCATTTCGCCCGCTTGTGCTTCTTCCACGCGGCTGACAACTGTTTCCGATGACAATTCCGCCAACACATCGCCTGCTTTCACTTCGCTGCCTTCGTCCACGTGCATCGCTTGAATGCGCCCAGCGTACAAACTCGCCACATCGTAACGTTCCAATTCCAAACGTCCGTTGGATTGGGCAATATTATCGGGTAGTGCCGATTTATTTTTTTGTTGATAGACATAAAAACCGCCGACAATCAAAGCAATTATCAGGGCAGGGAGAATCAGTTTTTTCATTATCAATCTCGTGGCGTAAAATGATGATTTTATTTTTCGCAAAACAAAATAGGCAGCCTGAAAAATCAGTAGCGATTGCTTATTCAGTAGCATTCATTATCTTATCGGAAAATAAACGTAAAACCAATCTTTGATGTGTTTTCAGGCTGCCTTTATGGTTTAGGCAGCCTGAAAACGCTATAATGAAACCTATTTCTTCCAGCAGGACGCGAATATGAAAATCTCCACCCAATTTGACGCAGGCGCAGTGATTGTGCGCGATTTATCCAATCCAGAACACATTCGTTTAGCATTGCGCCCCGATAACGCATCTGATTTCAAACAATGGTTTTATTTTCGCCTACAAGGTGCGGCGTATACCAACTGCGTGATGCATTTTGAAGATGCACACGAAGCCGCCTATCCAGACGGCTGGGACGGTTATCAGGCGGTTGCATCATACGACCGTCAAAATTGGTTTCGCGTACCAACCGTATACGAAAACGGCGAACTCATCATCACGCATACGCCGCTTGCCAACAGCATTTACTACGCTTATTTTGAACCATATTCGCATGAACAACATCTGAATTTGCTCGGCGAAGCGCAAGGCAGCGGCTTGTGTCAAATTGATGATTTGGGTAGCACCGTGCAAGGGCGCGACATCAATTTGCTGACCATTGGCAACCAAGTGGACAGCGATTTGAAAATTTGGGTCATCGCGCGGCAACACCCTGGTGAAACAATGGCAGAATGGTTTATGGAAGGCTTTTTGTCGCGCTTGCTTGACCATCAAGACCCAACCGCGCGTACTTTGTTGGACAAGGCAACGTTTTATGTCGTGCCGAATATGAATCCAGATGGCGCATTTTTGGGCAATCTGCGTACCAATGCAGCAGGGGCAAATTTGAACCGCGAATGGCTCGCGCCCACGATTGAACGTAGCCCAGAAGTGTATTATGTGCGCGAAAAAATGCACGAAATTGGTGTGGATATGTTTTTGGACGTGCATGGCGATGAAGGCTTACCGTATGTATTTGTGGCAGGCACGGAAGGTGTACCCAATTATTCGCCGCGTATTGCGGAATTGGAAACCTTGTTTAAAGATGCGTTTCAGGCTGCCTCGCCCGATTTTCAAGATGTTCATGGTTATCCCAAAGATGCGACTGGCACGGCAAATTTAACACTGGCGACCAATTATGTTGGCAACACGTTCCATTGTTTGGCATACACTTTGGAAATGCCGTTTAAGGATAACGATAATTTGCCCGATGATGATTTTGGCTGGAATGGACAACGTTCCTTGCGTTTGGGCGAAAGTGTGTTGAATGCGATGTTGGTAGTGTGCAAAGAATTGCATCGGGAAGCGTAATGTTCAATATTTAAGGCAGCCTGAAAACTTTTCAGGCTGCCTTTTGGCTTATGAACCCGTATTCATAATATCGCCACTTCATGCACCTACTGCGTTGGCTTTTCACGCCAATAATCCCGATATTGGTATGAAAATCCGCCTTGTATTTGCACGAATTGTCAATAAAATCAAGCTATCAATCTTACGAATACAGGTTTTATTTGATTTGATAATCCAACACAAATTTTGCCCCATCATCTTGCGCCAATACGCGCGTGATTTCAGGCAGCGTTTCCTGTAATTGTTTTGCCAACAAATAGGGCGGATTGAGCACAAACATACCGCTGCCGTGCATACCAAATCCGTCTGCGCGTGGCGTGTGGACGTGTAATTGCGCGTGCAAATAATTAGTGTGCATCAGTTTGACCAATTTTTCAGGCAGCGTGCGACTTTCTTCTCGGCTCAAACACGGATACCACAGCAGATAACAGCCCTGCTCAAAACGTTTCAAGGCATCTTTCAGCGTTTGCACCACGCTGGCATAATCTTGTTTTTGCTCATACGGCGGGTCAATCAACACAACAGCGCGGCGCGTGGCTGGTGGCAACAAGGCAATTAATCCTGCAAAACCATTTTCTTGTTTGACAATGCAGCGCCGTCCCAAATTTGCTGCACGCATATTATCCAAAAGCAGCCTGAAATCAGTTGGGTGTAATTCAAATAAACGCATTTTGTCCGAATCGCGCAATAAACTTTGTGCTAACCATGGCGAGCCGCAATATAAATGCGTTTCGGGTAAACTTGCGCCAACGTGTGCCACAAAATCCGCCACCAATTTTGGCAAGGCTGGGGCAGCCTGAAAACGTGCAATGCCGTCCGCGTATTCGCCAATTTTTTGTGCGGCATCATCACGCAAATCGTACACGCCTGCACCGCTATGTGTATCAATATACCAATAGGGTTTGTCTTTTTGATTAAAATAATCTAACACCAAATACAAGATAAAATGTTTCAACATATCGGCGTGGTTGCCTGCGTGGAAGGCGTGGCGGTAACTTAACATACTTGGCTTTCAGGCTGCATTAAAAAAAGAATATTTTAGCATTTTTTGCACTATTTTCAGGCTGCCTGAAAAGCAGAACTGTGCTAAAATCGTGCGCTTTAATCTATCCCTTTAAACCGATTAACTATTTTAACGAAAGAGACCGCCATGAGCGTAACTGTTGAAACATTGGAAAATTTGGAACGCAAAGTAGTCGTATCCGTGTCTTGGTTGGCGATTAACGAAGCAACCGACAAAGAATTGAAAAAAACGCAAAAACGTGTGAAAGTTGATGGTTTCCGTCCTGGTAAAGCACCGTTGAAAATGGTTGCGCAAATGTATGGCGCGAACATTCAAAACAATGTCTTGAATGATTTGGCGCAAGCTGAATTCAACAAAGTAGCGCAAGAACAAAATTTGCGTATCGCTGCGGTCATTCGCATTGAGCCACTTGAAGAAGAAAGCCAAGATGCGTTCAAAGTAGCATTCATCTACGAAACTTATCCTGATATCAAAATTGGCGATTTGTCTGCTTTGGAAATTGAAAAAGTTATCTCGGAAGTGGGCGACAAAGAAGTGGATAACACGATTGAAATTTTGCGTAAACAACGTACTCGTTTCAACCGCGTGGAGCGTGAAGCACAAGATGGCGACCGTGTGATTATTGATTTTGAAGGTAAAATTGACGGTGTGCCATTTGAAGGTGGTTCTTCTAAAAACTATCCTTTCGTTTTGGGTCAAGGTCAAATGCTGCCTGAATTTGAAAAAGGTTGCTTGGGCTTGAAAGAAGGCGAAAGCAAAGATGTGGAAGTGAATTTCCCCGAAGATTACCATGGCAAAGATGTGGCAGGTAAAACGGCTGTATTTACCATTACGGTACATAATGTGGCAGAAGCTGAATTGCCAGAAGTAGACGCAAATTTTGCAAAAGCTTTGGGTATTGAAGATGGCGATGTTGCCAAAATGCGTGCAGAAGTGAAGAAAAATGTAAGCCGTGAAGTGAAACGTCGTGTGGATGCTCAAAATGCCGATGCTGTGATGGCGGCGTTGCGTCAAGCGCATACATTTGATTTGCCAAAAGCATTTGTGCAAGATGAAGCGCAACGTTTGGCAGAAGAAATGAAACAACAATTCGAGCAACAAGGTTTGGATGTGAAAAACTTTGATTTGCCAGCGGATATGTTCACCGAGCGTGCGCAAGAGCGTGTTGCTTTGGGCTTGTTGTTGCCTATTTTGGTTGAAGAAAACAATTTGAAAGCAACCGATGAACAAGTGAAAGCGATTGTGAGCGAATTTGCAGATAGCTATGAAGATTCACAAGAAGTGATTGATTGGTACTTTGCAGACCCTAGCCGTTTGGCTGGTCCAACTAATTTGGCAGTTGAAGCTAATGTGGTTGAGTTTGTTTTCGGTAAAGCCAAAGTAACAGAAAAAACATTGAGCTTTGACGAAATTATGGGCACAGACGCTTAATTTGTTTCACAAAAAAGCACCAAAGCGATTGATTTGATTGCTTGGTGCTTTTTTGCTAGATTATGTATTTTTAGGCTGAAACTTTGGTAAAACCCTAGATTTGCGCGTGGTTCAAAACGATAGCATTACAGAATGTGCAGACATATTATGTAAGCGCCACGCCAAAGATAAAATAGGGATTTTGTACAGGTTTCAGGCTGCCTGAAAGTGAATATCCTAAATAATATGAAAGAAAAATTATGTTCCCCGAAATTCAAAACAATACTTTAATCCCCACCGTGATTGAACAAAGCGGTCGCGGTGAACGCGCTTTTGACATTTATTCACGCTTGCTCAAAGAGCGCATTATCTTTTTGGTTGGTCCTGTCAACGACCATACTGCCAATTTGGTGGTGGCGCAACTGCTGTTTTTGGAAAGCGAAAATCCTGACAAAGACATTTATTTCTACATCAATTCGCCAGGGGGCAGCGTAACGGCGGGCATGAGTATTTACGATACGATGAAATTCATCAAGCCCGATGTGCAAACCTTGTGTTTGGGTCAAGCAGCGAGCATGGGCGCGTTTTTGTTGTCGGCTGGCACAAAAGGCAAACGCTTCGCGCTGCCCAATAGTCGTGTGATGATTCATCAACCATTGATTAGCGGTGGTTTGGGCGGTCAAGCATCGGATATTGAAATCCATGCGCGTGAGTTGTTGAAATTAAAAGGCAAATTAAACCAAATGTTGGCGGAACATACGGGCAAATCGTTAGAGCAAGTGGAACGCGATACCGACCGCGATAATTTCATGTCCGCGCAAGAAGCGATGGAATATGGTTTGATTGATAAAGTGATTACTTCTCGCGTAGATATTGTATAAAAACGTTTTTCAGGCTGCCTGAAAAATATTACATCATGCAAAGAATGTTACATTGGCATACAGATTATCCTGCCCACGCAGAATGGTTGCGCCCGATTGCCATCGCGCCATCGCTCACGCAAACTTTGTCGCAGTTGGGCACATTTTCCGTGCAATTAGATACGCTGGGGGAAACGAACCAACATGATTTTGTTGATTTCAGGCTGCCTGAAACCGTATTTTCTCGGCGCGTAACTTTGTTATTGGACGATATGGCTGTGGTTCATGCACAAAGTGTCTGCACGATGCAATCGCAATGGCGTGAGATTTTGCATTGTGGCAACACGCCGCTGGGTACGATTTTGTTTTCAGGCAGCCTGAAACTCTCGCGCAGCGAAATGCAATTTGCCACACCCAAACATTATCTTTTGGCGCGGCGTTCATCGTTTGATTGGGACGGCGATAAATTGTATTTGGCAGAATATTTTTTGCCAGCTATTGCAAATATTAGGGCAGCCTGAAAACAATTTCACGTTTTCAGGCTGCCTTTTATCTTAAATATAATTCAATATAATCAATGATTTATAAATTAAAATAATGCTTCCACGCGCAATAATCCACCTGCACGATGGGAGCGATTTTCTTTGCGATTGTTGTAATAATTCAATTCAGTTTGCACAAATAACCAATCGCGCCAAACAGGTTGCCGCCAGCCAACAAATGGACCGTAAGTATTGATTTCAGGCTGCCTATTATCAATATCGCCGCCCACAAATACACCATAATTCAAGCGTTTATTGCCTTGAAAATGATGCTGGCGATACACACTATCTCCCCAACCCCAATTTTCTACATCATCATCGTGCCGATAATCTGCCCATAATTCATTGGCGACAAACCATTGATTATTTGGTGCATATTTCAGTTCGTATGACGAACGTGCATAATGTTCACTTTTCACGCCATAACGATACATTTGTTCCACCCGACTGCGCCAATTTGCCGAATGTTGCCATGTTTTCCCCAATTTCACACGCGCATACAAATCGCTGCCTGAGCGAATACCAATATCCGCATCGCCGTCCACGCCTAACGTTTGGCTAACATCTGACCAACGCAATGCTAATGACGAATTATCATCACGACTGCGTTTGCTGGCAAAACGTTTTTCATCAGGCTCGCGCAGGGTTTGACCATTATCCAGATGATTACTGTTGCCCAATTCTTCGTCCAGCGAATCATCGCCAAAGACCACGCTTAATTTGCGCTCTAACACGGGCAAACGCACACGCCCCCGAACACGCGGTTTAAATGTCGCGCCATCGTCCGCATTCCAATGCGTGTCCAATAATATGCGTAAATTTGCGCTGGCTGGGCGATTGGGGTCAGGTTCGCCAAACCAATCGTCCAAACGATGAGCTGTTTTATCCAAGGTTGTGCTGACTTTTCCATGCGCACGGTCTATCCATGTATTTTGTTGTTCATCATTTGCCATCGACAATGCGGGTAATGCCAAGAAACATGTGATTATTTTTTTCATAATTATTTTCTTATTTTGGATAAATATGCATAATTTAAAACTAGAGGCAGCCTGAAAGCAAGTTTTTATAGTGAATTCAATTTAAACCAGTACAGCGTTGCCAGCTCCCTTATGTACTATGTGTACACGGCGGTCTCTGTCGCCTTGTCTTGATTTAAATTGAATTCACTATATATGGCTGTTTTTTGCGCTCACAAGCTCAATTTGGCATTAACAATACTCGCTAATGAGCAGCATTAGCGAGTATTTTAGCTGTACAAGCCTTAATCCTCTAGGGTACAAATAAAACAGCGCAATTACATAAATCCGTACTTTCAAATGCGGTTATTTCGCCAGCTTTGAGATTGTGAACGGGGAATAATCGCACAGTTAAAGGTTTATTTAAGCGAAATGCCATGGTTCCTGTATCACGCATGATAGCGACAATTTTATCTGATGGAGTATCGCCTTCAATTGGTACAGTATCCAAATCAATTCCACACACGCTACTGTAGGTAAGCAAGGCGCGAATATCAAATTGTTCAGCACGAGTGGCAGCTGCCAAACCTTCATCTTCAGTAACTGCCAGCATTAATCCTGAAAAGCCAAGTATAGGTACGTTTTTCAGTGATTTAAACACGCGTGTTAGCAATGCTGATATTTCTACTGTACCACTTGCACCAAAATAAGGTACACCCAATAATTCATACAATGTGGTCATTGATGTACAATTTTTAGAAGGCGCTGCTGAAGTATCCATACCGATGTATGTCCATTTATCTCCAAGTTTAACAGTTTGAACAATATCCTGAACTTGTTGGATATGAAACTGTAAAGCATCGCGCATTGCTACGAAAGCGGTTCGCATTTTAGCAGCATGGTTTTTAGGTAAATGACATTCACGCAATGCTGCTGCCAATAAATCTGGCGTTTCCAAGCCTAATACCAGACAATTTCCCTGTTCGCCATGATGATAGCTGGCTGGAAAATAAGGAATAAACGGTTGACAATTAAAATTAACCGTAAAATTAAAATTGCCTTCGCCACGCGGAGTTATTTGAGCAATTTTTTCTACTGTTCTAACAGATAATTCAATCAAATCATTATCTAAAAAGCCATATTCATCAACTGGAATATTGACACAGGCATTACACAAATCGCCATATTCTGCAATTAAATCAGGTAATAATGCAATTTCATGTGCCGTTTTAGCTTCACCAATTGCAAAACGAATACGCAAGCCATTTTGATTAAGTTGGTTAAGTATATGGCGAATTTTTGCCAGACCTTGTGCTGCAGTAGTGGCATTTTGACAATCCAAATATTCGCCGAATGGATTACTCACAATTCGTATAGTCTGTACGATATATCCTTGTTTCATTAATGTTTCTGCTATGTGGTCGCATTGCAATTTGGCATCTGCTAACACATTTTGCCATTGTGTTTCATCATTAGGTAAAACGGCAAATGCCGTAATGGCGCGTACTTTACATAGATTTTTGTTTTTTAAGGAGGAATTAATCATTTGTGTAACCTTTTGATGTGTTTACTATGAATATAGTTGGTTAAAACAAAAATAATACCGCGTTACCAGTGCCTTTATATATATGTACAGATGTACATGGCGGTTGCTGTCGCCTTGTCTTAATTTTTATTTAAACCGATTATAACTGACTATATTTTAAAATAAAAATATTGCATTTCAATTTATGTGATACGAGTAAATATTTCAGGCTGCCTATTGAGTTTTGCTGATAATCCAATACAACAAATGCTATACACTCACTATGATTGTGCAAAACATCGTTCCAACACGAATAAACTCCATTGCACCACCCAGCCCACGCCAAATGCAAACAATAACGTTCCCACGCCCAAAGTGCCGCCCAATGCCCAACCTATCAAGCAAACCGTACTTTCCAGCAAACTACGCACCACGCCCACACGCCAACCTGTTTTATGACATATACCAATCATCAATCCGTCTCTTGGGCCAGCACCCATGTGGCACGTCATATACAAAGTGGCGGCTATTCCCACCATACACACACCACCCACACACAGCGCACCGCGCAATAACCAAGCATCCGCAGCAGGTGGCGGCACAAAACGAATGATTAAGCCCAACACCAAAGCAATCACAACCATGTTTGCAATCGTGCCAAAACCCACGCGCAAACTCAGAGGAATCCACAGCAACATAACGCCCACGCTGATAATAAACGTGGTAACGCCCACATTCATGCCCGTTTGTAACGCCAAACCCTGTGCAAACACCACCCAAGGTGCAGCTCCTAAATTACCCAAAACCAGCATGGCTTCCCCCATGCCCAATAAACTTAAACCCAATAGCAACACCAGTAGTGATTTTGGTTCAAACGACCACAATCCGCGTGCTTTCCATGGTGTATATGGAAGAACTTTTTTACTCAATTTTATCTCCTTCTGTTGATTAAAGTATTTGATATAGTCGTCTAATACAATATTGCAACACTGTCATTCGCCTCTATTTTTTGTACACCGTGTTCATTATTGCTTTGTCTAGTTTTAAACAACCATATTTTCAGGCAGCCTGAAAGTATTATAGTCGCTTAAAATAAAAATAGGACAAGGCGACCACGCCCGCCGTGTACATCTAGTACATAAGGGCGTGGGCAACGCAGTAGTATTTTTAATTTTAAGCGACTATATTTTATTTAATCAAAGACTTTTATCACAAAATTCCACAAACCATTCAGCCACCAAAACACCAAACCCACCCAAAAAATCGCTTGCACCAACACCGTCAGCACAAATTTCATCGGTTGATTTTGGCGCGAATATTTTGCCATTGGTGTGGTTGCAATGCCTGTTTTGAACGCGCTCGCCAACGCCAAAGTCAGCCCATACACCCACCAAAACCACAAAATAGACAACAGTAAAAATAGGATAATTCGCATGGTTTAATCCTTTTCAGGCTGCCTGAAAATTATTTTTTTAGATAAATTTTGAATATATTACAATGGCTTGGCATCGCGTAAAACTTCGGCACGAAAATATTCAGGCAAACTGCGCGGTGTGAGTACGTCCACTTTGATGCCAAGCAATTCTTCCAATTCCATTTGTAAACCGCATAAATCCAATAAAGTGGTGTGTTCGGTGGGTTCTACCAAAATATCCAAATCACTGTTTTCATTATCTAAACCTTTGGATACCGAACCGAATACACGCATATTTTTCAGCGCAAATTGTTGGCTGATTTGGTGGATTTCTTGGCGATGTAATTGCAATAATTCAGATGGTTTCATGATTTTTCCTTTTCAGGCTGCCTGAAAGATTGTTCTAACAAATTTTCCCTTTTAATTTGATGTATGTTTTTTAAAATAAAAAATAAAATAATCAATGATGCAAAATTAATGACAATTTTTGCGCCACTTGCTACAAAACCAAATGACACAATTAGTGCCGTCTTCATGAAAAAATATACGCCATTAGCAAGTTCAAACTGAAAACTGGATAAAATGTAAAACGGTATCAACGCATACCAAGCCCATAATTTTTTATGTAATAAAAACCAAAATAAAACAATATGATAAATTAATATTGATATATTGAGTAAAACCAGTCCTTCATTTACTAATGCCATATAGCTTCCAAATAAATAATGCAAAATATTTGCAAATGTCAGCCATACAATAAATTTCCCACTTTTAATATATGTTTGATATTTTGGAAATTTTTTATTAAATAAATTCATTTGCTTTTCCTAATTTTATTTTCAGGCAGCCTGAAAATCCCAAAAAGGTTGGGTTTTGCAACCCAACCTACCGCCTTAACTGTCCAATCCTTCCTGCACCATCTGCGCTGCGCGTAAAACGGCTCGGGCTTTGTTTTGCGTTTCCTGCCACTCGCTTTCTTCCACGCTGTCAGCGACAATGCCAGCACCGCTTTTCACATACAAAACATTATCTTGTACAATCGCTGTGCGAATCGCAATCGCCAAATCCATGTCTTGATTAAAGCCCCAAACGCCCACAGCACCACCGAAAATATTGCGTTTTTCCGTTTCCAGCTCTTCAATGATTTCCAAAGCGCGAACTTTGGGCGCACCCGACAGCGTGCCAGCAGGGAAAGTCGCCGCCAAAATGTCCATATTGCTCACGCCATTTTTCAGGCTGCCTTCCACATTGGACACGATGTGCATGACGTGCGAATATTTTTCAATCACCATTTTGTCGGTAACCACCACAGAACCAATCTCGCTAATGCGCCCCACATCGTTGCGCCCCAAATCAATCAACATGGTGTGTTCGGCAATTTCTTTCGGGTCGTTGAGCAAATCTTGAGCGTTTTCAGCGTCTTGCTCGGGCGTGGCACCGCGCAGACGTGTGCCAGCAATCGGGCGCACCACCACTTTTTCGCGTTCACGGCGCACCAAAATTTCAGGCGATGAACCGACAATGTGAAAATCGCCAAAATCATAATAAAACAAATAGGGCGAAGGATTCAGCGTCCGCAAAGCACGATACAAATGCAAGGGATTGTCTTTAAACGGCAATTTAATTCCTTGCGCGGGAACAACCTGCATGCAATCGCCGTCCAAAATGTAATCGCGCACTTTGCGAACGTAGGATTTGAACGCGGTTTCGCCCGTGCTGTGTTCAGGCTGCGTGGTTTCGCTGCCCAAACTCAATGGAATTTCAACGCTTTGGCGCAATTTTTCGCGCAATACCGCCAATTTTTCCTGTGCCAATTCATAGCCTTGCGGATGAGTTGGGTCGGCATAAACAATCAGGTAAATTTTGCCCGACAAATTGTCAATGACCGCCAATTCTTGCGACAACATCAGCAAAATATCAGGCGTATTCAAAGGGTTATTTTTGGGCAGATTTTTGAGACGATGTTTGATGTGTTCAAAATAATAAATCGTTTCATAGCCAAAATAGCCGACCAAACCGCCCGTAAAACGCGGCAATTTGGGGATTTCAGGCGTTTTAAATTGCGCGTGAAATTGCTCAATAAAGGGGAGCGGATTGCCGTCATGCGTTTGGGTAAGTTGATGATTTTGATAAACTTCGGTACGATTGCCCGACACTTTCAAATAAGTGTCGCACGGTAAACCGATAAATGAATAGCGACCAAAACGCTCGCCACCCACCACAGATTCCAGCAAATAACTAAACGGTTGATTTGCCAGCTTTAAGTACAGCGAAAGGGGCGTATCCAAATCCGCCAACAATTCTTGAACAAGCGGAATGCGGTTGTAGCCAGCGTGGGCGAGTTCTAAATATTCTTTTTTGGAAATCATGATGTTGTCTTTCTTTCAGGCTGCCTGAAAATCAATTTGATGAATTTAATGAATAAAAATAATAACTTGATAGGGATGATAATGATAGTCCCCATAAGTAAGGTAAACCCAAAATCATGTTGCACAAAATAAAGGGGCTGAATATTTTTCCCTATTTTATAACGACTTATACTGTAAATCCCATCTTGTTTTATGCCAACTTGTATAACATTGTTATCCAGTTTTTTGATGTCGCCACTAAATGGAATCTGCTCTTCTTGATTTTTGGGGATATATAAAATCTGTTTATTATAATCAGTTAGATAAATGATTTTTCCTGATGAATTATCCTGTACCGCAATTCGGAAATTGGGATTGATTTGACTGTTTGATGTGTAATTTTCTGCCAAAATTTTTTCCGTCAAACTACTGATTTTGGGGAAAGCATACCAAAGTGCCAAAGCCAAAATCGCTTGTACAATGAAAACAGCGTGGGGCGCAAAGTCTGCCACGACTTCTTTTATGGCTGTTGTAATTTCTTTGATTTCATTTTTTAAATCTTCTAACATAAAATATACTCATACTTTTCAGGCAGCCTGAAAATTATTTTTATCATAATGCAAATAAAAAAACGGAGGCAATCGTTACAACAGGTGCGAAACAATACCACCAAAATAAATAATGTTTCCAATTTAAGTAGCGATTTTGTTCATCATCACTTAAATCTTTGCTTTTTTGAATTTGTGTATCGCTAGGTAAATAGCGATAATGAATAATAGAGCCAACTATTTGAGCAATAAGGAATATTAGCGATAGACCGCCCAATAGTGTTATCGCAGATGCCGCCGCCGTTATGTTAGGAAATTCGCATTCATCTCTGCAATTTCCTAGTTCAATCATCAGCACAGCAGGAAAATACATCACTGCCATTGTGCAAAACGCTGGAATAATGGCAATCAATATACTGCTTACTATGGCTCTGTTTGAAAGCGTTTTTTTAATCGGACTTTTTGGCTTTATTTTCATGTATGGTTCTTTCAGGCAGCCTGAAAAACAAAAATGGCGTGTAAAACCGATATTCTACACGCCTACGGGCATTAAATCATAAAACGGAGGAACCAGATTGCAATGGAAATGTTGAGAATTGCATTTGGACGGTAGTTAAAACGGGAATTAAGACAAGGCGAGTATATAGAGAGTTGGCAATGCCGTATTATTTCTATTTTAAACGACGATACTTTGTGTGAAGAACAAATTGCTTACCCTACAACTTATCTCAAACTCGCGTTAAAATCGCCCTTTGATGATTATTGACGAAAGTTTATTTCATGTTTCGTAGTTTTTTTCTCAATCCCAAATGGTCGAGTTGGTCAGTTTTGGGTACTCTGGTTATTTTAATTGCTATTTGGTACAAAGTGGAATTAGATGTGCAAATCAATAATTGGTTTGGCGACTTTTACGATGGTATTCAACAAATTTTGAAGGCTCCAAATTCAGTAACTTTTCCCGAATTTCTGCAAAAAGTGATGAATTTCGCCCGCATTGCAGGCATCGCCATTGCCGTTTCGGTACTACTGGAATTTTTTACCAAGCATTATATTTTCCGCTGGCGCACTGCCATGACCGAATATTATTTGAGCTATTGGGATAAAGTTCGTCATATTGAAGGTGCATCGCAACGCATCCAAGAAGATACCATGCGTTTTGCCAGAATTATGGAGTCTTTAGGTGAAAGTTTTATTCGTGCTGTGCTGACTTTGGTGGCGTTTTTGCCCGTGCTGTGGGAATTGAGTAAAAATGTTACTCAACTGCCATGGATTGGGCATGTTAATCATTCTTTGGTATATGTCGCGCTGATTTTTTCAATATTTGGGACGGTGGTGTTGAGTGTGGTTGGCATCAAATTACCAGGGCTGGAATTTAATAATCAGCGTGTAGAAGCTGCCTATCGTAAAGAACTGGTGTTGGGCGAAGACGATGCCAACCGAGCGCAGCCTGAAACTTTACGCCAATTATTTGATGATATTCGCAAAAATAACTATATTCTCTATTTGCATTATTTGTATTTTGATTTGGTGCGCTGGTCATATTTGCAATTTGCGGTGGTAGTGCCATACATCGCATTGGGACCCAGTTTGATTATGGGTTTGCTGACATTGGGAACCTTACAACAAGTGGTTCGTGCATTTGGTAAAGTACAAGATGCGTTTCAATTTTTGGTTAAATCGTGGACAACGATTGTGGAATTGCTGTCTATTTACAAACGCTTAAAAGGATTTGAGCAGCAAATCAAAAAGTGTTAGCTAAATAAAAAAATCCTACTTGTGATTCAAGTAGGATTTTTTTATTGAAAACTGGCACGCCCACGGGGATTCGAACCCCGGTTGCCGCCGTGAAAGGGCAGTGTCCTAGGCCTCTAGACGATGGGCGCGTAAATAGATAATTATACGGTGCTGTCTCGGAAAGTCAAGGTTATAGTTGTTTAAAATTAATATGGGCAAGGCAACAGAAATTATTGTGTACAATCCAATTATGGATAGAACAAAAATATTGAGGCAGCCTGAAAATATAGGGAAATTGGATACTGGCATTCGACATTTTTGTTTTGCGGAAATATCTGTATCCATATCACAAATGTGCTAGATTAAAAACCTCAACCTCTTTCTGTTTCATAGGAACGCTATTGTTTTAATTTCAACAACGCCACCCAATATTGCCGATTGGCATTGCAAGCCGTTTCATTTTCCACTTCACAAATACCTTGCGCGTTATCGGGAAACACGATGAATTGATTGTCGTCCAAAGGCATTTTTCGCAACATCACCGTATCGGCAACATTGCCGCCAATCAAATGCACTTCGCGCTCGTGTACGTCCACCACCACATCGCAGTGCGTGGGCAAAAAGCCTTGTTGCTGCTGCAAAAAATCTTTCAATGCTGCATGATTTTTCACATCTTCGCTGCGGCTGTAACACAACAAATCGCCCACTTCGGGTCGGGTTTGCGTGTGCGGCAAGAGTTGATAATGTCCTTGTTGCTGTGCGGCTGCGCGAATATAGGTAATATGGGCTGGGGCAAGCACAAAATCCTTTGCTCCCGCCTGCGTCATCACATGCGAAATAAAGGCGGCTGACCAAGGCTTGTCCAACAACAAACTGCGACAATGATGAATATGCTGTTTTTTTGATTGAAAACAAGATGATAAATTGTCCAGCGTGTCCATATTTGGTGTTGCCCAATACAGCGCAACCCGTTGCCAAGCGGTTTGACCATTGCCCAATTTGGCATGGGTCGCTTCGCTGACACCGCGTTTCACAATATGCCCCTGTTGATTGATAAAGGGGCGATGCCACAATTCATGTTCCCATTTGGCAACCCATGCAATTTTTTGATTCAGCGAAAGATTTTCGGGAACGGGGATATTTTCTTGTTGCTGAATATAGGCGGTATGCGGCGAAATTTGGCAAGCGTTGAGTGAAAGCAGCGCAATCAAAATCAGCGCGTAAAATTTGAATGGATTGGGTAACATGGTGTTGGGATTGTGTGTTGATTTAATTGGAGAAATGTTTTCAGGCAGCCTGAAACTGCGTAGGGCGCACATGGCACACTCTAGTTAACTATAACTGACTGTCAAAATATAACAATCCAACCTATACTTATTTAAGTAACGGCACTAAAAAAGCTGGTAGTAGAAAAAATACCGAATACATCAAAGCAAAAATACTTGATGAATATTTGCCTATATCCTTATTGTTTTTTCTAGCTTCTTTAATTTCTTCTGAAAAATACTTACAGATAATATCTGCACCAAATACCCAAGAAAAATAAATTAACAATAATATACCTAATTGAAAATATGATATATTTCTTGCAAATTCTCCATTCTCTAATTTAGAATAATTTACAAATAAAAATATAAAAACAGGAATAATTACGCCTAATGAACCAATACAAATTGATGCTACCCTATCTAAAAAAGTCGTACTTACTAAATAATATCTTTCATTTTTATTAAAAACAAGTTTTATAAAAGCAAGTATAATACCTGTAATTCCAATACTTAAAAACATATGAGAACTAAATATAGATGCTTTATCTAAAAAATCATTGGCTAATATTTTTTCAAAATCCGTATAATTATTAGTGCAATAGTAAATTAATATTGTAATAAATACATAAAGTATCAATACAACTAATACTTTCATTTCTTTATATAAAATTTTTTCTTTAAAGTCTTTTAAAGTCATATTAAAAACCTTTTGATAGTCGTTTCAAATTAACACGGACAAGGCGACAACCCCCGCCGTGTACATCTAGTACATAAGGGCGTTGGTAACGCTGTACTATTTGTATTTGAAACGACTATACTACTAAACTAATTTTTAGTAATACTGGTACACAACAAAAACCTTTCAGATATTCTTTCGGTACACAACAATTTTTGGGATTACCACCAATCTGCCCCCTCCCGCAAGTAGGAGAGGGTACAGGTTTCAGGTAGCCCAACTATTTTTGTCGCGTACTGAAAGGCTGCCTGAAATTTCACTCTTCCGATTTATCCGCTTTACCAGCAGGAGCTTCCAACTGCTCTTTCCAGCCACATTCTTTCTGCGGACACACACGCTCCACGCCCCAACGCTTGGTTACTTTCCGCATCGTGATTTG
Organism: Wielerella bovis; assembly: GCF_022354465.1. NCBI lineage: Bacteria > Pseudomonadati > Pseudomonadota > Betaproteobacteria > Neisseriales > Neisseriaceae > Wielerella > Wielerella bovis. The sequence goes on along the minus strand of NZ_CP092361.1, from coordinate 2,136,958 downwards.
CCAATTACATTGCGGACACGGCTCGTTCAACGGCAAATGATTGACCGCATATTTGCAATCGGGGTAGCTGTCGCAACTGTAAAAGGTGGTGCCAAAACGCGATTTGCGTTCCACCAAATGCCCTTTGCCGCATTGTGGGCAGGGTACGCCTGTCGTTTTCGGTTTTTCCAAGGGCTCAACGTGTTTGCATTTCGGATAATTCGCGCAACCGATGAATTTGCTGCCTGAACGCGCCGTTTTGTACACCAACTGACCGCCACATTTCGGACAAGATTTGCCTTCCAATTCAGCTTGTTGCGCCGCTTCTTGGGCAACGCGCTCGGCAGCTTGCTCGGCGGTTTCGTTCACATTGCGCGTGTAGCCGCATTCGGGGTAGCCCGCGCACGCCACGAAACGCCCCGCGCGTCCGAATTTGATTTGCAATTTGTGTTTGCCGCATTGTGGGCAGGTTTCGTCCAATTCTTCGGTGGTGAATTTGGCGCGTTCAATGCCTTCTTTTTCAAGCACTTGCTTGTGGAAACCTTTCCAGAATTTCTCCATTACGGGAATCCATGGGCGTTTGCCGTTGGCGATTTCGTCAAGCTGGTCTTCCAATTTGGCGGTGAAATCGTAGTCCACATATTGCTCAAAATGTTCAGTCAAGAACTTATTGACGATGTCGCCCGTGTCGGTCGGCTGGAAACGGCGTTGTTCCACCGTTACATATTCGCGGTCTTTCAAAGTCTTGATAATACTGGCATAAGTGGACGGGCGACCAATGCCAAATTCTTCCAAAGCCTTCACCAAAGTCGCTTCGTTGAAGCGCGGTGGCGGCTGGGTAAAATGTTGTTCGCCATACAATTTGTCTACGGGCAATGTGTCGCCCACCGCCATTTCAGGCAGCTTTTTGCTGCTGGGTTCGTCATCGTTGTTGTCGTCTTCGTCCAAACCTTCCTGATACACGCTCAAAAAGCCTGCAAAAACCAACACTTGCCCAGTTGCACGGAACACGCCTTCGCCCACGTTAATGTCCACCGTAGTCGCGTCAAATTTCGCGTCCACCATTTGACAGGCGACTGTGCGCTGCCAAATCATTTGGTACAACTTGAATTGGTCTGGCGACAAAAACGGCTTCACGCTGTCGGGCGAGCGGTACACGGAAGTCGGGCGTACCGCTTCGTGGGCTTCTTGCGCGTTTTTGGACTTGGTTTTGTAGATTTTCGGAGAAGATGGCAGAAAATCCGCACCAATTTTATTGTCAATATAATGGCGGATTTCGGTCAGCGCGTCTTGCGACAGGGTTACGCTATCGGTACGCATATAGGTAATCAAGCCGACCGCGCCTTGCCCCACGTCTATGCCTTCAAAAAGCTGCTGGGCGGTGCGCATGGTGCGGTCGGTCGTGAAACCGAGTTTGCGAACCGCGTCCTGTTGCATGGTAGACGTGGTGTAGGGAGCGGCAGGTTTCCGCGTGGCTTTTTTCTTAACCACATCAGCCACTTGTGCCGTTTTACCTTGCAGCGCGGACAAGACGGCAGCCTGCGATGATTCATTGGGCAGCGAAAATTGTTCCAATTTATTGCCCTGCCATTGAATCAGTTTGGCGGAAAACTGGGTGCGCCCTTTGTGGCTGTCCATGTGAACCGTCCAATATTCTTGCGTTTCAAAGGCTTTGATTTCGTTTTCGCGTTCGCAAATCAGGCGCAGCGCAGGACTTTGCACACGACCAGCCGACAAGCCGTAGCGGATTTTCTTCCACAAAAGTGGCGACAAATTGAAGCCCACCAAATAATCCAAAGCACGGCGAGCTTGTTGCGCGTCAATCAAATTCACGTCCAAGCCGCGCGGATTTTGTAAGGCAGCCTGAACGCCTTTGGGCGTAACTTCATGGAAAACAACACGTTGGATTTTATCGCCCACGTTTTTCATGCCGCGTTTGGATTTCAGGATTTCGTAGATGTGCCACGAAATCGCTTCGCCCTCGCGGTCGGGGTCGGTTGCCAGATAAATGGTGTCGGCTTCTTTGGCGGCGGCAACGATGGCATCAACGTGTTTGCTGTTTTTGCTGATGATTTGGTATTTCATGGCAAAATTGTCATCGGGATTGACCGCGCCATCTTTGGGAATCAGGTCACGGACGTGTCCGAATGACGCCAGCACTTCAAAATCGCCGCCCAAGTATTTTTTGACGGATTTGATTTTATTGGGGGATTCTACGATTAATAGGTTTTTGGACATGGTTTTTTTGTTCTTTTTTCGTTAAATTAAATGGGTTATATTGTTTTCAGGCTGCCTGAAAATGCTGTAATTCTTTTTGTAATTCATCGCGTAATTGTTCCGCAGACGGAAAACAAAATTGATATTGACTGGCAAAAATTTGTTGTTGATTTTCAGGCAGCGTTAATTTCACAACGGTTTCATTTTTATCGGCACACAGCAAAATGCCAATGGTCGGATTTTCATGGGGCAATTTTTCCATGCGGTCAAAATAGTTCACATACATTTGCAACTGCCCAATGTCTTGATGTGTGAGCTTGTGCATTTTCAATTCCACCACCACAAAACATTGCAAAATGCGGTTGTAAAACAACAAATCCACAAAAAAATCATCGCCGTCTATGTGCAAACGCTTTTGTCTTTGCATGAATGCGAAACCATTGCCCAGCTCCAACAAAAATTCTTGAATGTGATTGAGAATGGCATTTTCCAAATCTTTTTCATAATAATGTTGCTGCGGTTTCAAATCCAAAAATTCCAAAATCATCGGGTCTTTGATGATTTGTTTGGGTTCATGCGGCACAATTTCATTTTGGGCAACTGCCAACACGCTGGCTTTGTCATTGCTCAACAATAAACGTTGATACAACTGGCTGTGAATTTGCCGTTCCAATTGGCGCGAACTCCAATGATTTTTAATGGTTTCAGCAATATAGAATGTGCGTTCGTCTTCGTCCGACAAACGCATTAACAATTTGTATTGCGTCCAATTCAATTCCGAACGCACTGCATTCGGAATTGGAAACAAGCGATAAAATTGGCGACACAATTCCAATTGCCGCTCCGAAAAACCGCTACCAAATTCAGGTTCAAGCTGTTTTGCCAAATTTTTAATCAAATAAGTACCGTAATCGGCACGATGTTGCTCGCCCTGTTCAGCCACAAAAATGCGTTCGCCAATATGCCAATACATCAACACCCTTTGCACATCTACCGCGCGTACGGCTTGATTTTTGGCTTGATGAATGATGTGTTTGATTTCTTGGATTAAATGGTTCATATTTTTTTGTGGTGTTTATTCAAATCATTTTGTGTGGTGGATTTTCAGGCAGCCTGAAAACACAATATAGTTTTTTTCCTTTTTTATATTCTTATTATATTGTGTCCAATTTGGCAAGTATTTCTCATGAAAAAACAGTTGGACACACTTATCCAACTGTTTTTCAGGCTGCCTGAAATTATTGCATCACACCTTTACCGTGCAAAACCGCCATCAATTCATCGCCGATTAACACAGGTAATTCGGAACGATGCGCCCATAAAACCAGCAATGCCAACACTTTGGCTTTATCCAGCGTCATTTCGTCATAAGGCAGGTGCATCAGCGCATGAATCACAAATTCACGCTGGCTGGCATTGAGTGCGCCACTTTCGTGCAAAAAATGCAACAAACCGCGAATTTCGGCAGAAAGTGCATCGGCTTCTTCATCATGATAAACACGCAAGGCTTGGCTGCTGTTTAGATTTTGGCTTTCCAACATGGGAGATTCATTGAGCAATTCAACACACATAATCGCCTCGCCGATGTCTTCATCATCAAATCCTGCGTTTTCCAACATATAGCCCAAATCCTGTCCTTTGGGGCATTCGTGTATATCGGGAAAGTTTTCAATTAAAAAGGCGACAACGTCAATCATAATAATATGTTGGGATAAAAATTATATTCTAACATTGTTTATCAATTTAGGCAGCCTGAAAAAACAAGCATCAATGTCTTTCACTACGGCGAAAATCTCGCGGACGCATACCCAATACGCCCAAAGTGGCGAAATAAACCAAAACTGCCAGCACAATCAATCCTGCCAAAATCAGCGCGCGCAAACCGCCATGCAATGCTGCCCAATCAATTGGAAAGACAGCTTGAATCGTCCACAATGTGCCAGCCATCATCAATAACGCGATGCCAATTTGGCGCAAAAATCTGTGCCAACCTGTGCGTGGTTGATAAATTTCGTGCAAGCGCAACATGGTAAACAGCAAACCTGCGTTCACGCATGAACCAAGCGCAACCGCCAATGCCAGCCCAACGTGTTGCAGTTTCCACACCAAAATCAAGTTGAATATTTGCGTGCAAACCAGCGAAATAATGGCAATTTTGGCAGGCGTTTTCACATTTTTGCGTGCGTAAAACCCTGGTGCGAAAATTTTGACCATCATCATGGCTGGCAAGCCAACGGCGGCGGCAATCAGCGCGTATTGAATCATGTGGGCATCATGGACGGATACTTCGCGGTACATAAACAAAGTGGCGACCAGCGGATAACCCAGCACCGCTAATCCAACCGCTGCGGGCAAAATCAGTACCATGCACAGGCGTAAGCCCCAGTCCAACAAGGCGGAAAATTCGGCTTGATTATCCGCTGCGGCATGTTTGGATAGACTAGGGAGCAAAATCGTGCCCAAAGCTGCGCCAATCACACCTGATGGCAATTCCATCAGGCGGTCGGAATAATACAGCCAAGAGACACTGCCAACGGTTAAATACGATGCAAATGTGGTGTTGATGACCAGCGAAATTTGCGCTACCGATGAGCCTATAATGGACGGAACCATTTGTTTCATCACGCGATTGACGGCAACATCACGAAAATTGAGTTTAGGCAGCCTGAAAAAACCCAGTTTATATAGCCACGGCAGTTGAAAACCGAGTTGTAATAATCCGCCCACTAAAACCGCCCATGCCATCGCCATAATCGGTGGGTCAAAATAGGGGACGAGAAATAGGGCGAATACAATAAACGATAGGTTGAGTAAAACGGGCGTGAAGGCGGGAATGGAAAATTTGTTGTAGGTATTTAAAATGCTGCCAACAAATGATGAGAGTGAAATCAATAAGATATACGGGAAAATAATCGGTAACAGCGATACGGCAATCTCAAAACGTGTGCCATCTTTGGCGAATCCGCTCGCAGTGAGCCAAATCACGGCTGGTGCGGCGAATACGCCAATCGCGGTGATGATGCACAACACAAATGTGAGCATGCCCGCCACGTTTTGCACAAATTCACGCGTTTCTTCATCGGCGCGATTGTGTTTGTAATCGGCAAGCATGGGAACGAAGGCTTGTGAAAACGCGCCTTCGGCAAAAATGCGGCGCAATAAATTAGGCAGCCTGAACGCAACCACAAACGCGTCCATCGCTGCGCCTGCACCAAAAATACGCGCAACAATGGCATCGCGGACAAATCCCATGATGCGTGAAAGCATGGTCATGCTGCTGAGTTTGGCTAATACGGTAAGCAGATTCATTGAAAAAAGGGGCAAAATGTGAAATCGCTAGTTTATACTAATCTGAAATCTTTGCACAATTCCTATCTTACATGGAATTTTATGTTACTGAATGTGCGGAGGCCTGATTTTGGTGCGGTAAACGTGCGCAAAGTCTTTACCACCTTCCAACCATGCAAACGCCGTTTTGGGCGGACATCGGAACAATTACCAACCGAGCAACAGCGCGTGTGAATGTAAACAAGAGAATTTATAAAGGCAGCCTGAAAACTTTTCAGGCTGCCTTTTGATTGATTAAAAAACTTCCTTTTGTGCATGAATTATTTTAATATTGAACATTTGTTCATCTTGACAAGGTCATTCACATGGAAAGCATTATTGAACTGCGCCATTTGCGCACGCTATTAGCATTGGAAGAAATGGGCAGCGTATCGCTGGCGGCGCAACGCGTATTTCTCACGCAATCTGCCTTGTCGCATCAAATTCGCGTGCTGGAAAATCACTTTGAAACGCCTTTGTTTGAACGCAAATCCATGCCAATTCGTTTTACCCCTGCTGGCGAGCGTTTGTTGAAATTGGGGCGTGAATTATTGCCACGCGTTGCTGCCGCTGAACGTGAGTTGATACAAATTGTGCAAGGCGAGGCAGGGCATTTGCGTGTGGCGGTGGAATGTCATACTTGTTTTGATTGGTTGATGCCTGCTATGGGCGTATTTCGTCCCCAATGGCCACAAGTGGAATTGGATATTGTGTCGGGTTTTCATACCGACCCTGTTGGCTTATTGCTCACGCATCGTGCGGATTTGGCGATTGTTTCGGAAGCTGTGCCACAAGCTGGTGTGATGTATCAACCATTGTTTGCTTATGAAATGGTGGGGATTTGTGCGCCAGAACATGATTTAGCGGCAAAAGAAATTTGGCAGCCTGAGGATTTTGCTCACGAAACATTGATTACTTATCCTGTTCCCGATGAAATGCTGGATTTATTGCGTAAAGTTTTGCTGCCACGCGGCATTAACCCAACGCGACGACACAGTGAATTGACGATTGCGATTGTGCAACTGGTTGCCAGCAAACGTGGCGTTGCGGCGTTACCGTATTGGGCAGTGATGCCATACGTGGAGAAAAATTATGTGGTGCAACGCAAAATTACCGATAATGCGCTAACCAGTAAATTGTATGCTGCGATGCGTGAAGAAGATGCGCATTGTGGTTATTTAAATGATTTTTGCGATATTGTGCGCCAAGAAAGTTTTGCTAATTTGCCAGCATTGAGTGTATTACTAGAATAAACAAAAGGCAGCCTGAAACTTGTTTGTTATTAAACAAAGGTTTCAGGCTGCCTTATTTTTAAAAATTTTTCCCCTTCAACGTTTACGCCAATAAGTTGCAAATCGCGGCAACCCTTTGGACGTGAATCCACGGTATTTATAAGTAATCACACTACCAATTTTGGGTGGATTACGGCGGTCAGCATCGGTAAAACCCGAGCCAATCCGAAACTCGCCCAATTCATTTTTGCACGATATTGCACCGATCATATCCGCATATTTTCCCTTGCCTTGATGATGTTTCGTAACCACGCATTCCGCATCATGCGCTGATTTCAATTTCAACAAATTATCGCTGCGCCCACCCACATATGCCGTACTCGGATTACGCAACATGACACCTTCGCCACCGCCTTGTTCAATTTGACGCAAAAATTGCCGTGCATGTTGTATATCACGCACTTCAATTTGAGGTAACACCACCATATTCACATTTGGATGTGCTGCAAGGTATTTTTGTGCCACTGCCAAACGTTGTTTCAGGCTGCCTTTCGCGTGTGGCACATCAAAAATATGCAAATGAATACCACGCCAATCGCCCGATGATGAACGCACCGCCGCCGATACACGCTCAAAAGTGCCACGTCCTGCATACAATTCCCCATCTACCGCAAATGGTGGAAAATTGCGCGTAAAACCCGCTGGTGGCGTAAACACATTGCCTTGCCGACTAATGAGTTGCTTACCGTCCCAATAAGCACGCACACCGTCCACTTTTTCGCTCATTAACCAACCTGTGATATTTTGCTGACGATATTCTTTGGCTAAAATCAAATCAGGTTTCGCGGCGTGAATGGGATATGCTGTGATAAAGAGTAGGGCGCAAAATAGGAATTTCATCATATTTTTTGTTTCAAGAGTTAGGGGTAATGGTTATAAGGGAGGGTTGGATACTTATAGACCTAATCTTTTGTTTCACATAAGAATACTCAATAAGCAGCCCAATTTTTCAGGCTGCCTATTCACAATAATCATCATGAAATGGCGATGGCAGTTTATTTTTTTTGCGTATTTTTCGCAAACCATTTGTGATACAAGCGTTCATTTTTGCTGCGTTTTGTTCCGTGATACAAACGATGTTGTCCACGCCATAACATCGCCGCTACCCATACTAAATACGGTTGACACGCCGCCACCAACAAATAACGCGGCTGCGTGAATGTAACCGTCAATCTACCATGTGCAAAAAATTGATACGCTGCTCCAAACCACAATAATAAAGCAGGCATGGCAAACGCTAATACAGCCAACACCGCAATCGCACGCGTTAAAGTGGGCGCCAGTCGTTCGCCATGGTCGCTTAATTGCTTCATTTTTAACAACATAAAAATCGCAGATAACACAATGATGACCATTGTGCCATTAACCAAAACCTGTATCCAGTTAAACGCAATTTCAGGCGAAATGGGCAAGCCATCGCTGCCAACTGCTGTTTTGTATGGCACAAGTGCGCTTTGAATATTCAATGCCACGCCAAATAATAAATCCGCCACAATTATCCACACGGGCAATAATTTAAACCGTTCTGTCCAAGTCATTTTCATGTTTTCAGGCTGCCTGATGCAAGAAGTGCTGCATTTTATAATAAAAATATGCGACAGGCAGCCTGAAAGCTGATTACAATACGGTTTTTAAAAAAATTAAGGAATTCATTATGGCTTATCGCATTCGCCGCCCCGATGCCGAAGACGGCGCACAATCTCCTGAAAACAATGGTTCGGGCAATTCTTCCATGACCAAAAACGACGAACGCTGGGCGCAACGTACTTTGCGCGATGTGCTAATGGAAGCGTATCAGGAACAACGCCGTGCACGTTTATGGCGCAATATCTGGCGTGGCGTTGCTGCTGTGTTGTTTATTGCGATATTTTTTGGTGGGCGAGGTGGCGATAAGGAAAGCAGTAAAGCTGCATTTGCTGCTATAAAAGGCAATCATACTGCTGTGATAAATTTGGAAGGCGAGATTGGTGGTAAAAATGACCAAGTGGATATTTTGCGTAGAGGCATGGAAGCTGCGTATAAAAACCGTAATGCCAAAGCGATTGTGATACGCGCCAATAGCCCCGGTGGTTCGCCTGTGGTTTCCAATATTGCTTTTGCTGAAATCCGCCGCATGAAAGAGAAACACAAAAATATCCCTGTTTATGTGGTAGCGGAAGATATGTGTGCATCGGGTTGTTATTATATTGCGGCAGCGGCAGATAAAATTTATGCTGACCCGTCCAGTTTAATTGGCAGTATTGGCGTGATTGGCAGCAGTTTTGATGCGACAGGTTTGATGGATAAATTGGGTGTGAAACGCCGCGTACGCATTGCGGGCAACAATAAAGGTATGGGCGACCCATTCACCGAAGAAACGCCCGAACAACAAGCTATCTGGCAACAAATGTTGAGCCAAATCCACGAAGAATTTATCAAAGCAGTACGCGAAGGACGCGGCAAAAAATTGCAAGAAGCAGCGTATCCCGATTTATACAGCGGACGCATTTTCACAGGCGTGGAAGCGAAAAAAGCAGGGTTGATTGACGATTATGGCAATGTGTACAGCATTGCGCGAGATGTGGTTAAAGCCCCTGAATTGGTCAATTACACGCCCGAAGATGATGACTTGAAAAAATTGTTGAGCCGTCATTTTGGTGCGCAAGTAGAACAAAAAATTCATGATGTGTTACACCGTTTTTGGTAAACAATATGCCCCATTATGCTTTTTTTGATTTTGATGGCACGCTCACACGCACCGATACCGTGTTGCCTTTTGTGCGTTATGTCGCGCAAAACGATGCGGTTTATTGGCGCAAATTGCTGCAAATCTCGCCGTATTTGTTGGGCTATCTTTCAGGCTGCGTGTCCAATTTGGTCGCCAAAGAAAAAGTGTTTACCGCATTTTTAGCCAATATGCCCAGCGAAATCGCGCAAAATAAAGCCGATGATTTTGCCCGTTTCAGACTGCCTGAATTATTGCTGCCCGCAGGTATGGCAAAATTGGCGCAACACCGTGAACGCGGCGATATTTGCGTATTGGTCAGCGCATCGCCCGAATTGTATTTGCATACTTGGGCGACGCAACACGGTTTTGCTTGCGTATTGGGTACGCGTTTGCAAGTGGTTTCAGGCTGCCTGAATGGCAAAGTGGCAGGCGAAAATTGCATTGGCGCAGAAAAAGTGGCGCGGATTGAAGCGGAATTTGGCGCGGATTGTTGGACAAACAGCGTGGCGTACAGCGATTCGCGTGTGGATTTGCCCATGTTGCAACGTGCGACACAGGGATTTTTGCTGCACAAAGGCGAGTTTGTCTCCTTGAATACATTTTCAGGCTGCCTGAAATAAACATTTGCCGTTATAGTGAAGTAAAATAAGAAAGATGCAAGGCGACCACGCCCGCCGTGTACATCTAGTACATAAGGGCGTGGGCAACGAAGCAGATTTCTTATTTTAATTTATTATACAATTCGTTTTTTTGATGAAATTGAATCATGATGTCTAATCCAATCCCCCAAGAAATCCGCCTTTCACGCCAACGCGATAGTTTGACTTTGGTGTATGCCGATGGCGCACACACATTGACTGCTGAATTTTTACGCGTGTATTCGCCCAGCGCAGAAGTGCGCGGACACGGCGTGGGACAAGAAACGTTGCAAGTGGGCAAACGCGATGTTGTGATTGATGATTTGCAAGCAGCGGGCAATTACGCGCTGAAAATCACATTTTCCGATGGACACGACAGCGGTTTATATGATTGGGCGTATTTGCGTGATTTATGCGATAGGCAGCCTGAAATGTGGCAGCAATATTTGGCAAAATTGACAATCGCAGGTGCATCACGCGATGCTGATGTGGCAGAAATTGCGCTGAAAAAACACGGTGCGTGTGGCGGTGGAAGTTGTGGGTGTAAGCATTGATTTTTTTCAGGCTGCCTTTTAGTACATGATAATTTTTTATTCCCATCAATCTGTTCTCTCCCTAGTCCTAAACGGGGAGAGAACAGATTTCAGGCAGCCTGATGTTGCTGCTGTCCATGTTTGTATATGTGTATTACAAAACGAAACTTTCTTTATTTTTTCACATGGCAGGTGTGATAATCGTGATTCAATACATACATTTGTTTTTTGAGTATCGCAAAATACGCCAGAAAACCCATGTTAGCACCAAAATCACGCTGTATTTGCAACAACAACGCATCCGCATCTCATGTGATGGCAATCGGAAACACCACGACTTTCATCAAAACGCCACGTTGCCAGCGTTTTGGTTGCCACCAAACGATAGCACAGAATTTGTGCGCCAACGCGATGATTTACAAAAATAAATTGCCATGAAAATTGGCGTGCATTTTGAATAATTTTTTCAGGCTGCATATTAAATAGGCAGCCTGAAAATCATATAGTCGGTTAAAATAAAAATAATACCGCGTTGCCGGCTCCCTTATGTACTAGCTGTACACGGCGGTCGCTGTCGCCTTGTCTTATTTCTATTTTAAACGACTATACCTTAACCTTAATATGGATAAACATGAATAATCTCAACCAATTAATTCCCGTTTTATTGATTGTGCTGACGTGCATCACCAGCTACATCGGTTTTAACAACAGCGCGACTTTCCAACGCTACCAATTCAATGTGATTGGCGTGCGCTATCACAAACAATATCGCCGCCTGATAACGTCCGCATTTTTGCACGCCGATTGGTGGCACTTGTTTTTCAATATGTTTACGCTGTATTTTTTCTCGCAAGTGATTAGCTATGTGTATGGCGTGTTGGGCTTTTTGCTGCTGTATTTTGGCTCGGTGCTGGCGGGCAATGTGTTTTCGCTGTGGCTGTACAAAAATCGCCCCAGTTATGCTGCGATTGGCGCATCGGGTGGCGTATCAGGAATTTTGTTTGCCGCCATTGCGCTGATGCCGCAACAAACCATTTATCTGTATTTTATCCCTGTAACTTCTTGGATTTTCGCTACTTTATACTTTGCCTATTCCGCATGGTCTATGGTTCATCCACGTCCAAACGATAATACAGGACACGCTTCGCATTTGGGCGGCGCGGTGTTGGGCATGATTTTTGTCGCCGTACTCACGCCGATGTATTTTATGCGAAACATTGTATTCATTGGCATTATGTCGCTGCCATTGTTGTATTTGGCATATGAAATTTTGTTTAATAAGAAAGCGCGTTAATCATGAAACCATTATTGTCTATCCACATTGCTGCTGCGTTGATTTTATTGGCAGCGTGCAATCAATCAGCCAATTCTGTTGCTTCTGCACCAGCATCTGCGCCTGTTCAGGCTGCCTCTGCTGCTTCTGCGACATCTATTACTTCGCTGGCGGCTTCTGCACCGAAAGTAACGGGCAATGTGAAGGATTATTATCTGCAAAGCTGCGTGGCATCAGCGTTACAAAATCGCCCGACCGACCAGAAAAATATGGCAATGGCGCAATCTATTTGTCAATGCGCGTATGATGCGGGCGTGGCGGAATATGGCACGGCGGCAGAATTTGATGCGGCTGTGAAAAACAGTTTTGAGCATCCTGAAAAAGTGGACGAAAAATTATTGGCGATATCTGATAAAACAATTCAGGCATGTATGGATAAACATGCGCCTAAACAAGCAGTTGATAAGGCTAAATAATCTGTTTTCAGGCTGCCTTGATATGAATAGGCTGCCTGAAAAAACAAAAATCGTGTTAATCAGCAAGAAAGGTTTCATCATGAACCAAAATCATTCTGACCAAAAAACCCATTTTGGTTTCCAAACGGTAAACGAAAACGAAAAAGCGGAAAAAGTCGCGCAAGTATTTCATTCGGTGGCAAAAAATTATGACATTATGAATGATGTGATGTCGGGTGGTTTGCATCGTGTGTGGAAACATTTTACGATTAACACGGCGCGTGTGCCAAAAGGCGGTAAGGTGTTGGATATTGCGGGTGGCACGGGTGATTTATCGCGTGGTTGGGCAAAACGTGTGGGTAAAGATGGCGAAGTGTGGCTGACTGACATCAATTCGTCTATGCTGACGGTGGGACGCGACCGCTTGCTCAACGAAGGTTTGATTTTGCCTGTTGCTGTGTGTGATGCAGAAAAATTGCCGTTTCCAGATAATTATTTTGATTTGGTTTCGGTGTCATTCGGTTTACGCAATATGACACATAAAGATGTGGCGTTGAGCGAAATGTATCGTGTGTTGAAACCTGCGGGTATTTTGTTGGTGCTGGAATTTTCCAAAGTATATGAACCACTTGCGCCAATTTATGATGCTTATTCGTTCAAATTATTGCCATTGATGGGTAAATTGATTGCCAAAGATGCGGACAGTTATCAATATTTGGCGGAGAGTATTCGCATGCACCCCGACCAAGAAACCTTGAAACAGATGATGTTGGATGTGGGTTTTGACCAAGTGGATTATCATAATTTGACGGCTGGTGTGGTGGCATTGCATAAGGGGGTAAAATATTGATTGTGTTGTATTAATCAATAAAAAAGGCAGCCTGAAACTTTTGTTAGAACCTGTATTCATAAGATTGATGGTTTGATTTTATTGCCAATTTTTTCGGATACAAGGCGACTTTTCATGCCAATATTGAACATATTGGCATGAAAAGCCAACGCAGTAGGCGCATGAAGTGGCGATAAAAGCAGGCTATTAAGATTATGAATACAGGTTCTAATATTTCTCATATTTATCAAACTATTGTTTTAATCTAAAAATTGGATGCGAGTATCTGATCTATGAGTTTTCAGGCTGCCTTCAAACCTTTCTGAATCCGCAGCCAACACGTCCATAGTAATGCCACGCAAGCCAACCACATGGCAATATCCCACCAAATATTCAGACTGCCAAAAACGGCATACCAAACCGCCAATGCGCCGATAAAAAATGCGCGGTCGCTTTTGCCAAAACCATCGTATCGCCGACCATTTTGTCCATGCACTTGCCCCAATGCACCGATGGTTTCGGTCATTGCTGCCAACCAAATAAACAAACCGATTTGCAAACCACTCAACGGCACGACAAATGCAAATGGCAAATACAATGCTGCATCGGCTGCGATGTCGGTGATTTCGTTGAGATAGCCGCCCAGCGCGGATTGTTGCCCAAATTCTCGCGCCAATATGCCGTCTATCGCGTTCAATGCCATGCGTACAAATAACCAAATGGGCAGCAACCAAAATAGCACGGAATATTGCGCCAATAACGCCAACACGCCGCCCAATAATAGTGAGATGCCGCACGCAAACAGCGTTACTTGATTGGCGGTGATGCCACGCGCTGCCAAGCGGCGTACCATCGGGCGCAGGAGATTTTGGAAACGGGGTTTTAAGCTGTATAAATTCATGATGTTGTCTGATTCAATTAAGAAAACACATCTTAACGGATTTTATAAGTAAAATTCAATCAAAAAGGCAGCCTGAAAACATTTTCAGGCTGCCTATATTTATTTTAATTATTTATATTCAACAGGTTTTAACAAACCAGCTTGACCGCGTGCGGGGTCAGTTTCATACGCTGCCATTGCATCAGCAACAGTCATACCCAATGCTTTGGCAACGCCTTCACCATAAGCTGGGTCGCAAGCATAGCAGTTGCGAATGTGGCGGTATTTGATGAAATCCAAAGCATCGCCCATGCCTGCGGCGGTGTTGTTGAGCAAAGATTGTTTTTCTTTGTCGGTCATCAAGTTGAACAAGGCGCGTGGTTGGCTGAAATAATCGTTGTCATCTTGACGATAATCCCAGTGCGCTGCGTCGCCATTGATTTTCAATGGTGGCTCGGCAAATTGCGCTTGTTCTTGCCATTGGCTGAAACTGTTTGGTTCGTAGTGAATGGTGCTGCCGTAGTTGCCATCAACACGACCTTGACCATCACGCGCATTGCTGTGAACGGGGCAACGTGGCGCATTCACAGGAATTTGATGGTGGTTTACGCCCAAGCGGTAGCGTTGCGCGTCTGCATAGTTAAACAAACGTGCTTGCAACATACGGTCTGGGGATACGCTGATACCCGGAACCAAATTGCTTGGTGCAAACGCAGATTGTTCTACATCGGCAAAGAAGTTGTCAGGATTGCGGTTCAATTCCATTACGCCCACTTCAATTAGTGGATATTGTTTTTTAGACCAAACTTTAGTCAAATCAAATGGATGGAAATCTACTTTTTCGGCTTCTGCTTCAGGCATCACTTGAATGTACAAAGTCCATTTCGGGAAATCGCCTTTTTCAATGCTTTCATACAAATCGCGTTGATGGCTTTCGCGGTCATTTGCGATAATGGCGGCGGCTTCTTCGTTGGTCAAGTTTTTAATGCCTTGTTGGGTGCGGAAATGGAATTTCACCCAAAAACGCTCATTATTGGCGTTAATCAAGCTGTAAGTGTGTGAACCATAACCATGCATATGGCGGTAAGTCGCTGGAATACCGCGTTCAGACATCACGATGGTTACTTGGTGGAAGGCTTCTGGCAACAAAGTCCAAAAATCCCAGTTATTGGTTGCACTACGCATATTGGTGCGTGGGTCGCGTTTTACCGCTTTATTTAAATCAGGGAATTTGCGTGGGTCGCGCAAGAAGAAAACAGGGGTATTGTTGCCCACCATATCCCAGTTGCCTTGTTCGGTATAGAATTTTACGGCGAAACCGCGAATATCGCGTTCTGCATCAGCTGCGCCACGCTCGCCTGCTACGGTAGTGAAACGAGCGAACAATTCGGTTTCTTTGCCCACTTCGCTGAAAATAGCGGCTTTGGTGTATTGCGTGATGTCATTGGTTACAGTGAATTTACCGAATGCGCCCGAACCTTTGGCATGCATACGGCGTTCTGGAATCACTTCGCGCACGAAGTTTGCCAATTTTTCGTTCAACCACAAATCTTGTGCCAACAATGGACCGCGCGCGCCTGCGGTCATAGAATTTTGGTTATCAACAACAGGTGCGCCGTTGTTCATGGTGAGGTGGGTTACAGGACATTTATTTTGAGACATAATGTTTCCTTATCGCTTGGTTAAAATTGATTGAGATATTCAATAATTCGCATCATACACAAAAAATAAAACTATTAAAACTAACTTTATGATTTGATATTTTTATAACTAGATAACAAATAAAAGGCAGCCTGAAAGTTTCAGGCTGCCTGAATAGATTTTGTAGAAGTTTCAAGCTGTAAATATTATACAAAATTGATTATTTAGCAAAATATTGTTTGTATAAACGGTCATACGTTCCATCTAGTTTAATTTGTGCCAAACCTGCGTTCAATTTATTTAATAATTCGGTATCATTTTTACGCACCGCAAAACCATAATCAAATTTAGGCAAGCTGTCATCAGTGATGATACGGACTTTTTCATTAGGATATTGTTTTTCATAATATTTCAATGGTCCAGCGTCATCGATAATGGCTTCATTTTCATTGGATACAACGCTTTTCCAAAGTAACCAAGAAGTTTTAGCTGATTGAGAATTAGATGTGTCTACACCAAATTGTCTCGCAAATTTTTCTGATAAAGAGCCTTTTTGGAAACCGACTTTACGTGCTTTTAAATCGGCAAAACTTTTGATAGGTGAATCTTCAGGAACCAATGCAGCGATAGAAGTCTGAAAATAAGTATCAGAAAAGCCCCATTTTTGTTGGCGTTCTTCGGTAATACTCAAACCTGCACTAATAATATCAGCACGATTGCTATCCAATGTATCAAAAATACCTTCCCATGTATGCGGTTCAAAAGTCAGCGTGAAACCTTGTTTAGCAGCAATAGCGTTGAGTAAATCGTATTCAAAACCACTGATTTTTTTGTTTTCATCGCGCATGATAAATGGCGCATAATTGCTTACTTCGGATACAACACGATAAGTAGGCTTGCTTGCATTTTCAGTAGTGGCTGGTGGTGTTTGGTTAGAAGATTCAGCTTGTTTAGTATTATCTGAACATGCTGTAACACCTAATACCATGAGAGATAATAGAATTTTTTTCATAATTAAGTTTCTCCTATATTTAGAACTGTATTCATAATTTTAATAGTTTGTTTTTGTCATCACTTTATTAAGTCTGCTGCCTTGTATTCGTAGGTATGGCAATAGAATCAAGCCATCCAATTTCAGAACATAAGTGCTTATAGTGAAATATTTGCAGAATTGAATATAAGAACTCGTATTCACAATCTTAATAGCTTGCTTTTATCGCCACTTTATGCGCCTACTGCGTTGGCTTTTCATGCCAATATGTTCAATATTGACGTGGGAAACCGCCTTGTATTCGCAAGAATGTCAATAAAATCAAGCCACCAATCTTATGAATACAGGTTCTAAGTTTGTACGCCTAGTACAAAGCATATCCAAAATTAAGTGATGGATAAAGAAGTTATATCTTGAATGGTTGTAATGCCTCTAGAATTTCAGGATATAACTTAAGTAACGCGAGTTCGGGATAAGAAATAAATTAAGCATTTGTTTTAATAAAAAATCTTCCGTAGGGTGGGTGCTTGCACCCACGAGTTTACCGTAGCATTATTGAGAATTTGATTTCAGGCTGCCTGAACATGGTGGATGCAAGCACCCACTCTACGCAAGTCATTTATTTTCATAGAATTTTTAATTTTTCTTATCCCGAGTTCGCGTTAAGTAAAGTTTATTGCTGTAAAATAAACTTTGATTTATTAATGCATATATAATGTATTAATGCGGTATTATTATACCTTTTATAAATAAAGTTGGGAATATTTTTTAAAAAAATAAGATATAAAAATTGACAAATTACTCTATTTTGGTAACTAAAAACCTATGTAAAATCTATTTTAAATTTTGATTTAAAAGAATTAAATATGCTGAGTGAAGTACTTACAAAACTCAAAATCGTAGATTGGATACTTGTATCCAACGTTTCAAATTCAAACAAATGGTTGCTGGTATGAAAGATGTCGGATTCAGAAGTCCAAATTTTTACAAAGGTTTCGGACTATGACTTCAGGCGGCCTGAAAGGATTTTGTAACGGCTTCATTATGTATTGCCATTAATCTGTAGAAGTTACAATAAATTAGGATAATGATAGAAAGTGAGAGAATAACGATACTTGAGAGTGATTTGTTTGAGTTTGTGGGGGCGTTCAAAAGAAAGATAATACGGCGTTGTTAGGAGTTGATGACAATTCGTTCACGATTAGATTTTGCGCTAAATTCGCCAAAATATGCGTTGAAATACGCGCCAATGAATAATATTAGCTCACATTTTGCCTTAAATTTGGTAAATTCATCTGCAAAATCAGCTCAGCATTGCGTTCGAATTGTCATTATTCTCAAATTAAGAACCTGTATTCATAAGATTGGTGGCTTGATTTTATTGACACACTTGTGAATACAAGGCAACTTTTCATGCCAATATTGAACATATTGGCATGAAAGCCAACGCAGTGGGCGCATGAAGTGGCGATAAAAGCAAGCTATTAAGATTGTGAATACAGGTTCTAAGATTACTGCGCAAAATATTGTTGATACAAGCGGTCATATGTTCCGTCTTGTTTGATTTGTGCTAAACCTGCATTCAATTTATTTAATAATTCGGCATCGGTTTTACGCACTGCAAAACCATAATCAAATTTCGGCAAACTATCATCAGTAATGATACGAACTTTTTCGTTAGGATACTGTTTTTCATAATATTTCAATGGGCCTACATCATCTATAATAGCTTCATTTCCATTGGATACAATGCTTTTCCATCGCAACCAAGAAGTATTAGATGGTTGTGAATTGGAGAGGTCTGCGCCAAATTGTTTTGCAAATTGTTCTGATAACGCCCCTTTTTGAAAGCCAACTTTACGCGCTTTTAAATCAGCAAAACTTTTGATGGGGGAATTTTCTGGAACCAATGCAGCAATAGAAGTTTGGAAATAAGCATCAGAAAAGCTCCATTTTTGTTTACGCTCTTCGGTGATACTCAGACCAGCGCTAATAATATCAGCACGATTGCTATCTAATGTATCAAAAATACCTTCCCATGTATGCGGTTCAAAAGTCAGCGTAAAACCTTGTTTGGCAGCAATGGCATTGAGTAAATCGTATTCAAAGCCACTGATTTTTTTGTTTTCATCGCGCATAATGAATGGTGCGTAGCTTACTTCGGATACGACACGATAAGAGGGTTTATTTGTGCTTTCTGCGGTTGTTTGTGTGGTGGTAGGAGATTCAGCTTGTTTAGTATTGTCTGAACAGGCTGCGACACCTAATACCATGAGGGAGAGTAGAACTTTTTTCATAATGGTTTCTCCTATATTTATGATGAAATATTTACAGAATTGAACATAAGTTTGTACTTCTGGTACAAAGCATTTTCAATCTGCGGTGGATTAAAAGCCATATTCTGAAAGTATCATGCTGAAATTTAATCAAAACTTATTCCTCAATCTTGATAATAAGTAAGAAGTTATATTGGTTTTAAGGTTTTAATCATTTTCTCATTAAATTTTCAGGATATAACTCAACGAAAGTTTGCTTGCGACAAGCAAAATTAATGTATTAATATATAATGTATTAATATATAATGTATTAATATATAATGTATTAATATATAATGTATTAATATATAATGTATTAATGCTGTGCTATTATACCTTATTTGCATTAAATTGAGAATATTTGTAAAAAATAAAATAGCGTAATTTATAGTCATTTCAAATATAGTGGATTCACTAAATCAGGACAAGGCGACAGCGACCGCCGTGTATAGTCAGTACATAAGGGAGCTGGCAATGCTGTACTGGTTTAAATTGAATTCACTATACAAATAGTACGGCGTTGTCGTCTTATCTGTAGTTAATTTGAAATAACTATAAATTACGCTATTTTCAGGCTGCCTTTATTTATTCATTCGGCAACAATTCCACATAAACTGCACGTTCTTGTGTCAGCAATTTGGCAGCCGCTTGAATATCTGCCGCGCTGACTTGGTTGATGCGGCGGCGGATTTCATCTTCATCGCTGTGCGCAAAACCAACATTTTCCAGCGTGCCAATTAAATTAGCGCGCTTGTCCAGTTCATCTTTGCTGTAAATGGCATTGCTTTGCTCAATCGTGCGAGCGCGTTGTAATTCTTCTTCCGTTATGCCATTTTGTGCCACTTCCGCGATTTCCGCTTCAATCGCTGCTTTCAATTTTGCCAGCGACACACCGTCCGCAGGCGTGGCAGAAATCGTCCACATTTGCGGTTGTCGTGCCAACAACGCGTAATAAGTACCCACATTTTGCGCGATTTCCTGTCCACGCACCAAATTTTTGCTGAATCGCGCTGCGCTGTGTCCGTCCAACACATTGGTCAGCATATCCAACGCGTAAGGCAACGTTTCGTCCAATTTTTGCAAATGCGGCACGCGATAAGCCAGCATCATCATTGGCTGTTTGGTCGTACCACGCGCAATTTTGCTGACAGGCTGGGTGCGTGTCATCACTTCGCTGATATTTTGTCGCGCAGGCAAAGGACGTTTTTTCAGGCTGCCAAAATACTGTTCGGCTTGCGTAAACACGGTTTCAGGCTGCACATCGCCAATCACTATCAATGTGGCATTATTCGGCGCATACCATTGACGATACCAACGGCGCAAATCATTGGCTTTTAAGCGATGCAAATCTTTCATTTCGCCAATTACGCTGGTTTTATTGGGCGATTTTTGCCACGCAGTTTGCAACAAGGTTTCGTGCAACAAACCTTCGGGGCTGTCATCAATCCGCATACGGCGTTCTTCGCGTATCACTTTCATTTCATTATCAAAATCCGCATCGCTGAAATTCAAATTTGCCATGCGGTCGGCTTCCAATTCCAATACTTTGGGCAAATGTTGCGCAGCGATAGTAACGTGATACACCGTTTCTTCGGTAGATGTGTAGGCATTTTCTTCGCCGCCCAATGCGGAAATGCGGCTGCTGTATTCGCCCGCTGGCACGGATTGTGTGCCTTTGAACATCATGTGTTCCAACGCGTGGCTCAAACCCGTTTTGCCTGCAAATTCATCTGCGCTGCCGACTTTGTACCATAATTGTGTCAATACAACTGGGGCGCGATGGTCTTCTTGTACGATGATTTGCATACCATTGGACAAAGTGCGTTTCACGGTTTCCGCGTGGCTGCTCAATGCGGTGGCAAGCAATAATAAAGCAAGGGTTTTTTGAAACATGGGATAAACTTTCGGGAAAATAAACAAAATAGGGTTTAGTTTGGTCAAAATAATGATTTTCAGGCTGCCTTACAGTACACGACAAAAATCTTTGGGCTGCCTGAAACCTGTCCCCTCCCCCGTCTGGCGGGGGAGGGTAGGGTGGGGGAGGTTCTTTGATTTTCAGAAAAATAAATTTGTTTCCACTGATTTTTCCCCCACCCTAGCCCTCCCCCGCCAGACGGGGGAGGGGATAGATTGTTGGTAAAATTAAAAATTGTCGTGTACTGAAAGGCTGCCTGAAATAATATTTAATATGATGAAAATGCTGTTTGAAAGCCTCATTTTCGCATACAATCGCGCTTTTCCATTCAAGGCAGCCTGAAAAATATGTTGAGCCAAATTTTAGACTTTATCCTGCATATAGACAAACATTTAGTTTCCCTTGCCGCGCAATATGGCATTTGGATACTTGCCATTGTGTTCATCATCGTGTTTTGCGAAACAGGTTTGGTGGTTACACCGTTTTTACCGGGCGATTCGTTGCTGTTTGCCGCTGGCGCAGTTGCCGCGTCATCACAAGGCAGCCTGAATGTACATATATTGGTGGGTGTATTATTGGTGGCGGCGATTTTGGGCGATGCGGTCAATTTTATGATTGGCAAATTTTTTGGCGACAAATTGTTTACCAATCCCAACAGCAAAATCTTCAAACAAGAATATTTAGACAAAACCCATGCGTTTTATGAAAAATACGGCGGCAAAACCATTATTTTGGCGCGATTTGTGCCGATTGTGCGAACATTTGCCCCCTTTGTCGCGGGCATGGGACACATGAATTATGGCAAATTTTTGCGTTACAACGTGATTGGTGGCATCGTGTGGGTGGTGTCGCTGACTTATTTGGGTTATGCGTTTGGCAATCACGAATTGGTTAAAAAGAATTTTGGCTTGGTGGTGATTGCGATTATTGTGATTTCGGTGTTGCCAATGGTCATTGAAATTGCGCGCGCAAAATGGAAAAAATAAGTTTTGGATAATTTTCAGGCTGCCTTTTGGAATAAAAGGCAGCCTGAAACCTTATTTTTCTTCTGTCATTGGTAAAATGGCGTGCTGTACAGGGCGCGCACTGTGATAATGCGTGTTTTGCGAAGCCGCGCCTTCGGTGTAATAAATACCCGTACCAGTTGGATAGCGTTGGCGTAGGCGAGTATGCCCATCTTCGGTTTGATAAGTTTCCCATGTGCAAGCGGATAGGGCGAGTGTGGCGAAAATACCCAATAAAATCGGTTTCATCGTGCGTTCCTTGTGTTGAGTGGTTGGACAAAATTATAGTCGCTTAAAATTAAAAATACTACGGCGTTGTTGCCTTGTCCTATTTTTATTTTAAGCGACTATATATACCAAATAAATTGTTTTCAGGCTGCCTAGATGAATGAGGCAGCCTGAAAAACGTTTTTTCATATAATTGCATGATGCAAGACGCGATTTGCTATAATCACATTTTCTATTTCTGCCTATTTTTAAAGAGTGCATTATGAGCCATTTCGCAGCAAATATCCCCGAATATACCCAAGTGCCACGTCATGTTGCTGTGATTATGGACGGCAACGGACGCTGGGCAAAAAAACGGCTGATGCCACGCATGGTGGGACACAAACGCGGTTTGGACGTATTGGAAGACATGGTGCGCGTGTGCAGCGAAGCAGGTGTATCGTATTTAACCGTATTCGCTTTTTCCACCGAAAATTGGCGTCGTCCAGCCGAAGAAGTATCGTTTTTGATGGGCTTATTTTTGGTAGCATTGCAGAAAAAAGTGATTGAAATGAACAAAAATGGTGTGCGTTTGCGCGTGATTGGCGACCGTAGCCGTTTTTCGCCCGAAATTCAGCAAAGCATTGTAGATGCGGAGCAATTAACCGCTAATAATACGGGCATTACGCTGACGATTGCGGCAGATTACGGTGGCAGATGGGATATTGTTCAGGCTGCCAATGCTTTGATTGCCGAAGGAAAAACTAAAATCAATGAAGCCGACATTAGCCAAAAATTGATGCTTGCCGATGCACCCGAACCTGATTTGTTTATCCGCACGGGTGGCGAAACACGCATTAGCAATTTTATGTTGTGGCAAATGGCATACGCAGAATTTTATTTTACTGATGTACTATGGCCTGATTTTGATGCAGCAGAAATGCACAAGGCATTTGCATCATTTCAACAACGTGAACGCCGTTTTGGGCGGACATCGGAACAATTACCAACCGAGCAACAGCGCGTGTGAATGCAAACAAGAGAATTTATTAAAGGCAGCCTGAAAACTTTTTCAGGCTGCCTTTTATTCGGGGCTAATTATATTTTGTGCATAATTATTTGAATAAAATGAGACACATTTAAATGATTAATCCCTGCTCCCCATTTCCCTTTTTGTAGGACTTAAATTTTTTAGTGATGACTATGACCAATTTGGAAAGTCAAAGTGGAATAATTGGCAATTTTTTGACACACTTTTTGGTCTGGGAAATCCATTTTATGTTCTACATTGGCTTTCCAGAAACCTTGACGCAAAGGAATAATGGATACTGTACCATCATCTGCGGTGGTGTCTGAGAATGCTTGTGCTTCCACTTTGTGTGTTCTGCTGCGGTCGCTGGTGTCAAAACCGTCAAAAGTTGCGGTTAAAGTAACGTTAGGCAAAGGCTCACCGTTTAGCAATACTTTCACTTTGAATCGGTCGCCAACGTGAATATTGGCAGGATTATCCAATGGCACGATTTCTAACATATGCCCAACGGGGCGGGTAATAATTGCTGTATCCGCGCTGTCGTGTCCCACATTCACAATGTTTTTGCCATACATGCGTGTTTGTTCGCAATAAGTCGCATCTGTCATTTGCGTCATGTTTTCACGTTTCCAGCCTGCCGCATTTTTTGACCAGAAAGTGGGTTGATATTCTGCAACAACCAAATAACTGCCATCTGCCACAGGTTTTGCACTTTGATATTGATAGTTATACATGCCTTTGCGTATCAAATTTTGCTTACCTTTTTCGGTAATGAGTTGCAAAGGTTTGAAAATATCCAAGCGTTCTTTGGCGATTGGTTCAAATTCAGGAAATTCGCCATAACCCAATTCCGCTTTCAAAATTTCGCCACCATGTGTGTGGTCGGTGGAAACCCAAACACGGTGTGAATGAGCAGAGAATGCAGTTGCACACAAAATGGCAGTCAGCAACAATTTTTTCATAATCTTCCCTTTATATTGATAGAGTAAACAAATTCAATGTTATATTGTAACAAGTAATTTGTAAAGTATTTTTCAGGCAGCCTTAAAAATAAAAAAAGGCAGCCTGAAAATAAGGCTGCCCAAATCTTGATAAAGGAAAAGTACGTCAATGAAAAACTGTTAGAGCAATTATATCAAAGTCAATGTTCTACGACAATGGAAGATGTAATAGCGGCTTTATTGGCTGCTGGATTATCACCCAAAAACGAGCTGGCTAAATCAGCGCAGCAACCGCAACAAGTTGCCACGCCCAAACTATCTTTTAAATCGGTTAAAGTAGATGCGCCCAAAGCAACAGCTTCTTTGATTTTGTGGTCAGAAATAGCGTTACAAATGCAAACGTACATGGTGTGTGTCCTAAATAAAAAATATAATGAGAATGGCTATTAATTTCTTTGCTAATGATAATGGACTTCATTTGGATTAGCAATAGCTGTTGTTAATTTTTGTTATGATTGTTGCAAACATGCAAAATCGCCTACAATTCGTTTGGGCTTTCAGGCTGCCTTGCAGTACACGATAATTTTTTGAAATAACCACGAATCTGTCCCCTCCCCTCGACAGCGGTTGAGGGGACAGATTTCAGGTCATATTAAAGATTTGTGTCGCGTACCGTAAGGCAGCCTGAAAACAATCAACACCTTATTATTTTTCAGGCTGCCTATTGATTTTGCATATAAAATGCAGCCTGAAAACTTTAACCCTATGAAATTACAAAAATGTTTTTATCTGACCAAAATTCCCACGCATCGTTATTAAATAATTTGAACAATGAACAACTTGCCGCCGTAACCTATCCGCCGCAATCCACGCTGGTGTTGGCAGGTGCAGGTTCGGGCAAAACGCGCGTTTTGACCACGCGCATTGCATGGTTGCTGCAAAACGGCATGGCAAATGTGCACAGCATCATGGCGGTTACGTTTACCAACAAGGCGGCAAAAGAAATGCAAACGCGCTTGGGTGCGATGTTGCCGATTAATTTACGCGCCATGTGGTTGGGGACGTTTCATGGTTTGTGTCATCGTTTTTTGCGTTTGCATTATCGTGATGCAGGTTTGCCGCAAACGTTCCAGATTTTGGATACGCAAGACCAGTTGTCGCTGATTAAACGTATGCTCAAACAAATGAATATTGCCGAAGAAACGCTGGCACCGCGTGTTTTGATGGGATTTATCAATGCACAAAAAGAAAACGGTTTGCGTTCAGGCAGCCTGAATGCGCCCGACCCGCATACGCAACGTTTGATTATGTGTTATGCCGAATACGAAAAAATCTGTCAGCGTGAAGGCGTGGTGGATTTTGCTGAATTGATGTTGCGTAGTTATGAAATCTTGAATGCCAACGATGTGTTGCGGATGCATTATCAACAGCGTTTCAATCATATTTTGGTGGACGAATTTCAAGATACAAATAAGTTGCAATATGCGTGGCTGAAATTGCTGGCAGGTGAACACGCAGCGATTTTTGCGGTGGGCGATGATGACCAGTCTATTTATCGTTTTCGTGGCGCGAATGTGGGCAATATGGCGGATTTGATGCGTGAGTTTCGCATTGAGCAGCCGATTAAATTGGAACAAAATTATCGTTCGGTGGGTAATATTTTGGCGGCGGCGAATGCGGTAATTGAGAACAATGAAGAGCGTTTGGGCAAAAATCTGCATACCGAAGCAGAGCAGGGCGACAAAATTCGCTTTTTGTCGGCATTCAATGATTTTGAAGAAGCGCAATTTATTGTGGACGAGGCGCGAAATCTGCAACGCGATGGTTGGCGGCTTGACCAAATTGCGGTTTTATATCGCAGCAACGCGCAATCGCGTGTGATTGAGCAGCAACTGTTTCAGGCTGCCATTCCGTATAAAATTTATGGTGGTTTGCGTTTTTATGAACGGCAGGAAGTCAAACATGCATTGGCGTATTTGCGTTTGGCGGTGAATCCCGATGACGATAATGCTTTGTTGCGCGTAATCAATTTTCCGCCGCGTGGCATTGGTACGCGCACGGTGGAAAATATTCAGGCGGCGGCAGAACAAAATGGTGTGAGTTTATTTCAGGCTGCCTGTGCGATGGGCGCGAAAACGGCAAAAGTGGGTGCGTTTGTGAAATTGATTGATGGTTTGCGTGAACAAGTTGGCGAGTTGGCATTGCCTGAAATCTTGCAAAATATTTTGGACGACAGCGGTTTGTATCAACATTATCAATCGCAAAAACAAGTTTCCGAACAAGAACGTACGGAAAACTTGGACGAATTAATCAACGCGGCGCATTTTTTTAAACCTGAAGAGAGTTTGTTTGAAATGCAGCCTGAAAATGAACATGAGCGTGATGCGTTTCCGATTCTGGCGTTTTTGAGTAACGCATCGCTGGAAAGTGGCGAAAATCAGGCGCAAAATGGACAAGAAGCGGTGCAGTTGATGACGGTTCATGCGGCGAAAGGTTTGGAATTTGATGCGGTTTTTTTGAGTGGCATGGAAGAGGGGCGTTTCCCCAGCGAGTTGAGTTTGAATGAACGCGGTGGTTTGCAGGAAGAGCGACGTTTAATGTATGTGGCGATTACGCGTGCGCGCAAACGTTTGTACATCAGCATGGCGCAACAGCGAATGCTGTATGGGCATACGGAATTTTCTACCGTGTCGCGTTTTGTGGAAGAAATTCCTGAAACCTTGTTGCATCATTTATCTGCACCGAAAACACAGTATGGCAACTCGTTTTCAGGCAGCCTGAAAACGCATAGGCAGCCTGAAAGCACGATTATCAGCACGCAAAAAGAACGTGAGTATGATGGGTATCATCTGGGCGACAATGTGCGCCATGCGAAATTTGGCGTGGGTGTGATTATTAATGCGGTGGATAAAGGAAAGAGTGCGCGTTTAACCATCAATTTTGGTAAACAGGGAATCAAGGAATTGGATAGCGCGGTGGCGAAATTGGAGAAATTGTAGTGGATAGGCAGCCTGAAAAGGGGTTAAGGGCGTTGTGATTATGTTGCGTGGGCAACGAGTTGCCCACCATACTTGCTTATTAAAATGTTTTTCAGGCTGCCTATTTTAATCATGCAGCCTGAAAACATTTATTTTTGATAGAATGATGACCATTGTTTAAAAATCAATCACAACGGGAAATCATCATGAAACCAGTCGCATTGTCTATATGGATATTGACAGCTTTTTTGGCAGCGTGTGGCGGACAATCTACTCATGAAAATGCCGTGCAACAAAGTATGGCAGCAGAAAGTGCGCCCACAGTTGCTGCGCCAACGATGACTATGGATATGGCAGCTTCTGCGCCAATAGCAGTGGAATCGTCTGCGCCCAATCAATCTTCTATTCAAACGGTTGTTAGCCATGCACAGTCTGCTCATCGTCCATTTGTGGTTACGGCAGATTTGACTTTTCGCACTGATGATGTTCGCAAAACGATAGTGGCGATTGAGCAACTTGCGACACAACAGGGTGGTTTTGTTGTTTCCAATCAAACGCGTAGCGAGATTGTTGCCAAAGAGACGTTTAAGCAAAATGATGGTATGGTGTTGCAAATTGAGCGTTATACCAGTTGGTCGGAATTGATGGTTCGCATTCCACGCGAAAAAGCGCAGGTGTTTTTACATGGTTTGCAAGCGCACATCACTTTGTTGGAGCAACACAATTACAATGCCCAAGATGTTGCTTCAAGTGTGCAACGCGAAATTTTGACGGCACAACGTGAACACGATAAAAGCCAAGCTTTACAACAGCTTAATCAACAAAGTAAAAACAATCCGCATACCGACCGCGCACAAATAATAAACAATCAATTTGCGGCGCGTGAACGCCAAGACGAAGCCAAAATCCAGCAAGCAGAATGGCAAGATAAGGTGGATTATGCGACCATTTCTTTGCGTTTCAGCCAGCCTGAAAATGTAGTTAAATCACTGATTGTGGACAGTAAAGCCCTCGCAGCGCAGCATCGCCCATCATTTGGCGCAGCAGTGAAACAGGCTTTGATGTCTAGCGGACATTTATTATTGGATATATTGTTGTTTGGTTTGCGAACTTGGTTTGTATGGTTGGGATTGGTGGTGTTGTGGCTGTGGTGGGGCAGAGATTTTGGTAAGAATAACAAGAATGAGAAACAGTAATTTTTACATGGATTGAAGTAGAATGTGGCGTGTACCATTCGTCGTTTTTCCAAAATATTTAAATATTTTGAGTAAGTGGTATGCGCTCTACAAAAATTAAAATCTGCTCTAATTTATTGTTGTTTCATTTAATTTTCCTTTTCAATAGCGTAGAGTGCGCAGTATGTTAAATAGCTATCAATCATAACATTTGGTGTGAAAAAGCGGACTTATGTATCCTGAATTTTTTCAGGCAGCCTGAAACGCTTGAATATCACAAACTTATTGACAAAAAAACATTTTATTAGTCATAATATACGGCTTGCTGACAATTCCGTTAGCAAGCTATTTTTAATCAACAGGAATAAAAAAATATGCCTACTATTAATCAATTAGTTCGCAAGGGTCGTCAAAAACCCGTTTATGTGAACAAAGTACCTGCGCTGGAAGCTTGCCCACAAAAACGTGGCGTTTGCACCCGCGTGTACACTACAACCCCTAAAAAACCAAACTCCGCTTTGCGTAAAGTATGTAAAGTGCGTTTGACCAACGGTTTTGAAGTGATTTCATACATCGGCGGTGAAGGTCATAACTTGCAAGAACACAGCGTGGTATTGATTCGCGGTGGTCGTGTAAAAGACTTGCCAGGTGTACGTTACCACACCGTACGCGGTTCTTTGGACACCGCAGGCGTGAAAGACCGTAAACAAGCGCGTTCTAAATACGGTGCAAAACGTCCTAAATAAACGGTTATTTAAGTTTATTTAATTCATTATTATTTTTTATTAAAACTGGCACGTCGGCTGCCTGAAAAAACTTCACAGCCGAGTAAGTGATGGTTTCTTCATAAATCATCATGGGAATGCCCCAACTGAATAGAATTGGAATAATTATGCCACGTCGCAGAGAAGTCCCTAAACGCAACGTATTGCCTGACCCAAAATTCGGCAGCGTTGAATTGACTAAATTTATGAACGTTTTGATGATTGACGGTAAAAAAGCCGTTGCCGAACGCATTGTGTACGGCGCATTGGAACAAATCGCTAAAAAAGTTCAAGGCAAAGAAGCCATTGAAGTATTCAATGAAGCCATTGCTAACGCTAAACCCATCGTGGAAGTGAAAAGTCGCCGCGTAGGTGGTGCAAACTACCAAGTTCCTGTTGAAGTTCGTGCTGACCGCCGTTTGGCGTTGGCAATGCGTTGGGTGCGTGATGCAGCCCGTAAACGTGGCGAAAAATCTATGGATTTGCGTTTGGCTGGTGAATTGATTGATGCTGCCGAAGGTCGTGGTGGTGCAATGAAAAAACGCGAAGAAGTGCATCGCATGGCAGAAGCCAACAAAGCCTTCTCTCATTTCCGTTTCTAATTTTGAGAGGACATTAAAATGGCACGTAAAACTCCTATTAGCTTGTACCGCAATATCGGTATTTCTGCCCACATTGACGCGGGTAAAACCACCACCACAGAACGCATTTTGTTCTACACAGGTTTGACACACAAATTGGGCGAAGTACATGACGGTGCAGCCACTACCGACTACATGGAACAAGAACAAGAGCGCGGCATCACGATTACGTCTGCTGCCGTGACTTCTTACTGGTCTGGTATGGCGAAACAGTTTAAAGAACACCGCTTTAACATCATTGATACCCCCGGACACGTTGACTTTACCGTAGAAGTAGAACGCTCTATGCGCGTTTTGGACGGTGCGGTAATGGTTTACTGTGCGGTGGGCGGCGTTCAACCGCAGTCTGAAACTGTATGGCGTCAAGCCAACAAATACAAAGTGCCACGTTTGGCATTTGTAAACAAAATGGACCGTCAAGGTGCGAACTTCTTCCGCGTGGTAGAACAAATGCGTACGCGCTTGCGTGCTAATCCTGTACCGATTGTGATTCCTGTGGGCGCAGAAGACGCTTTTGAAGGCGTAGTAGATTTGTTGAACATGAAAGCCATTATTTGGAACGAAGCCGACAAAGGTGTAACTTTTGAATATGGCGACATTCCTGCTGATTTGGTGGCGACTGCCGAAGAATGGCGTCAAAACATGATTGAAGCCGCAGCCGAAGCCAACGAAGAATTGATGGACAAATACTTGGGTGGCGAAGAGTTGAGCGAAGATGAAATCATCTCTGCTTTGCGTACGCGCACTTTGGCTGGCGAAATTCAGCCTATGTTCTGCGGTTCTGCGTTCAAAAACAAAGGTGTACAACGCATGTTGGACGGCGTGGTGCAATTCTTGCCTGCACCTACCGATATTCCACCTGTACAAGGTGTAAACCCTGCAACTGATGAAGCGGATAGCCGTGAAGCCAGCGATGATGCGAAATTCTCCGCTTTGGCATTCAAAATGTTGAACGACAAATACGTGGGTAACTTGACCTTTATCCGCGTTTACTCTGGCGTGGTGAAATCAGGCGACACCGTGATTAACTCGGTTAAAGGCACGCGCGAGCGCATTGGTCGTTTGGTACAAATGACGGCTGCTGACCGTACTGAAATTGAAGAAGTACGCGCGGGCGACATCGCTGCCGCAATCGGTTTGAAAGACGTAACAACTGGTGAAACTTTGTGTGCGGAAGACGCACCCATCATCTTGGAACGCATGGAATTCCCAGAGCCAGTAATCCACGTTGCCGTTGAGCCAAAAACCAAAGCCGACCAAGAAAAAATGGGTATCGCTTTGAACCGTTTGGCAAAAGAAGACCCATCTTTCCGCGTTCGTACCGATGAAGAATCAGGTCAAACCATTATTTCAGGTATGGGCGAGTTGCACTTGGAAATCATCGTTGACCGCATGAAACGCGAATTTGGCGTAGAGGCCAACGTGGGCGCGCCACAAGTGGCATACCGCGAAACCATTCGCAAAGCCGTTAAAGCCGAACACAAACACGCGAAACAATCTGGTGGTAAAGGTCAATACGGTCACGTTGTGATTGAAATGGAACCTATGGAACCAGGTGGCGCAGGCTACGAGTTCATTGACGAGATTAAAGGTGGTGTGATTCCACGCGAATTTATCCCGTCTGTGGACAAAGGTATCCGCGACACATTGTCTAACGGTGTGGTAGCAGGCTACCCAGTAGTAGACGTGCGTATCCGTTTGGTATTCGGTTCTTACCATGATGTGGACTCTTCACAATTGGCGTTTGAATTGGCTGCTTCACAAGCGTTTAAAGAAGGTATGCGTCAAGCATCGCCTGCTTTGTTGGAGCCAATCATGGCGGTTGAAGTGGAAACCCCAGAAGACTACATGGGCGATGTAATGGGCGATTTGAACCGTCGTCGCGGCATCGTATTGGGTATGGACGATGACGGTATTGGCGGCAAGAAAGTTCGCGCCGAAGTGCCTTTGGCAGAAATGTTTGGTTACTCAACTGACTTGCGTTCTGCGACACAAGGTCGTGCTACCTACTCTATGGAGTTTGCGAAATACGCGGAAGCGCCTGCTAATGTAGCTGCAGAAGTAACTGCTGCTCGTAAAGGTTAATTTCCGTTTGCTAAATAGATAATAGGCAGCCTAAAATGTTTTCATAAACATTTCAGGCTGCCTATATTATTTTTTATACTGTACCTGCATCAATCACGCCCAAATCCACCAAGCCGCGATAAATGCCATCATCATCAATCGCAGGGCAAACATAATCCGCCACCGCTTTTAATTCAGGTACGGCATTGCCCATCGCCACGCCGAATCCCACTGTTTGCAACATTTGCATATCATTGGGTCCATCGCCAAATGCCATCGCATCGCTCATCTGCAAACCCAATTTGCCTAAAGCTGCCTCAATGCCACGCGCTTTTGAACCCGATGCTTGCAACAAATCAATCGCATGCGGATGCCAACGAATGATTTGGTCGTCTTGCGGCAACAAGGGGCGCACCGCATCATTTTGCGCTTCGGTATAAAACACCAGCATTTGATAAATATCGTAACGCTCGTGCGCTGCAGGGTCGTGCGCGTAAGGCAGTTGCAACGCAGCCAACGCAGCAGCAGAATGCTCATCTTCCAACACGGTAAATAAACCTTCGCGTGCAACAAATGCGTGCGCAATCTGGTGCGCTTTCAGGCTGCCTGTTAATTCGGCAACTTTTTGTTTATCCACAGGAAAAGCAGCCAGCTTTTCGCAACGATAAGCAACATATTGCCCATTGATGGACACAATCATATCAATGCCGCATTCTTCAATGACCGCCAAGATTTTTTCAGGCAGCACAGCAATCGTACGCCCTGTTGCAATCGCGGTCATAATGCCTTGTTGTTTTAGCGCACGCAGCGCGATTTTGGCGGATTCTGGCACACGCTGCTCGCCATGATTGATGTACAACGTTTCATCAATGTCAAAAAACACGATTTTGGGCTTGGGTTGGGTCATAAAAATAACTCCTTGGGAATGGTACAAATCGGGATAGGTTGGATTTTGTGTTGCGTGGCACGATTGAGTTTGACAAATATATCAAATACTTCCTGCTCACGTCCGCTAAATTGTTCGCGTGATGCGCCTGCGCTGTGTTGCGCCATTGCCCATTCCAATTCGGGATACGTTGCGCCCATCTGTTGTTCATCGGTGCGTTCGCTATCCCACAAACCATCGGTGGGCGCGGCAGCCTGAATACTGGGTAAAATAGCTAATTCTTTTGCGATTTCATATACCTGTGTTTTGAGCAAATCGGCAATCGGACTAATATCCACGCCACCATCACCATATTTGGTGAAAAAACCTACGCCAAAATCTTCCACCTTATTGCCTGTGCCTGCGACCAGTAAGCCATTGATTTGTCCGTAATAATACAAAGTGGTCATACGCAAACGCGAGCGCGTATTTGCCATCGCTAAATCTTGATTGGCGTGTTTCAGGCTGCCTGATAAGACAGTGCGTTCAAATTGTTCAAAAGTGGGCGTTAAATCCACCGTTTCGCCGCGAACATTGGGAAATTGTGCGGACAAGGCGGCGATGTGTGCGGCGGCGCGGTCAAATTGGTCGGCTTTTTGGCGAATTGGCATATTCAGCAACAAAACGTCCAGCCCTGTTTTTGCACACAAAGTGGACACCACAGCTGAATCAATCCCACCTGATACGCCGACCACAAAGCCTTTGACACGCGCTTGTGTGGCATAATCGTGCAGCCATGTTACGATGTGTTGAATAATCGCTTGGGTTTGCATAGGTAAAATCTCGTGTAAAAAGTTGGAATATAACGCGGTTTCAGGCTGCGTGAAAGGATTTTTTAATACAGCCCGAAAACGCATCACGGTATAATCCACTCTATTTAAAAAAGCAGCCTGAAAAAACATTTTAATATTTTTTCAGGCTGCCTATTTCTCCCACAAAAACCATAAGGCAGCCTGAAACCCATGTTTTCCAAACTTGACCGCATCTGGCAAATTCCTACCATTTACTTCATCGTGCTGACCGCGATTGCCTCCGCCACACCGCTGACATTCGCGCCCTATTATCAATTTTGGCTGATGCCGCTGTTGTTTTCCGCGCTGATTCGTTTGACGGAATTAAAACCGCATCGCCGCATTGTCTCTGCATATTGGTTCGGCATCATTGGCTATGCCGCACAATTTTGGTGGATTCACACCGCCTTACACGATGTATCAGGTTTGCCCAATATTTTTGCCATACCGCTGACATTTTTGTTGCCTATGTTTCTCGCGTTGTTTCCAGCCGCCGCGTTTTGGGTGCATGGCAAATTATTCGCGCAGCTACCGCGTTGGGCAAATATCGGTATCGCCTT
This sequence comes from Wielerella bovis, assembly GCF_022354465.1. Classification (NCBI taxonomy): domain Bacteria; kingdom Pseudomonadati; phylum Pseudomonadota; class Betaproteobacteria; order Neisseriales; family Neisseriaceae; genus Wielerella; species Wielerella bovis. The sequence goes on along the minus strand of NZ_CP092361.1, from coordinate 2,102,886 downwards.
GCCAATTTGCTGGACACTCGCCGAATTTGCTCGCGAGCGTGTGTTGATAGGATTTGGTTGGGGTGCACTGGGCTATTCACAAATCGCTGACCATAGTCCATTGGCAGGATTTGCACCGATTGGTGGCATTCATTTGCTGACTTTTTTAACCGCCAGCATCGGCGCGTGTTTAGTGTTGATAGTTAATCATAGCGTGATGAAACACAGAATCGCGGCTGCCATAATAATTATGACTATTTTGGTTTCAGGCTGCCTATTACGCGGCGTATCGTTTACCCAAAGCACTGGTCAAACTGCTACCGTAGCTTTGGCACAGGGCAATATCGCGCAACAGTTAAAATTTGATGAAAATATGCTGTCTGAAACCTATCGTCGCTATTTTGAGCAAGTATCACGCAGCAAAGCACAAATTGTGGTGCTGCCTGAAACCGCGTTGCCTCAATTTTTGCAACACACGCCCCCTGAAGTGTTGAACGCGTTTGCGCGAGTAGCAAAGCAAAACGGTAGCGCATTGGCGGTGGGTGTGCCTGCTTTCACATCGGATGGTACAAATTATTTAAACGCAATGATTTTGTTGAACGAATACGATGAAATGCAACCTGAAAAAATGCCTATGTATGCCAAAAATCATTTGGTACCATTTGGCGAATACAAACCTTTACCTATTCTAACTAACCCATTGTATCAATTGATGAATATGCCATTGGCAGATTTCCAGCGTGGTGGTATTGGGCAAAAACCCTTTACGATGGCGAATCAACAAGTTGCGTTTAATATTTGTTATGAAGATGGTTTTGGCGATGAATTGATTGCGTCCGCCAAACAATCCACGCTGCTGGCAAATGCGAGCAATATGGCGTGGTATGGCAATTCCAATGCGATGTGGCAACAATTGCAGCAATCGCAAGCACGCGCTTTGGAATTGGGACGATTTATGCTGCGTTCCACCAACACGGGCGCAACGGCAATTGTGTCACCACAAGGCAAAATTGTGGCGCAAGCACAGCCCAATGTGGAGACGGTTTTGGAAGGCGAAATCATGGGTATGACGGGCGAAACGCCATATATGAAATTTGGCGGAAGTTTGCCCTTTATTGGATTGTTGATGATGTTAGCGGTGGTGTTGAAATATGTTTTCAGGCTGCGTCAATATAGTTGCTTAAAATAAAAATAGGACAAGGCGACCACGCCCGCCGTGTACATCTCGTACATAAGGTTGTGGGCAACGCAGTAGTATTTTTAATTTTAAGCGACTATAAATATAGCGGATTCACTAAACCAGTACAGCGTTGCCAGCTCTACCGTGTACTTAATTTGTACACGGTAGTTGCTAATTGCCTTGTCTGTGTTTAATTATAGTGATGTGGCTGCCTGAAAATTCTTGGATTAGGCGCTTGTATTTAAATAAAAAACAAGAATTGAGAAATGTCAGATTCAAGAATCTGACCTATAGTTTTGGGTTTTGCAAAGTTTTCAGGCTGCCTTTGAACAATTATTACAATGAATTTAAAGAACCATATTCCCCACGCCGATACGCTTCAATACTTTCACGGATTTCTTCGGGCGTATTCATCACAAATGGACCATAAGCCGCAATTGGCTCATCAATCGGCACTCCAGATAAAACCAACAATTCTGCCGTTTCATCACCTTGATTGCGTACCGAAATCTCGCCATTTTCGCGTTCAAAAATTGCCAAATCGGTGGCGCGTGCTGTGTGTTTACCATTGAATAACACATTGCTGCGGCGCACCACAATGCTCACATTATGCGTTTCAGGCAGCCTGAAAACCATTTCTGCGTCCACATCCACCGAAATATCCCAAATATTCAATTCCGAAAATATTTCGCCTGAGCCACGCACGCCATTGTATTCTCCACCAATAATGCGAATACTGCCCCCGTCCAGTTTCACCACAGGAATTGCATCATTTTGCAGATGTTGATAGCGCGGCGGCGCACTTTTGTGCGCTTTGGGCAAATTCACCCAAATCTGCGCCATTTCAAACCAGCCACCACGTTCACTAAATGCTTGGCTGTGAAATTCTTCGTGTACCGTGCCACTACCAGCCGTCATCCATTGCACATCGCCACGCTTAATCACACCTGTTGCGCCACTACCATCGCGGTGCGCCACTTCGCCTTGATAAGCAATCGTAACCGTTTCAAAACCACGATGCGGATGTTCGCTCACACCACGCGGATGAGCGGTATTGGGCGCAAATTCCATCGGTGCAGCATAATCCAACATCAAAAATGGATTGGTTTGTTTCGGCTCTCCCATGTGTGAAAACAACGGCGAAACATGAAAACCATTGCCAACCCAATGTTTTGGCGGAGCGGTATAAATTTGTTTTAGAGTACGCATTTTGTTTTTTTCCTATTGATTATATAGTCGTTTAAAATATAGTGAATTCAATTTAAACCAGTACAGCGTTGCCAGCTCCCTTATGTACTGGGTGTACACGGCGGTCGCTGTCGCCTTGTCCTGATTTAAATTGAATCCACTATATTTTTATTTCAAACGACTATTAAGTGTACAATGTGATTGTATGTGTCTTAATTATGCAGCGACAAGCGTGATTTAGGAAACATGATTTTCTGAATAGGAAACAATATAGTGAATTCACTATAAATACGGATTCTTAAATGGCTAAACAAAAAATCCTTTCTATTTAAATAGAAAGGATTTTATTCAAGACAGTATTTCAGGCTGCCTTTTGTTTATGTATTATTTTGCTTTAGATGCAGCAGGTGCTTCAGATGCAGCTGATGTTTCTGACGCTGCAGATGCTGCTGATGCTTCTGCAACTGCATTTGCGGCTGCATTCTCGCCCCAAGCAGCAGGGTATTTATAGCCTGCAAATTTTTGTTTGGCATACGATTTGAATTCGTCAGAATTATATGCTGCTTCAATATCTTGCACCCATTTTGCACCTTTATCTGCGGTGCGAACAGCCGACCAGTTGATGTAGGCAAAACTTGGTTCAAGGAACAAAGTTTCAGTTAATTTCATGCCGCTAGACATCGCGTAGTTACCGTTCACAATGGCAAAGTCCACGTCTTGACGGCTGCGTGGCAAGTTAGCTGCTTCCATCTCTACCAATTTGATATTTTTGGTGTTTTCTGCGATGTCAGCAACGCTGGCTTTTAATGGGTCAATGCCATCTTTCAATTTTACCCATTTTAATTCGCCCAACATTACCAATGCACGCGCCAAATTAGAAGGGTCGTTTGGCACAGAAACAGAACTACCGTCTTTCACTTGGTCAAGCGCGGTCAATTTGCCTGGATACAAGCCCAAAGGTGCAGTAGGTACTTGGAATACTTCTACCAAATCCAAATTGTGTTCCGCTTTGAATGTGTCCAAATAGGGTTTATGTTGGAAAATGTTAATATCAATAGCATTTTCTGCCAACGCTTTATTTGGTGTAACGTAGTCGGTGTACTCGGTTAAAGTAACTTTGTAACCTTGTTTTTCCAAGATGGGTTTGATTTGGTCTTTCACCATATCGCCAAAGTCGCCAGCTGTTGTACCAAAACGAATTTCGGTTTTTTCTACCACAGGGGCAGCACCTGATGCGCCAGAAGCAGATGTGGCATCTGTTGCAGGTTTAGCAGTTTCTTGCTGACCGCCACAAGCAGACAATGCCAATGCAATTACACCAGCTAAAGAAAGTTTCAAAGTTGCATTCATGATTAAACACTCCTGTTATATCAAAGATAAAATACGACATAAAAAAGAAGACAGCCTGAAAAATATGCCTGTTTGGGTTTTCAGGCAGCCTTAGTCTTAACGTTTATTCAATTTCGCCGACAAGAAATTGCCTGTCATTTGAATAATAACCACCAATACCGTCAAAATAACCACTACCAAAGCCATCACATCGGGCATATAACGTTGGTGTCCATAACGAATACCCAAATCACCAATACCGCCACCACCAATCAAGCCAGCCGCCGCGCTTTCGCCCAAAATGGCAATCATTAAAATGGTAACACTCAATACCAGACCTGAACGTGCTTCGCTTAATAATACTTTGAAAATAATGGTTTTAGGCGATGCACCCATTGCTTGGGCGGCTTCTACCACACCACGCGGCACTTCTTTTAAATTTTGTTCCACCAAACGCGCAAAATAAAAACTTGCCGCTACACTTAATGCCACACTTGCTGCAAATGGACCGAATGATGTTCCCGCAATAATGCGTGTCAGCGGCATCAATACAATCATCAAAATTACAAATGGGAAAGAACGCACCCAGCTAACCAGCACATTCAAAATTTTATTTAATACAGGGTTAGCAGAAATTTGCGCATTATCACTAATGAACAATAATATACCAATCAATGAGCCAAAAAATACACTCACAGGCGTGGCAACCGCTAACATAATCAAAGTTTCACCCAATGCTTTATAAATTTCGGGCAATAAATTGGTAATGTGTTCCCAGCTCCACTTTTCAAAATCAAACATATTTTTCTTTCTATTTCTGTATTTTCAGGCTGCCTGAAATGTTTTTCAAATGAATAGGCAGCCTGAAAACAATTTAATCATCACGCAACAAATCTTGTCCAATTTCTGATTGCGCCAAAATTACACCATCTTTCACGTCCGCCACTTCCAGCAATTTTCCCTGATGCAACAATGCGGTACGATTGCACAATTTGCGAATCACCGACATTTCGTGCGTAACAATCACAATCGTAACCTTAAATTGCTGATTGATTTTACGCAGACATTGCAATACATCGCGCGTCGTAATCGGGTCAAGCGCAGAAGTCGGCTCGTCCGCCAAAATCACGCTTGGATTAGGCGCAAGGGCGCGTGCAATGCCGACACGTTGTTTTTGTCCGCCCGATAATTGTGCTGGATAGTGTTCCGAACGCTCGGTCAGTCCCACAATTTGCAAACATTCCGCCACACGCGGTGCAATTTTGTCTTTGTCCCAGCCTGCAATTTCCAATGGAAAAGCCACATTTTCTGCAACAGTTCGGTTGCTTAACAAATTAAATTGTTGAAAAATCATGCCGATATTTTGTCGTGCTTGACGCAGTTGCGCTTCGGTCATAAAGGTCAAATCTTGTCCGTCAATCATCACTTTGCCTGAATCGGGACGTTCCAACAGATTAATTAGGCGCAATAAAGTGGATTTGCCCGCGCCTGAATAACCCATTAAACCAAAAATTTCGCCTTGTTCAATCGTTAATGTGGTTGGTTCAATGGCAGTAAACCATTTTTTATCGCGCGTTTGGTATTTTTTAGAAACATTGTCTAGGGTAATCATCTTATTTCCCATTCTTTCAGGCTGCATCTGCATTATTTTTGTGGGCAGCCTGAAAAAATTTTATTATTAAATTGTGTTGTAAAGCAATGATATAAATGCAATCCAGCCCGATGTGCCATGACACAACGGGCTGGATTAGGAATAAGCTATTTTGTTTGGCAGCCTGAAAACTGCCGCGCACCCTTAGCTGTTTGAAACGTAATTGGTTTCTGACCCGCAAGCTGTGTTAAATCGGTTGGTAAATTAGCTGACAATGTACTGGATAATGATAAAATTTGTCAAGGAAAGATAATTTTTATTTTTGTAGGCGATTGATTTTTTTCAGGCTGCCTTTGTTATAATGCGGCGGATTTAGTCGGGTGTAAATGGGTTTTGCAAAGGTTTCAGGCTGCCTTCTCCCTAATTCACACCATTAAAATGAGGTTTGCCATGAGCGAAAAACACTACCGTTCCATCAGCGAAGCCGCACGCGCCAGCGATTTGGCAGCCGTGCAAGCTTTTATCGCCGCCAATCCCAACGCCGTGCATGAAACCAATACCGTCGGTTTTACGCCGTTGCATCAAGCCATTGTGGCCGACAACTGTGGCAATGTGAATTTTGAATTGGTGCGACTGCTGGTGGAAGCAGGTTCGCCCATCAATGCTTTGAGCAAAGACGGTCGTTCCCCACTTTGGTTGGCAGGCGAATTCTGTCCGTCGGTAGAGATTGTGCAATACCTGATAGACAACGGTGCTGATTTGAACACGCTCGCCACACGCGAAGGTTGCGACCATCTTGTTGATTGCATCGACACCCTTGATGAACAAAAAGAGGTGCAACGTTTATTGAGCCAATTAAGCGGACATCCGCTGCCCGCGCCACCACCACCGCCCAAATATCCCGACCAACGCGCTGACACCGCCGTATGGCGCAAAGCCACCGCCGCCGTGAAAAAAGCCTTCGCTGCATTCGAAAAAGCAGGCATCGTTACCCTGCCCAATGCAGGCTATACCGTTGGCGAAGGCATTGCCGAATGCTTTGACCGCTGGGACACGCTGCCTGATAAAGCCCGTTTTAGCGGCTACTGTTTTTATACCGAACCGAGCAAAGGCCGCGCCCGCGAATTCGGCATACTCGACTTAAACTACGGTATGCTCGGCGATGACGACAGCGGCATATCAGACTTGGCTAGCCAAATCGTATCGCTGCTGCAACAACAAGGTTTCGACACCGAATGGGACGGCAATACCCAACATTGCATTACCATCTGGCTGCAACCGCTTTATGCTCAATTAAAGGCTGCCTGAAAAGCTATTTTTTAGGACAAGTTTATCATGTCAATCCAATCCACATTCAAAACATCTGCTGCTATTGGCTTGGCTCTAGTTTTATTCTATTGCGGCGCGGTATGGGGTAACGGTTTCAAGACACAAGCACAATGGACTCTGGGGATATTGATGGTATTGAGCCTAGTGCTGCATAGCGTGTTGCCAAGAAAATGGGCGCGTAGACTGTTTTGCGTTTGGGCAATGATAAGCATTTTTTTCATACTATGGTTGCTGGGATATACACTCGCAATGTGGTTGGAAAGTAATTGTTTTACTGATGCATTTGGTGAAGAACGCTGTGTTATGCCCATATTGCAATTATTGGTTGGCTTTGTTTTCGCAGTAGTGGGCGAAGTGTTCGTTGTATTGAAGTTGCGCCGCTTTTCGCAGCCAAAATGGGAGTGTATTTGGCAAATTTGTTTATTATTCGGATTTGCGGCAGGTACTTTTTACGATTGGGCAGTATGGCAATGGCGTTAAAAAACGTTTTCAGGCTGCCTGAAAATAAATTCAATCTCAACAAAACATCAATTTAATCATCTTTACATACCATTTCAGTTTAAAATAGCGCACCTTTCAGGCTGCCTGAAACATAATACAAACAATAGGTACATAACATGGCGGAACGCACAAGCACGGCAGATAATACGCTGCCTGAAAATAGTATCAATAAAAACAATATTTTGCCTCAACATGAATTATTGCAAGAAAAATCATGGTACAAAAATTTATCGCTGGTAGATTGGCTGTTTGCGGTGGCGATTTTGACGATTGCCGTGATGGTGCAAATCAAAATGCCGCACCACATGGACATTTACGAAACCGTGATTTTGTGGGTCAGCGCGGCGATTGCGATTGGCTTGGGCTGGTTTTTCAAGCCAATGCGTTGGTTTATTTTGGGCAGCGTGGCGGTGGCGTACATGGCGGTCGGTTTGTACGCGGGCAACATCGCCCACGCTGGCGAGCCGCCACAAGGCAAATTCCTGTTGCGCTATTTGTTGAGCAGCCAATCGGCGATTATGTGGCAATCGGCTTTGACGATTTTCGCCTTTATTTTGTACGCTTTGGGGACTTTGGTGGCGTGGCAACAAGCACGCAAGCAGCCTGAAACCGTGTCCACTAAACCGAATACTTTGCTGGGCATGGCATCGGGTTTGGCGTGGGCGGCAGCGTTTGCGGGTTTTACGGGTTTGCTGGTGCGTTGGCACGAAAGCTATTTGTTGCGCCCAGACGCGGGGCATATTCCCGTGTCCAATTTGTATGAAGTGTTTATTTTGTTTATGGTGATTACGGGCTTGATGTATTTGTATTATGAGCGAAAATTTGCCATGCACAAATTGGGCGTGTTTGTGTACATGCTGATGGTGGGCTTGGTCGCGTTTACCTTGTGGTACAGCTTGGAGCGTGGCGCACACGAAATTCAGCCGCTTATTCCTGCGCTGCAATCGTGGTGGATGAAAATCCATGTGCCTGCGAACTTTATTGGCTATGGCGCGTTTTGTATGGCGGCTGCGTTTGGTGTGGCGGAATTATTGGCGTTGCGTGGCATCAAATGGCTGCCCGACCCAGCGCAAATTGAAGAAGCGATGTACAAAGCGATTGCTGTGGGTTTCCTGTTTTTCACGATTGCCACGATTTTGGGTGCATTGTGGGCGGCAGACGCTTGGGGTCGCTATTGGAGCTGGGACCCGAAAGAAACTTGGGCGTTTATTGTGTGGCTGAACTATGCGATTTGGTTGCACATGCGTTTGGTGGCTGGCTGGCGCGGTAAGATTTTGGCGTGGTGGGCGATTATTGGTTTGTTCATTACGGCATTCGCGTTTGTGGGTGTGAATATGTTTTTGACGGGTTTACATTCATACGGTAGTTTGTAATAGTTTCAGGCAGCCTGAAAAAGGGGTTAATCCTTATTTTCAGGCTGCCTTTTATCTACCCCAAAATTAATCTTCTTCCACCGTATTCATATTTCGTCGCGCACCATGTCGTTGCGCCAACAAATCATTGATGCGCTGAATATCGCGCGAATTTTTCTGAATGGTAATAACGGCGAACAAACTTTGCGTAAATGCCAAGCCGTAAAACCCTTTTTCGTTTAGTTGTAATTCGGAATTGTACAAACCGATAACCAGCAAAAATATCGCCAGAGCCAATGCGCCCCAACTGATGCTGTAATACATATCGGAAATGGGCAAGCCTTCTGCGCGGTCGCGCAGGGTTTTTTGCAAACTAATCGCTGCGTATAAACCCAACGACAGCACGGCAACGTAAAACCCTTTTTCACTCAATGCCAATGTGTCCACCCGAATAATGCCGACCAAAAATGCAATCGCACCAATCGCACCAATCGCCAACACACACCAAGCCGCGCTAGTAAATGCGGAAGTGGGTTTCATTTCTTCCAATTCTTGCCAAAAATCTTGTGGTCTCATTTTATATGCTCCTGTTCTTCAAACTATTTTTTCAGGCTGCCATACTACGACACGCCATCATATAATTCACGCTTACATCATCACACAAAAAATATTTTTTGCTCAATAAGTTATATGACATGCCCATGCAGCCTGAAACATTTAATTGCGCCAAACGTGCCATGCGTGCCAACTCGGCTGGCGCGATGAATTTTTGCCAATCGTGCGTGCCTTTGGGAACAAGATTCAAAATGTATTCCGCGCCTACAATGGCGTGAATATACGATTTGGCGTTGCGGTTGAGCGTGGAAAAAAATACCCAACCATCGGGTTTGACCAATTTGGCGCAGGCGCGAATAACCGATGCAGGGTCGGGAACGTGTTCCAACATTTCCATGCACGTTACCACATCAAACGCGTGCGGCATTTCCAGCGCCAAATCTTCCACGCTGATGCAACGATAATGGACATTATTAACCGCTTGTTCGGTGGCGTGGGTGGTGGCAGTTTGTAAAGAAAGTTCTGCCATATCAATGCCTAACACGTTTTCTGCGCCACGCAATGCCATGCTTTCGCTTAATATGCCGCCACCGCAGCCAACGTCCAACACGGTTTTACCTGATAAGTGCGCGTGCTGGTCAATATAATCCAAACGCAGCGGATTGATGTCGTGCAGCGGTTTAAATTCGCCCGTTTTGTCCCACCATTTGGCGGCGAGTTGGCTGAATTTTTCAATTTCTGCGGCATCTATGTTGATTTGAGACATGGTATTTCCTGTTACATTTTGTTTTTTTCAGGCTGCCTTCTTTTATATTTTAGGCAGCCTGAAAACCATTTTATTTAAATAAAGAAGCCAATTTGCTGAAAAAACCTTGTTGCCCTTCGGTTGGTGCAGCCGTTTGGGTTGTTTGCGCTACATTTTCAGGCTGCGTTTTACGCGTAACAGGCAATGCACCAAATGCTTGCGCCACCGGCATAATTTCAATCGCATTGATATTCATGTGTTTCGGACATTGATACAGCCACAACGCCGTGCGTGCAATGTCTTCCGCTTGAATGGAATCCACGTTTTCATACAATTTTGCCGCACGTTCATCATCGCCTTTGAAGCGCACATTGGAAAACTCTGTGCCACCGCATAAACCTGGTTCAATATTGCTGACACGCACGCCTTTGCCTTGCAAATCAGCGCGTAAATTCAAGCTAAATTGGCGCACGAAGGCTTTGGTTGCGCCGTATACATTGCCCCCTGGGTAGGGATAAGTGCCTGCAATAGAACCTAAATTCATCACATAACCATCGCCGCGTTCCACCATTTGCGGTAACACTTGGCGCGTTAAATAAGTCAAACCCAAAATATTGGTATGAATCATGGTTTCCCAATCTTCCATATTGGCTTCATGCGCGGGTTCTAAACCCAATGCCAAACCTGCGTTGTTAATCAAACAATCAATCTGTTGAAATTTTTCAGGCAGCGTTTCTAAATGTTTCAATGCCAAATCAACGGATTGTTTATCAGCCACATCCATTTCCAAAGGTTGAAAAAAGAAACCTAATTCTTCTTGCAGCGCAGTTAATTTGTCCAAACGCCGTGCCGCACCAATCACAGGATAACCTGCTTGCACAAATGCACGACACATTGCTGCACCAAAACCTGCTGATGCGCCCGTAATTAAAATAGCCATGATGTGTTCCTTTCTGTGAATAATCAGGTATGATGTTCAATTTCTGAAATCATAACACTCATTAAAGGAATGTAAAACCATGAAGTACACAGCAATTTTATTCACAGCTTTATTTTTAGTCGCATGTGGCGGACAAAGTGGCGCAAATGGGCAGGTTGGTGGTAAAGGCGATATTTCGCAAAACCGCACAACTGCGTTCAAATCGTTTATGCCAACATTTTCCAGCATGGGCAAAGTCGTTAAGGGCGAAGACGCATACGAAGTAGAAAAATTCAAAACATTGGCAAGCAGTTTCCAAGACGAAGCGCGTGCGCCGTTTGATTATTTCCAAAATGACCCGAAAGGCAACGGTGATGCTTTACCTGCAATTTGGGAAAAACCCGATGAATTTAAAGCTGAACAAGATAAATTTTTGGCAGCGGTGGATAAATTGAACGCGGCAGCACAAAGTGGTGATTTGGCACAAATTAAAGCCGCGTATGGCGAAGCAGGGGCAAGTTGCAAATCTTGTCATGATGCTTATCGTGCGCCGAAATAATTTGGATTAAACCTGCATAGAATTTCTATTTGTAACATATTTCTTCGCGATATGCTGATTAAAAATATGGCAGCCTGAAAATGTATAGGTTGGATTCTTGTATCTGATGATTTTCAAATTAAAACAAATATTTGTTAAATGTGAGAAATATCGGATTCAAGAATTCGACCTATAATTTTGAGTTTTGCAAAGGTTTCAGCCTGAAACAAAGTTCAAGATAACGAAAAACATAGAAACTGTTATAATTGCACATCATTTTGCAAACATTTAATTAAAGCGAAACCAAATCATGCAAGAACAATATCAACCTTCCCAAATTGAACCTGCTGCTCAACAAAAATGGGCAGAAAATCATGCGTTTAACGTCAAAGAGGATACAAGCAAACCTAAATTCTACTGTTTGTCTATGTTCCCTTACCCAAGTGGCAAATTGCACATGGGACACGTCCGTAATTATACGATTGGCGATGTACGCTCACGTTTCAAACAATTACAAGGCTACAATGTGTTGCAACCTATGGGTTGGGATGCTTTTGGTATGCCTGCCGAAAACGCTGCTATTGACCGTCAAGTTGCTCCTGCTGCGTGGACATATTCTAATATTGATTATATGAAACAACAGCTTAAATCGCTGGGTTTTGCATTGGATTGGGAACGTGAATTGGCAACTTGTCGCCCTGAATATTATCGTTGGGAACAGTTGCTGTTTACTAAATTGTTCAAAAAAGGCATTGTTTACAGAAAATTAGGCACAGTAAACTGGGACCCTGTTGACCAAACCGTGTTGGCAAATGAGCAAGTGATTGACGGTCGTGGTTGGCGTTCGGGTGCGTTAGTAGAAAAACGCGAAATTCCGATGTATTACTACCGCATTACCGATTATGCGGAAGATTTGTTGAACGATTTGAATGACTTGGATTGGCCTGAACAAGTTAAAACCATGCAACGCAACTGGATTGGCAAATCACGCGGTATGACCGTGCGTTTTGCGGTGGCAGACGATAGCAAAGCAGGTTTGTCGGGCGAATATGCAGATTATTTGCAGGTATACACCACACGCCCTGATACGTTAATGGGTGCGACTTATGTTGCGGTGGCGGCAGAACATCCTTTGGCAACGGCGGCGGCAGAAAATAATCCTGAATTGCAAGCCTTTATTGCTGAATGTAAAGCAGGTTCGGTTGCCGAAGCGGATATGGCGACTATGGAGAAAAAAGGTTTACCAACAGGACGTTATGTTGTTAATCCTTTGAATGGCGATAAATTGGAAGTGTGGATTGCCAATTATGTGTTGTGGGGTTATGGCGATGGTGCGGTCATGGCTGTGCCTGCGCACGATGAACGCGATTTTGAATTTGCCAATAAATACAATTTGCCGATTAAACAAGTGATTAGCGTGGGTGATAATACGTTTGACGCAAAAGTATGGCAAGAATGGTATGCAGATAAAGAAAATGGCGTACTGGTTAATTCCAATCAATTCAATGGTTTAAATTTTCAGGCTGCCTTTGAACAAATTGGCGCAGCTTTGCAGGCTGCTAAGGCTGGAGAACTGAAAACGCAATATCGTTTGCGTGATTGGGGTATTTCGCGCCAACGCTATTGGGGTTGCCCGATTCCAATTATTCATTGTGATGATTGTGGCGATGTGCCTGTTCCTGAACAAGATTTGCCTGTTGTGCTGCCTGAAAATGTCGTACCAGATGGCTCGGGTTCGCCTTTAACCAAAATGCCCGAGTTCTATGAAACCACTTGTCCAAATTGTGGTAAATCTGCTAAGCGAGAAACTGATACCATGGATACGTTCAATGAATCTAGCTGGTATCAATTCCGTTACATGTCGCCTAAATTTGAAGGTGGCATGATTGAACCGTCTGCACAAGCATATTGGCAACAAGTGGATCAATACATTGGTGGTATTGAACATGCTGTTTTGCATTTGTTGTACGCACGTTTTTTCACCAAATTGATGAATGATGAAGGTATGATTGGCGTGCGCGAGCCATTCAAACAATTATTAACGCAAGGCATGGTGTTGCAGGCCACTTATTATCGTGAAAAAGAAGACGGTAAAAAACAATGGTTTAATCCTAGCGATGTAGATGTACAAACCGATGAAAAAGGTCGTCCTGTTGCCGCGATTTTAAAAGAAGATGGGCAACCTGTGACAATCGGTGGTGTGGAAAAAATGTCCAAATCTAAAAACAATGGCGTGGATCCACAGCAAATTATTGATGCTTATGGTGCGGATACAGCACGTTTGTTTATGATGTTTGCATCGCCACCCGAGCAATCTTTGGAATGGTCGGAAGCAGGTGTGGCAGGAGCGTACCGTTTCTTGAATCGTTTGTGGCGCACAGTGTACGAATTTGTACAACAAGGTGGTACAAATGTCAGCAAATTTGCAGGCAGCCATGATGCGCTTTCAGGCAGCCTGAAAGAGTTGCGTTTTAAATTGCACAGCACGATTGCCAAAGTTACCGATGATTACGATCGTCGTCAGCAGTTTAACACGGCGATTGCAGCGGTAATGGAATTGCTCAATCAATACGATAAAACCGATACCAGCAGCGTGGAAGGTCAAGCAGTAGCGCGTGAAGTGATTGAAGCCGTGTTGATTTTGCTTGCACCGATTGTGCCGCATATTTGTGAAACATTGTGGGGTGAATTGGTATCTGGCGGCAAATTGTGGCAAGAAAGCTGGTTAGTCGCCGATGAATCTGCATTGGTGAAAACGGAAATTGAGTTGATGGTGCAAGTGAACGGTAAATTGCGCGACAAAATTACCGTACCAGCTGATGCGGATAATGCCACGGTTGAAGCAGCCGCTTTGGCAACTGCGGGTGCAATCAAATTCTTGGCAGGCAATGCACCGAAAAAAGTGATTGTGGTGCCGAAACGTTTGGTGAATATCGTAGTTTAATTTAATGAAAAATAGGCAGCCTGAAAATAGTTTCAGGCTGCCTATTCATCTTCTGAAATATCAGGACAAATGCCATACATAAAACACAATGGCACATACACAATCCAATTTGCAGCACGAATGACTTTTTGTGAAGGGGAGCGTTGGGGTGTATGCGGATTAGATGGTGCGGTCGTCGCGCAAGCATTTAACCAAAAAATCAGTAGCAAGTATTTCCAAGTATTTTTCATCATTTGTCTTTACTATAGTCGTTTTAAATATAGTGGATTCACTAAATCAGGATAAGGCGATAGCGACCGCCGTGTACATATGGTACATGGCTGTCGCCTTATATTTGCTTAAAATACAGTCAGAAACCGTTGCAAAGCGAAAAATTGTAGGTCGAGCATGAATGCCCAATCTACAAATTGTCGTGTACTGTATTCATCCATGAATGCGCTCAATTTTCGCGCCCACGCCGCCGAGTTTTTTCTCAATATGCTCGTAGCCACGGTCAAGGTGGTAGATTTGTTCAACAATGGTTTCGCCATCGGCAATCAAACCTGCCATAACCAAGCTGGCGGACGCGCGTAAATCGGTCGCCATCACCGTTGCGCCCGACAATTTTGCCACGCCTTGCACCAAAGCCGTGTTGCCTTCGGCAGAAATGTTTGCGCCCATACGGTTTAATTCGGGAACGTGCATAAAGCGGTTTTCAAAAATGGTTTCGGTAACTTTGCTTGTGCCTTCTGCGATTGCGTTCATTGCCATAAATTGCGCCTGCATATCGGTCGGGAACGCGGGGTGTTCGGCTGTGCGAATGTTCACGGCTTTGGGGCGTTGCTGCATATCAATGCTAATCCAGTCATCGCCCGCTTCAATGATGGCACCTGCTTCCACCAATTTGTCCAACACCACTTCCATGGTTTTGGGCGCAGCGTTACGCAACACCACTTTGCCGCCCGTCATCGCCACAGCGCACAAGAATGTGCCCGCTTCAATGCGGTCGGGGACGACGCTGTGTTCGCAGCCGTGCAATTCGTCCACGCCTTCAATGGTCATGGTTTGCGTACCAATGCCTTGAATTTTCGCGCCCATTTTCACCAAGCATTCCGCCAAATCCACCACTTCGGGTTCAACCGCGCAGTTTTCCAACACGGTCGTGCCTTGCGCCAAAGTCGCTGCCATCAGCAAGTTTTCCGTACCGCCCACCGTTACCACGTCCATGACCACGCGCGCGCCTTTTAATTTGCCGTTGGGGGCTTTGGCTTTCACATAACCGTGTTCAATCACGATTTCCGCGCCCATGGCTTCCAAGCCTTTCAAATGCTGGTCTACGGGACGCGCACCAATCGCGCACCCCCCTGGTAAACTCACTTCTGCCTGACCAAATCGCGCCAAAGTCGGACCCAAAACCAAAATAGACGCGCGCATCGTGCGTACCAAATCATAAGGCGCACAAGTGTTGTTTACCGTACCACCATTGATTTCAAATTCAGAAATATTGTCGGTCAAAACGCGCGCTCCCATGCCTTGCAGCAATTTTTGCGTGGTTTTCACGTCTGCCAACATGGGGACATTTTTCAAACGCAATGTACCATTTGAAAGCAAACCCGCACACATCAAGGGCAGAGCCGCATTTTTCGCGCCCGATACGATGATTTCGCCGTTTAATTTACCGTTGGCGGTGATTTTTAATTTATCCATTTGAGAAAATCTTTCTGTTAATAAAATCAATAAAATAATTGTTTAAGTTGATTTTTCAGGCTGCCTGAAAAGTCAATTATTTAATCATGGACCATATCTGCTTGCTGCTGCAATCCACCATAGAATAAATGCTGCAACAACCAAGAATGGGCTTGCCAGCAACAAACAAATCAAATAAGTTTTTAAGTCTTTTGAATTATCGCTACAAACAAAAATAATAAAGGGCAAAAATGGTAAACCTACCGACAATCCAAGAAATAATTCAGTTTCACCCTTAAAATTAGACAATGGCAATCCATCTAGCCACACTATCGGCACCCAAACTGGCGCAAACAGGCAAATGAGCGATGCACCGCTTAATTTTGATGATGAGCGCATTCCTATATCATTATGAGTGCGTTTTATGCGATATTTTTTCTTTATCATTTTGTATTTTTGAAAATTTGTTTCAGGCTGCCTGAAACGCTGGGTAACAAAAAATCAAACACAAAAAAATGGCACAATTATAGCGGAAAACAATCTATTGTAGGTTGCATGGTGTTTTTGTTGTGTATTAAAAGGCAGCAGACTTACCAAATCTGTCCAATCAGCGAAAGATTAGGACAGGTTTCAGGCTGCCTGAAAGATTTTTGTCGTGTGCTGTAAGGCTGCCTGAAACCTTGGGAAACCCTAAATTGGCATACAGTTCAAGGTTATAGAAACAAAAACAGCATATTACGATGGTCGGTTAAAATATAGTCGCTTAAAATAGAAATAAGATAAGGTAATAGTGATCGCCGTGTACACATAGTCATAAGGGAGCTGGTAACGCTGTTGTGTTAATTTCAAACGACTATATCAAGAAATAGGAAAGATTTTGAGTGTAGATGACCGAAGAAATGTAATAACGATAAAAGTTTCAACCTGAATTTTTGTGTCTTGATTCTACATCATTGCAAATAATATACGATAAAATTACTTTACAATTTCCTTACAAACAGTTAAAACATCGTTTGATTACTCAACAATCGTTTTCAGGCTGCCTTTGCATCAAAATACAATTTAAAGGTAGCCTGAAAAAATGAGAACCTGTGTTCATAAGATTGATAATTTTATTGTCATTTGTATCGCGCCAGTATCAAAACGATTGACGTGCAAAACCAACGCAATAAACATGATTCAGATTTTGAATACAGATAGTTATGTCATAGTCGTTTAAAATAAAAATAAGACAAGGTAACCAACGTGGATTTTAAACGACTATACGCAACCTTTCCCCATTCATTCTTTTTTGGAGCATAAACATGAAAGTAGGTTTTATTGGCTGGCGTGGCATGGTCGGCTCGGTACTGATGCAGCGTATGCGTGAAGAAAATGATTTCGCTCATATTCCTGATGCATATTTTTTCACAACCTCCAATGTGGGCGGTAATGCGCCTGATTTTGGACAAGCCAATAAAACATTATTGGATGCCAACAATGTTCAGGAATTGGCAAAAATGGACATCATCGTAACCTGCCAAGGTGGCGATTACACCAAAGTCGTTTTTGAACCCTTACGCGCAAGCGGTTGGAATGGCTACTGGATTGATGCTGCTTCCACACTGCGCATGAAAGACGATGCCATCATCGTGCTTGACCCAGTAAACCGCAATGTGATTGATGCAGGTTTGGCAAACGGCGTGAAAAACTATGTGGGTGGCAACTGCACAGTTTCTTTGATGTTAATGGCATTGGGTGGCTTGTTCCAAAATGGCTTGGTGGAATGGGCAAGCAGCATGACTTACCAAGCCGCATCGGGCGCAGGCGCAAAAAACATGCGTGAATTGATTAGCGGCATGGGTGCCATTCACAGCCAAGTTGCCAGCGAATTGGCAGACCCTGCTAGTGCCATTTTGGACATTGACCGAAAAGTTTCCGATTTCTTGCGTTCGGATAATTATCCAAAAGAAAATTTCGGCGTACCGCTTGCAGGCAGCCTGATTCCATGGATTGATGCTGATTTGGGCAACGGTCAATCCAAAGAAGAATGGAAAGGCGGCGTGGAAACCAACAAAATTTTGGGCACCACTTCACCGATTGTGATTGACGGTTTGTGCGTGCGCGTGGGCGCAATGCGTTGCCACAGCCAAGCCATCACTTTAAAATTGAAACAAAATTTGCCATTAAAAGAAATTGAAGAAATCATTGCCAGCGCAAACGATTGGACCAAAGTTGTACCCAATACCAAAGAAGCCTCTATGCGCGATTTAACTCCAGCCGCCGTAACAGGCACGCTGACCACACCTGTGGGACGCATTCGCAAATTGGGAATGGGTGGTGAATACATCAGCGCATTTACCGTAGGCGACCAATTGCTGTGGGGCGCAGCAGAGCCATTACGTCGTGTATTACGCATTATTTTAGGTAATTTGTAAGAAATATTCAGGCAGCCTGAAAATGTATTTTTCAGGCTGCCTGAAATAATAGGGTTGTTTAAAATATAGTGAATTCAATTTAAACCAGTACAGCGTTGCCAGCTCCCTTATGTACTATGTGTACACGGCGGTCGCTATCGCCTTGTCCTGATTTAAATTGAATCCACTATAAAATGATAGCAACCGCTGTGTACATCTGAGTACATAGGAAGCTGGTAAGGCTGTACTGTTTTTATTTTAAACGATTGTCAGGAAACAATATGTCGCAACATACTTTTGATACATTATGTGCCTTATTGACACAAAATCAAGCATGTTTTCGGATAATAGAACATCCAAGTGCAGGCAAATCAGAAGAGGTTGCTAAAATTCGTGGTACCGAAGTGGGGCAGGGTGCAAAAGCATTAGTTTGTGTGGTACGCGGTGGAGGTGTCAAGCACACCGTATTAGCCGTTCTACCTGCCGATAAGCAAGCGGATTTGACACGCTTGGCACAAGCATTGGGTGGTACAAAAGCCTCGCTCGCCAGCCCAAAAGAAGTAGCAGAATTAACTGATTGCGTTTTTGGTGCCATACCGCCATTTAGTTTTCACGAAAAATTACGCTTGATTGCCGACCCTGAATTACAAGAACGGTTTGATGAAATTGCTTTCAATGCGGGTACATTAGAACGTTCTATTATTTTGAATACACAAGATTATGTCCGAATTGCTGCGCCTGAATGGATTGCATTTCAGGCTACCTGAAAGAAAAAATGATGCCGTGTCCTTGCCAATCTTCCCACAATTATGCTGATTGTTGTGCGCCATTTCATCGCCATATCACGCAGCCTGAAACGGCGGAACAGTTGATGCGTTCACGTTATGCGGCTTATGTTTTGCATAAAATAGATTATCTAATTGAGACCACTGTCCCTGCGCAACAAAATCTTTTGGATAAACAAAGTATTCACGAATGGTCACATACTGCGCAATGGTTGGGTTTAACGGTGCATCGCCATATTGCCAAAATCGCACCACAACACGCACAAGTGGAATTTACAGCACGATTTGCCGAAAATGGTGTAGCCCATGAACATCGTGAATTATCGGCATTTGTACAGATTTCGGGTGCGTGGTATTTTATTGACCCGACTGTGCCATTGCCCACTATGAAATCGCCATGTTTTTGCGGTTCGGGCAAGAAATTTAAAGCATGTTGTGGACAATTTTTTAAATAATGGTTTGAAATATTTGAAAAAAGGCAGCCTGAAAACATTTTCAGGTTGCTTTTTATGTTTTATGGTGAATTCAATTTAAACCAGTACAGCGTTGCCAGCTCCCTTATGTACTATGTGTACACGGCGGTCACTGTCGCCTTGTCCTGATTTAAATTGAATCCACCATATATAGTGGATTCACTATAAATTACCACCGCTGATACCATTGGCAATATCGCGTACTGCTGTAACATACATACGACTGTGATTATATTGCCACACCGCATAGAAATTGTTCAAACCAATAAAATATTCATATTGATTGGGTGAAATTTCTAAACGATACAACAACGCACGCTCATTATCCGCCACAGGCTGTAAAGGCTGTACGCCCATTTGACGCAACTGTCCAACCGTATAATTTAACGCCGTTTTTTCATCTACCAAAGCCTGAATTTGTGCCGTATTCGGTACACGCACAGGTACAATCATTCTGCCATTGGGCTGCCAGCCATGTTGTCGCATATAATTTGCCACCGATGCCGCCACATCTGGCACATTATTCCAAATATTGCGGCGACCGTCGCGGTCAAAATCCACTGCCCACTTGCGGAAACTAGATGGCATAAATTGTGGCATGCCCATCGCACCTGCAAAACTGCCTGTAAAACTAAATGGGTCGCGACGTTCTTCTTGTGCCATTTTCAAAAATTCGCCCAATTCTTTTTGGAAAAACGCGCCACGTCGTGGATAGTCAAACGCAAAAGTTGCCAAAGCATCGCCTGTTCGCACGCTACCCATATTTTTGCCGTAATTGGTTTCAATGCCAATAATTGCCGTGATGATTTCTGCTGGTACACCATATTGTGCTGCCGCAGCATCAATTGCAGCACGATTTTGCGCATAGAAACTGCGCCCTGCGCTGACTTTTGCCGCCCCAGAATTACCTGTACGGAATTTATACCATGGCGTAGAAGTGGCAGGACGATTCATGATGTTAATCAAATTGCCACGATAATTCACGCGTGAGAAAAAATCGTTTAAATAATTGATATCCAAACCATTGACGCGATTTTGATACTGAATAAATGCTTGCACATTCGGATTGGCTAGAAAACCTGTTTGCGAAACAGGTGCAACGTATTGATTGAAAAATGGTGTTTCAGGCTGCGCTATAGGTGCTGGCACAGCTTGTGGACGATGATTCAAAATGTCCATAATTGGGTCTTGTGCTGGTGTAGTTTGCACAACTGGTTGCAATTCGCTGCTGCATGCTGACAAAACCAACGCGACGGAAAGAGAGTAAATAGCTGTTTTCATAATGGTTCAGTATGTTAAGAATGATATTATTTTAACAAAATATCGTTCAGGCTGCCTGATATTTACCTGATATTTTTAAGGATATTTAAGGCAGCCTGAAAAACATACATGCGTGTATAATTACAGCACACTTAAATACGCAGCCATGTTTCAGGCTGCCTATCACACAAGGAAAATGATATGAAATTACCTATTATTTCAAAAGATTATGCACATTATTTACAAGATTTTGAACAAAAAATCCTGCAAAATCACAGCCGCATTGAAGCATGGTTTCGCCAACAATGGCAGGAACACACACCACCCTTTTATGGCTCGGTAGACATTCGCAATGCTGGCTACAAAATGGCAAGCATAGACATGAATCTCTTCCCAGGGGGATTCAATAATCTGAACCCCAATTTTATTCCACTCGCCACCATCGCCACCCAAGACGCAGTAGAACGCGCTTGTGAAACCGCCAAATCTGTTTTATTGATTCCCGAAAATCATACGCGTAACACATTCTATTTACAGAATGTTTTTGCGTTGGCAGATATTTTGCGTAACGCGGGTTTTGTGGTACGCATTGGCTCGTTCAATCCCGAATTGACCGAAGCAACCGAATTTGAGACGGCACACGGCGATAAATTACTGATTGAACCTTTATTGCGTACTCGTGAGCGCATTCATTTGGCTGATGGCTTTTCGCCTTGTTTTATTTTATTAAACAATGATTTATCAGGTGGTGTGCCCGAAATTCTGCAAGGCGTATCGCAAACCATTTTGCCACCGCTACACGGTGGCTGGACAACGCGCCGCAAAACCAAGCATTTTGAAGCCTACAACACAGTCGCCAAACAATTTGCTGAATTATTACAAATAGATGAATGGCAAATTAATCCCTATTTTGAATATGTGGGCGGACTAGATTTTCAAGAACGCGAAGGCGAAGATGCTTTGGCAGATGCAGTAGAACGCGTGTTGGCAAAAATCCAAGCCAAATACGATGAAAAAGGCATTACCGACAAGCCTTTTGTGATTGTGAAAGCCGATGCTGGCACCTATGGCATGGGCGTGATGAGCGTGAAATCGGCGGACGAAGTGCGCGGCTTGAATCGCAAAAATCGCAATAAAATGGCGAAAGTCAAAGAAGGTTTGGAAGTATCGGAAGTGATTGTTCAGGAAGGGATTTATACTTACGAGACTTTGGACAATGCGGTATGCGAACCTGTGGTGTATATGATGGACAGGTTTGTGATTGGCGGTTTTTTCCGTGTCCACGAAGGGCGTAGCAATGATGAGAATTTGAATGCAGGGGGCATGGTGTTTGTGCCATTGGAAGGCAGTATTCCGAATGCTGGTAGCGCGAATGATACGGAAACGCAAGAAGCCTGCAAACGTGTGTTTGAGCAATGGGACGAATTGGGTATGGCACGTCCAAATGCGGAACAACCCGATTGTGCTTCCAATCGTTTATATGTGTATGGCGTGATGGCGCGTTTATCCTTGTTGGCAGCTTCGTTGGAATTGACACAAAACGCATAAAATATGCCATAAAATAGTTTTCAGGCTGCCTAAATGATAATAATAGGCAGCCTGAAAACTATTTTTGCGCTACAATCCGATTTTCTTTTTTTAACCACATCTCAAAGGATAAAACGATGTCTTTGCAACAAATTATTGAAACCGCGTTTGAAAATCGTGCGGAAATCACGCCTGCTAATGTTACGCCCGAAGTGAAAGAAGCGGTACAGGAAACTTTGCGTCAATTGGATAGCGGTGTTTTGCGCGTGGCAGAACGTCAAAGCGTGGGTAATTGGAAAGTAAATGAATGGGCGAAAAAAGCGGTGTTGCTGTCGTTCCGCATTCAGGAAAATGTGATGAGTGATGATGGTGTGAACCGTTATTTTGACAAAGTGCCGACCAAATTTGCCAACTGGTCGCAAGCGGATTTTCAGGCTGCTGGTTTCCGTGTTGTCCCAGGTGCGGTGGCGCGTCAAGGCAGTTTTGTGGCGAAAAATGCTGTGTTGATGCCATCTTATGTGAACATTGGTGCGTATGTAGATGAAGGCACGATGGTGGACACTTGGGTAACGGTGGGTTCTTGCGCACAAATTGGTAAAAACGTGCATTTGAGCGGTGGCGTGGGTATCGGCGGCGTGTTGGAACCGTTGCAAGCGGCACCAACGATTATTGAAGATAATTGCTTTATCGGTGCGCGTTCGGAAATCGTGGAAGGCGTGATTGTGGAAGAAGGCAGTGTGATTTCTATGGGCGTGTACATCGGTCAGTCTACGCGCATTTATGACCGCGAAACAGGCGAAATCCATTATGGTCGCGTGCCAGCAGGTTCGGTTGTGGTATCAGGTAACTTACCAAGCAAAGATGGTTCGCATAGTTTGTATTGCGCCGTTATTGTGAAAAAAGTGGACGAAAAAACCCGCAGTAAAACCAGCGTGAATGAATTGTTGCGTGGCGTGTAATTTTTTGTTTTAGATAAATATAACAGGCAGCCTGAAATAGTTTTCAGGCTGCCTTACATTATTTTTTCACCATAATTCTTTGAATTTCATGCAAAAAACCATCAGGGCGCAGCGCAACGTGCGCGTAAATACCATCACCAGATTGCGCCACCATTTCCCGATTGATGGTTTGTTCCAACGCCACACGTGCAGGCGCAAGATATTCCATGCGATTGAGCGGATAAAATCGTGCATCTTCGTCAAATTGCTGCCATTGTGTCGCATCATCAATCCACACGCCTTGCCATGCATTTGGCGGATAAATCGCGTTTTCGGGCAACACGCCCGTACGCGCAAAACCCACACCACGCACCACGCTAACACGCTGAATCGTATCCGCATCTACACCCAAATCCGCCAATGCTGCTCGCCCTTCAAGGCAGCCTGAAAGCGCAATTTGTTGATTTAATTTATGATATTTATGCAGTAATTTATCTTCACGATTTAATCCCAACATATTTTCAGGCTGCCCATCGGCTGCACCATAATATTTGCAACACAATTCAATATGATAAACGCAGCCTGAAAGCACGACCACAAAATCCAATGCACCCAAATTTTTCTCACGCGAACCAATTTTGACATCATGCGCAATCAAACGACTATGTGGCGCGTGGGTAAACCAAAACGCCAACAAATCTTCCGCATAATGTCCCAAACGTGAATGCGCGTTTTCAGGCAGCCTGAAAAGATTATCATCGTTCCACGCCAACAGCAGCCTGAAACCTTGTTCGCCTAATAATTCGCGCACAGGCAATTCGCAACCTGTTGTCCACAAAGGCGGCGCAGTCAGCAAACTTGCCAACGCCCGAATATGCGGATTTTCCAGCCGCCACCAAATCGCATCAAGCGCGTAATTCATCTTCGTTTTCCTGTGTTTTTTCCACGATTTCTACACCCAATGCACCGTCCGCCAAGCGCACTTCAATCTCCGCATACGCCGCTTCCTGCACCACGCGCACCAAACCTTCTTTCACCAATTCCAGCAAGGCAATAAAATTCACCACCACCGCCGCGGCGCCTTTTTCTGGCTCAAACAATGCCGAAAATACGCACGTTCCCTGCGTATTCAACTGGCGTAAAATCGCCGACATACGCTCGCGCACCGACACCGCTTCTTGCACCACTTCGTGATGTTGATGATGTTTCACGCGCGACAAAATCGCCAACCAAGCCTGTGTTAAATCAGCCACTTGCACTTCGGGCAAACGCTCTTCCACCGCCATTTCCAGCGGCAAATACACCCACGCAAAATCACGCCCTGCACGCGGCAAAGCGTCCAAACCCTGCGCCGCCAATTTCATTTGTTCATACGCCAACAAACGGCGCACCAATTCCGCACGCGGGTCAAGTTCTTCTTCCAACACCACATTTTCAGGCTGCGGTAACAATAAGCGCGATTTAATTTCAATCAATACCGCCGCCATCAGCAAATATTCTGCTGCCAAATCAAATTGTTGTGCTTCCATTTGCGCGATGTAGCTTAAATATTGCTCGGTAATTTTGACCATCGGAATATCCAGTACATCAATATTTTGCTTACGAATCAAATACAAAAGCAAATCCAATGGACCTTCAAAACTGGATAACACCACTTGAAGCGCATCGGGTGGGATAAACAAATCTGGCGGAATATCGGTTACGGCTTGCCCGAAAATATAGGCGATGGTTTTGTTTTCATTCATATTTTTCATTTTCAGGCTGCAACCTTTGCGAAACTCCGGCAACTTTCACTATGTCGTCATTCCCGCGTAGGCGGGAATCCATCGTTGAGCTTCACAAACTTTTGTTTCTTAAAATTAAAGTTGGATTCCCGCCTACGCGGGAATGACGGCGTGGTAGGTGTTCTAAATGTTTTGCAAAGGTTTCAGGCTGCATATTAAACAAATATAAAATAAAGGCAGCCTGAAAAAACTATTTTTATTTTCAGGCTGCCTATTTTGATGCAAATTTAGTTAAATTTCAAACTATTGGCTACCACATCTTTCAATTCATCAGCAGACAAATCGGTGCTGGTTGCGCAAGCTGTGTGGATAACGCCATCAGCCGAAACCGCTGTGATGCAGCTTTCGTTGGCAGCGGGTTTGCCGTCTGCTTCTGGGTGGGTAAAGCGATACGCGATTTGATTGTTTGCTGCTTTGTCAATTTGTGCGTTGCTGACTGTTTTATCCGCTTCAATGTTTTTTTTCAGGCTGCCGAAAAAGTCTTCCGCCGTGCCTTTAACTTTGCCCGATGCCACGACTGAAAGGGTCAAATTGCGGCTTTCATCGTATTGCAACAAAGTGGTGTTTTTGTCTGCACCAAAAGCGGCATCGCTTAATTTGTCGGCAAAATCGCCATTGGGTGTGAAACTAACTGCGCCATCGCTGCTTTTGATTTCAGCTACAACAGGCGTGCTGGCAACGGTGGGCGTAGAAGCTGTCGCAGAATCGGTTGCAGGAACAACGCTTGTTTGTTCAGGTGTACCGTTATTGCACGCGCTGATACCTAATGTGGCGGCAATCAATAATGCGGTTATTTTGTATGACATAATGTTTCCTTGTTGATTGTATGAATAATGTTGATTATAACAAAGGCAGCCTGAAAAATAATCAACAGGTGTTTATGGTTTAAAATCAATTATCTGCGGCATGCCAAGGTTTGTTTGCCCCTGCGTGAAAGGAAGGTTTTTCACCGCCCCACAAGGCTTCAATATCGTAAAAATCGCGTACTGCTGGTAGCATCACATGCACCACCAAATCATCGGCATCCACCAATGCCCATTCGCCACTATCTTGACCTTCGCTACTCAAAATGGTGAAACCTGCTTCTTTCAAATCCACCGCCACATTGTTAGCTAATGCTTTCACTTGGCGCGTGCTGTCGCCGCTGGCAATAATCATGCGTTGAAACAGCGATGTTTTGGTGCTGGTATCCAACACTACAATGTCTTTGGCTTTCACATCTTCTAGCGCATTAACGGCGGTATCTACCATTTTTTGTAAATATTGTTGGAATTCTTGTTCATTCATTTGTGTTACTCGGTTTGACTGTTTAGAAAAATTGGGCGCGATTATACCGCGTTTACACGGATTATGTTGGTGTATTTTGGTCATAAGATGTAGCTTATAAAACAATATATTAGAATGAAAATAGTCTAACTAATTGAAAATAAATGAATTTTGTAACATATTGATTTTATGATATAATTGTAAAAATACGGTTAATATGGATTGAATTTTCTAATTTTGTTTTCAGGCAGCCTGAAAATGATTTTTGAATTTTTAACTCTTTTTTTGAATCAAAAACAAAAGGTAATTTATGAATATTCGGACATTTATCCAGCAAAAATCATCATTTAATTTTACCGTTATTAGCACTACATTAGGATTAGTCAGTACGTTATTAATCGCTGTATTGTTTTTACCGCAAGATACGCAAGCCGTTTTGAATGGGGTAAAAAATGCAATTTTTCAATATGCTAGTTGGTTTTATATCATTACTTTTTCTACTTTTTTGTTATTTTTAATCTTGCTTTCACTCAGCGCATTTGGTGGCATCAAATTGGGGAGCAATGAAGAAGAACCTGAATTTGGTTTTATTTCATGGTTAGCCATGTTATTTGCCGCAGGTATGGGTGTGGGTTTGATGTTTTTTGGAGTTGCTGAACCGCTCGCACATTTTGCTACACCGATTGCCAAAGATAATGCGCAAAAAGCCATCTTGCATACCGTATTTCACTGGGGTATTCATGCATGGGCTATTTACGGCATTATTGCGCTGGCATTGGCATATTTTGGTTTTCGTTACAAATTACCATTGGCATTGCGCTCATGTTTTTATCCATTATTAAAAGAAAAAATTAACGGAAAAATAGGAGATGCCATTGATATTATGGCGTTAATTTCAACCCTGTTTGGTATTATTACCACATTGGGGTTTGGTGCAGCACAAATGGGTTCAGGTTTGCAGCAAATTGGGTGGATAACGGAAAACAGTTTTGGTTTACAGTTTGTAGTCATTATTATTGTGATGAGTTTGGCTGTATTGTCAGCCATTTCAGGTGTAGGTAAAGGTGTAAAAATATTAAGTGAAACCAATCTGGTTTTAGCTATTTCATTGATGTTGTTTGTTTTATTTTCTGGACCTACGTTGCATTTATTGAATGCATTTAGCGATAATTTGGGTACTTATTTTGGGAATTTAGTGTCATTAAGTTTTAAAACATATGCCTATGAGCCAGAAAATACCTCATGGTTTACAGGTTGGACGGTTTTGTATTGGGCATGGTGGTGTTCATGGTCGCCATTTGTTGGTTTATTTATTGCTCGTATTTCTCGCGGTCGCACGATTCGTGAATTTATTTTTGGTGTTTTAGCCATTCCTAGTTTATTTTGTGTGTTATGGTTCACCATATTTGGCAACAGCGCAATTTGGCTAGATACCCATGTTGCACATGGTGCTTTGACAGCCGATGGTGTTACATCTGAACAACTGTTGTTTTTATTTTTGAATCATTTACCCTTGCCAACATTGAGTAGCATAGTTGCATTGACGATTATTTCTTTATTTTTTATTACATCAGCTGATTCAGGTATTTATGTGTTAAACAATATTGCCTCTCGCGATAAAAGTTTGGCTTCGCCACGCTGGCAAGCCATAATGTGGGGTATATTAATGTCGGCAGTAGCCATTGCTTTATTGGGTGTAGGTGGTTTGAGTATTTTGCAAACCATGACTTTAATTAGTGCTTTGCCTTTTACTGTTTTAATGATTGTGATGGTAATGGCATTATGGCAAGGTTTGCATAACGATAAAAAATATTTTGAAACCGCTGTTAATCCAAGCAGTATTTTCTGGACTGGCGAACTTTGGAAAGAGCGGTTACAACAAATGATGAATCAAACCCAAGAAGAAGACATTGTCCAATTTTTGAAGCAAACAGCATTACCCGCCATGCATGAGCTGAAACAAGAGTTGGTTGATGTGTACAATATGAACGCGCAAATCAATATTCTATTGACACAAGATGAACCAGCGGTTGAACTGGTTATTACCAAAGGCACCATGCGCGATTTTGTTTATGGCATCAAGTCTGTACGTCAGGAAATTGCCACGCAATTAGTAGAAGACAGACATTTGCCGCATATTCAAGACGCAGAACATTATGTGCCAATGACTTATTTTGGCGATGGACGTGATGGTTATGATGTTCAATATATGACACAAAAAGAATTGATTGCGGATATACTGAAACAGTATGATTTATATCTGAATTTATTGGCGAATGTTGGACAAGAACTCATGTCGCATGAACAAACCAATATTGCAGAATAATTTTTCAGGCAGCCTGAAACGGCGGTACATTAGCCCCACAACGACTCAGTAATGCTACCGTTTCAAATACAGGCAAGCCCATCACGCCTGTAAAGCTGCCCGATAGATGCGCCACAAATACGCCGCCAATGCCTTGAATGCCGTATGCGCCTGCTTTATCCATCGGCTCGCCAGTCGCAATGTACGCCGAAATTTCGTCCACCGACAAAATTTTAAATTGCACATCGTTTTGTTGCACCAGCGCGTATTCATGTTCGCCAAATGATACGCATACCGCTGTTAAAACCTGATGAGTGCAGCCTGAAAGCGCAGTCAGCATTTGCGCGGCGTGTATTTTGGATTCGGGTTTGCCCAAAATTTTGCCATGTTGTACCACACTGGTATCAGCGCTAACAATCGGCAAATCGTCAGAAAAATGCTTGGCTCGCACGGCGCGATTTTTTTCGCTTGCCAAGCGCAAAACATAATCGTGTGGGGTTTCGTTGGCGCGTGGGGTTTCGTCAATATCGGCGGCAACGGTTTGTACGGTGTAGCCTAAATTGTGCAAAATTTCGCGGCGGCGTGGGCTGGCGGAAGCGAGTAGGATTTCGTGTGTCGCAGTCATTTTAGGATTTATCCATATTTGGTGGGAAAAAGATTATGGTAGCCAAAAATTAACTATTTAGGCAGCCTGAAATCTAAAAGTTAAATGGTATCAATAACGATAACGAGGTGGGCGATGATTCGATGAATCAATGGTGGTGCGCAATGATGGCTTTTGTTCTGAGCGTGTCTGATGATTGGAACGCTGTATGACATTATTGCTTTGTTGGCGCAACTTAGGTTGCTGCATTTGGTTTTGGCGACGTTTTTGCCAATATTCCACTTCATTGTGGATTTCTTGTTGCTGCCATTGTTCAGGGGTCGGGCGCGTGGGTCGATTTTTAGTGGGATGATTCCAGTTAGTGTGTTGGCGACGATAATCGTCTATGTTGTTAATGTGACGAATGCGTACTTGACTGGTTGGGCGATAGCCATAGGGTAGGCGATTGTAATGTTGGTCATAATAATAACCATCGCTTGCGCTGAAAAATAGCCAATTTTTTGTACCGATATTGCGCGCCGCTGCGACATCATAATGCACGGAATCATCTGCAACCACGCAGCCTGAAAGGGAGCATAGCATTGTACCGATGGCGAGTGTGCTGAATAATTTGTTCATGATGTTTCCTTCATGGTTATTTGTATAGTGGATTCAATTTAAATCAGGACAAGGCGACAGCGACCGCCGTGTACACATAGTACATAAGGGAGCTGGCAACGCTGTACTGGTTTAAATTGAATTCACTATATCAAAAATATAGATTAAAAGATAAATAGGCTAGGGTGTATTTTTAATGCAAACTCACCACGTTGCCTAGTCCCATTTGCGCAAAATTCTGTTGCGATTGCGTGATTTCATGTTATGAATCATCAAGCAGCCTGAAAATCTATTTATAATCGTTTTAAATGAACAGTCTGCGTTAATTTCAAACGATTATAGATTTTGTGAAACTTTATTTTCAGGCTGCCTTTTATTGCTATTATTTATATAATTCCCCTTTTTCATCAGGCAGCCTGAAATCATGTCCCCATTTGTATTATTTGACGATGCACGCCAAGCACATGCATTTGTTTTGCAAGATTTTGTTTATCAAGATAAATTGACTGCCGAACAACTGCCGCAACTGGATACACATTTGCAACGCGCGTGGGCAAACGGCTTATATTGCGCCTTGTTTGCCGATTATGAATTGGGTTTGCCGCTGCAAAAATTGCCTGCATCACACACAGGCAGCCTGAAAATATTGTGGTTCAAAACGCGCAACATTGTGGCGAATGTGGACGATTGGCTCACGCAACATGCCAGCGCACAACCAGCAGGTTTATCCACACCGCAACTCAATGTTTCACAAGCCGAATATTGCCAACACATCGCGCAGATTCACGCTGCCATTCAACGCGGCGACACCTATCAAATCAATCACACTTTGCGTTTAAATATGCAAACATATGGCGATCCGATGCGCCTATATCAACGTTTGCGCCAAAATGTGCCTTATGCAGCATTGGCAAGGCAGCCTGAAAACACATGGACATTGTGTTTTTCGCCAGAATTATTCTTACGCATTGAATCCACAGGGAAAATCATCACCGAACCAATGAAAGGCACAGCACCGATTTTGCACGATGGACACGACCAAGAACGCGCTCAAATCCTGCAAAATGACCCGAAAAATCGCGCCGAAAATACTATGATTGTGGATTTATTGCGTAACGATTTGGGCAAAATCGCGCATATTGGCGGCGTATCCGTCCCCGAGCCGTTTGCGGTAAACGCGTTTGGCAGCGTGTGGCAAATGACCAGCCGCGTGGAAGCGCGTGTGCCGCGTGAAACAACGGTTGCGCGAATTTTTCAGGCTGCCTTTCCGTGCGGCAGTATCACGGGTGCGCCCAAACGCAAAAGCATGGAAATCATCGCACAATTGGAAGATACGCCACGCGGCTTATACACGGGCAGTATTGGCTTTTTGCAGCCTGAAACCGATAGCGAATTGGGCTTTTCAGGCTGCCTGAATGTGGTAATTCGCACGCTGCAATTATCGCCGCACCACGATGGCACATTTGATGGCACATACGGCGTGGGCAGCGGCATTGTGATAGACAGCCAAGCGGCGGACGAATATGCAGAATGTGGTTGGAAAGCACGATTTATCCGCGAATTGCGCCCTGAATGCGGTTTGTTTGAAACCATGCGCGGCGAACAGGGCGCGATTGCATGGCTGCCCGAACATTTGGCGCGTTTGGCACAATCGGCGCACGCGCTGAATATTCCATTTGATGCGGCAGCGGCGGAAGATTGCGTGCGCGCGATTTTGTCCGATATGGCGGCGGATAAAGTGTATCGCATCAAATTAAGTTTATCGCCACAAGGCAGCCTGAACACCGAATACGCGCCACTTGCGCCTTTATCGGGACAACAACGTATTCGCATCAGCGACACGATTTTGCCGCGCCACGATAGTTTGCGCCGCCACAAAACCACGCATCGGGCAGTCTTTGATGCAGCATGGCAAACAGCGGAACAGCATGGCGCGTTTGATGCGCTGTTGTTTAACGAAGATGGTTTTTTGTTGGAAGGAGGTCGCAGCAGCGTGATGATTTTGCTGGATAATCAATGGCTCACGCCCGCAGCGGATTTGGACATTTTACCGAGTATTGCGCTGGCAAAAAGCAGCCTGAAACCCAAAGCGGCATATATTACGCGTGAAATGTTGTATCGGGCGGATAAGATTTGCGTGGGCAATGCGCTGCGTGGTTGGATGGAAGTTTTGCTTGATGCGTCATGATTGAGCCGATTTTTTCAGGCTGCCTTTTAAATTGGAATAAACAATATGATTTTTTCTATACAAGATGAACAATATATGCGCCGCGCATTGGATTTGGCATGGCAAGGACGATTTTCCACTTCGCCCAATCCGCGTGTCGGTTGCGTGATTGCGCAGGGCGAACAAATTGTGGGCGTGGGTTTTCACGTCCGCGCAGGAGAACCGCACGCCGAAGTTCATGCGCTGCGTCAAGCTGGTGCATTGGCGCGTGGCGCAACCGCGTATGTAACATTGGAACCCTGTTCACATTATGGTCGCACGCCGCCCTGTGCCAAAGGTTTGATTGAAGCAGGTGTAGCGCGTGTGGTGGCAGCAATGCAAGACCCTAATCCATTGGTGGCAGGCAAAGGTTTGGCGATGTTGGCACAAGCGGGCATTGTGGTGCAACATGGTTTGTTGGCGGACGAAGCGCGTGCTTTGAATCGCGGATTTTTGTCGCGTATTGAACGTCAACGCCCATTTGTGCGCGTGAAAATCGCCGCCAGTTTGGATAGCAAAACCGCGTTGGCAGATGGGCGCAGTTTTTGGATTACAGGGGCAGCAGCGCGACATGATGTGCAAATCTTACGCGCCGAAAGTTGTGCCATTTTGACAGGTATTGGCACGATTTTAGTCGACAATCCGCGTTTGAATGTGCGTGAAATTGCCACTATCCGCCAACCGATTCGGATTGTGTTGGATACGCATTTCAGGCTGCCTGAAAGCGCACATGTGGTACAAGATGGTGGTAAAACGTGGGTTATTACTTTGACAGACACGCCCGATTGGGTCGCCAAATATAGCAATGTGCGCGTGTTCAGGCAGCCTGAAAACGTGTCTCAACAAATTAATTTGCCCGAATTATGGCAAACTTTGGCGCAAGAAAATATTGGCGAATTGATGATAGAAGCGGGTGCAACCTTATCTTCGGCAGCGATTGCGGCGGATTGTGTGGACGAAATTGTGTTGTATCAATCGCCAAAAATATTGGGCGAAACAGGCAAAAATGCGTTCAGGCTGCCTGAAAATGCGGCGATTTTGGCGCGTGAAGCCGATTGGCGCACGGTTTCGTTGCAAACGTTGGGCGATGATATGAAATGGGTTTTGCAGAAAAATGTGTTGTGAATATAAGTTTTCAGGCTGAAACCTTTGTATAGTGGATTCACTAAATCAGGACAAGGCGACGGCGAACGCCGTGTACACATAGTATAGTAAATTCACTATAAAACTTATTCAGGCAGCCTGAAAATGTTTTCAGGCTGCCTTTTTACGATAATTTTATCCCGACACAATCTTAAAAATGAATGACCGTACGAATAGATTTACCTTCGTGCATTAAATCAAATGCTTTGTTGATGTCTTCCAGCGGCATGGTATGCGTGATGAAATCGCTTAATTTAAACTCACCACGTTGATATTGTTCAATCAAATCAGGCAATTCGCTGCGACCTTTGTAGCCACCAAATGCCGAACCGCGCCACACGCGACCCGTTACCAATTGGAATGGGCGTGTGCGAATTTCCGCACCCGCAGGTGCAACGCCAATAATCACGCTTTCGCCCCAACCTTTGTGGCAACATTCCAATGCCGCACGCATCAAATCTACATTGCCCACGCATTCAAATGAAAAATCCACGCCGCCATCGGTCATTTCAATAATCACTTCTTGAATCGGTTTGTCGTAATCATTGGGATTGATGACATCGGTTGCACCCAATTCTTTGGCTTTGGCAAATTTATCGGGATTGATGTCAATGCCAATGATGCGTTTGGCTTGCGACATTCTCGCGCCGATAATCGCTGCCAAACCAATGCCACCCAAACCAAACACGGCAACGGTATCGCCAGCTTTCACTTTGGCGGTTTTGGTTACTGCGCCAATGCCTGTGGTTACGCCGCAGCCGAGCAAGCACACTTCTTCCAATGGCGCATCGTCTTGAATTTTTGCCAATGAATATTGCGATACAACGGTGTATTCAGAAAATGTGGACGTACCCATGTAATGATAAATTGGTTTGCCATCTTTGAAAAAGCGTGTCGTGCCATCAGGCATCAAACCTTTGCCTTGTGTCGCGCGGACTGATGAACACAAATTAGTTTTGCCTGACGTACAGAATTTGCATTGTTTGCATTCGGCGGTGTAGAGCGGAATCACATGGTCGCCGACTTTGAAATCGGTAACGCCTTCGCCCACCGCTTCCACAATGCCTGCGCCTTCATGTCCCAATACGCAGGGGAATACGCCTTCGGAATCTTGTCCTGACAGCGTATAAGCATCGGTATGGCATACGCCTGTTGCGACAATACGTACCAATACTTCGCCTGCTTGTGGCGGCATCAAGTCAATTTCTTCAATGACCAGCGGTTGATTTGGTGTATACGCTACCGCAGCACGGGTTTTAATCATATCCATAAATGATATTCCTTCAATTTATCAAAATAAATAAAGGCAGCCTGAAAAACATTTTCAGGCTGCCTACTCCATTATTCTTCTGGCTGTTCGCCATCAGTATCATCTAACATACCTTCGGTAATAATTGGATTGACCAAACCTTCGGCACGAATTTTGTCTGCAATTTCATTGGCGATGTCTGGATTTTCTTTCAGCCAGATACGCACATTTTCCTTACCTTGACCGATTTTGCCATCATTGTAGCTAAACCAAGCACCCGATTTTTTGATGATGCCCATTGCCACGCCAATATCAATCAGCTCACCTTCCCAGCTAATGCCCTCGCCGTACAAAATATCAAATGCAGCTTGACGGAATGGAGGCGCAACCTTGTTTTTAATCACTTTTACTTTGGTTTCTTTACCGATTGGCTCATCACTATCTTTTTTCTTAATTTGCGCAGAACCACGGATATCCAAACGGATAGATGAATAGAATTTCAAGGCATTACCGCCTGTTGTGGTTTCGGGGCTACCAAACATCACACCAATTTTCATACGCAACTGATTGATAAACACCACCAAAGTATTGGTCTTTTTGATGTGTCCCGTCAATTTACGCAAGGCTTGGCTCATCAAACGCGCATGCAAACCCACATGACTGTCGCCCATATCGCCTTCAATTTCCGCTTTCGGAACCAGCGCAGCAACCGAATCCACCACCACCATGTCTACGCCGCCAGAACGCACCAAAGTATCACAAATTTCCAATGCCTGCTCGCCCGTATCAGGTTGAGACACCAGCAATTCTTCCACTTTCACGCCCAATTTACGCGCATAAATGGGGTCAAACGCATTTTCCGCATCAATAAACGCGCACACGCCACCATTTTTTTGGCATTGTGCAATCGTTTCCAAACACAAAGTGGTTTTACCCGAAGATTCAGGGCCAAAAATTTCCACAATACGACCACGCGGCAAACCACCCACGCCCAACGCCAAATCCAAGCCCAATGAGCCTGTGGAAATCACTTGCAATTCTTCTTGCTCTTGGCTGCCGTCCATTTTCATGATGGAGCCTTTGCCAAAATTCTTCTCAATTTGCGCCAATGCCGCCGCTAATGCCGCGGCTCTATCGGTCGGTTTATCCGCGCTTTTTGAAGGTTTATCTGTACTTTTGTCTGCCATGATGCTCTCAAAATTAGTAGGTTAAAATCAACGCGTATTATCGCATATTTCAGGCTGCCTGAAAGCGGATTTTGTGATACCTGTTATCGCTATTTTGGCTGAAACTTTTGTAACATTTATTCAGGCAGCCTTTCAGTACACGACAAAAAACATTTCCGTAGGTCGGGCATGAATGCCCGACATCAGAAATCACAGCACATCGTCGGGCATGAATGCCCGACCTACAAAATGTCGTGTACTGAAAGGCAGCCTGAAAAACCATAGATTGGATATTTGTATTTGACAATTTTTAAATCAAACAAATGATTGTTAAATATGAAAAATGCTGGATTTTAAGAATCTGACTTACAATTTTGGGTTTTATATATAGTCGCTTAAAATAAAAATAGGACAAGGCGACCACGCCCGCCGTGTACATCTAGTACATAAGGGTGTGGGCAACGCAGTAGTATTTTTAATTTTAAGCGACTATAGGTTTCAGGCTGCCTTTGTAAGAATTAATCCGAAACCTTTGTAAAATCTATTTCAGATAATTTTTTAGTATCAGCGCATGACCTAAAAATTATTGCGTGCTGTAAGGCAGCCTGAAAATCAAAATATTTAAATTAGGCAAATCAAATACATCTTAAATTCACATTTGTCATACGCTAGACAATATTTGTTAAGAAGAGTTATCATAGTTAATGAAAATACTTATCATTAATTTATTTATAACTGATTGAGACTATCATGAAATTACCTATTTTTAAATTATCCGTATTATCTTTGGCATTATTTGGCAATATGGCGCACGCGGCTGGCGAACATTCGCAAGAATTACAAAACATTGTTGTGAAAGGAGACCCTTCCTCTTCTGCACGCCGTATTACAGTTAAACGCATGGAGGAAACCACCAATACCCAATTAAAAGAAGTGTTGAAAAACGAGCCTTCTATCAGCATGGGTGCGGGTTCTGGCACATCACAATATTTGTATTTGCGTGGCATGGGGCAAAATTCCATTGACGTGAAAGTGGACAATGCTTACAGCGACAGCCAAATTCACTACCACCAAGGTCGCCATATGCTTGACCCTGCGTTGGTGAAAATTGTGGCGGTGCAAAAAGGTGCGGGCAGCGCGTCTGCTGGTATCGGTCAAACCAATGGCGCGATTATCGCCAAAACTTTGGACGCAGCCGATTTGCTGAAAAACAGCAGTAATCCCAATTTTGGTGTGCGTGTGAATGCTGGTTATAACAGCAATGACGGTCATAACTATGGTTTGGCAGTATTTGGTCAAAATGGTGCGTTTGATTATTTGTTGGCAGGTAATCATGTTCAAGATAATAACTACAAAGGTGGTAAAGGTTATGTGAACAGCTTTGGGGAAAATAAAGCACCTTATAGTGAATTAAATAAGAATAGTTATTTAGCAAAATTGGGTGCGACATTCGGTAACCAGCGTTTTGTGTTGAGCCACATGCATGAACAACACAAAGGAGAACGCTTGGTACGAGAAGAGTTTCCTGCTGACCCGATTGGTACACCAGGAAGCAAGTTAACATTAGACCGCCAATTCCCTGCCGAACGCAAAATGTATGTGGACAAAACCGATTTGACTTGGGCAGGCAAAGATTTGGGTTTTGCACAATCAGCCGAAGCCAATGTTTACCATATGACACACGGTCGTTGGTCTGCTGACGATTCGGGCAATGGTTACGCAGGTGGCAAGCGCAATACAAGCTCAACCAAAAATAAAGTGGTTACCACTGGTGCAAATGTGAATTTTGACACGCAAATACACGACAAAATTTTGTTGAAATATGGTGCAAACTACCGTCAACAAGAAGTGAAGCCAAACACATTTTTCAATGCCAATCTCAATAATCAAGAGAAACGTGATATGGGCGTGTATGTGGAAGCCATTTCTGATGTAACCGACAAATTGACACTGACAACGGGCTTGCGCTACGACCATTTCAACTTTAAAGCGATGGACGGCAAAAAACGCAGCGATGGTGCAGTTAATCCAAGCGTGAGTGCCATTTACCAAGTTACGCCTGAATTTAGCGTAAATGCCTTGCACAATTACGCAACTCGTAGCCCGCGTATGCACGATGTTTTGCTGTCGCATGGTGCGCGTGGTGTAATAACAATTGGCGACAATACCAAAGCCGAACAAGCGCGTAATACCGAAATTGGTTTTAATTTCAATAATGGCACATTTGGTTTGGAAGGTGCATATTTCTGGCAAAACATTAAAGATGCCTTGGGTACAACCAATGGACGTAGTAATCACGGAACCGATGCTCAAGCCATTGTGAACGCAGGTAAAATTAAAAACCATGGCTATGAATTATCAGGCTCATACCGCAATGGTGCTTGGACAGCACGTTTGGGCGTAGCACACAGCAAACCACGTTTCCATTCTCAAACCAGATGGGAAAAAGATGACAGTGGAAAAATGGTAGAGAAAAGTTTGTTAAGTGGCAACCCTGAATACGCCAGCGCGATTGGTCGTACTTGGACAGCATCTTTAGCATATCGTTTTGCTAATCCTAATTTAGAGTTGGGTACACAGTTGCGCGTATTGGAAAAGGTAAAAGCGGAAGACAATTACTTTATTCAAGGTGGTACGCTGAAAACAGGCTCTGACAAAGGCAAAGCAGGTTATGGTGTGGTTGATGTTTCTGCCAACTGGAAACCGTTGAACAACGACAAAATGAATGTGAATTTTGCCGTACATAACGTTGCCAATAAAAATTATCGCCCACACGCACAACGCGGCTCTTTCGCGGGCGAAGGTCGTCAATTCCGCGTTGGCATGAACTATACTTTCTGATGATGTAAAATCTTTTCAGGCAGCCTGAAAATACCAAATCATTTATTTTATGATGATTTTGTGGGTTTTCAGGCTGCCTTATAGTACACGACAAAAAATGATTTCCGTAGGTCGGGCATTTATGCTCGACATTGATGAATCATGGCGCATTGTGTCGGGCATAAATGCCCGACCTACTTCAAAAATTGTCGTGTACTGTAAGGCAGCCTGAAAATATTTTTATGAATATTCATAAAGGAAAAAATAATGAAAAAATCCCTGATTGCTTTATTGACCGTTACTGCGCTTGTCGCTTGTGGTCAGCAACAAAATCAACAAAGCACCAACAATGCTGCATCTGCCGCTTCTGGCGCACAAGCCACCACCATCAAAGGCGACAAAAAAGATGACAAACCCCTAAAACCACACGACATTCAAGGCGAAAAAGTCAATGTGAAAACCACACGCGGACAATTTGATGTACCGAAAAATCCCGAACGCATTGCCGTTTACGATTTGGGCATGATGGACACTTTGACCGCTTTGGGCGTGAACGTGGGCGCAACGGTGGACAAAGCCCCATTGGCGTATTTGCAACCTGTGGTGGATAAAGCCACCCACGTTGGCACCTTGTTTGAGCCAAATTACGAGGCTTTACATGCATTTAAGCCGCAGCTCATTATTACAGGCAGCCGCGCCAATAAAGCCATTCATCAGTTAAATGAAATCGCGCCGACCATTGAAATGACAGCTGACACCCAAAATTTACGCGAAAGCGCGAAAGAGCGCATTGATGCATTCGCCCAAATTTTTGATAAACAAGCCGAAGCCGATAAACTGAAAGCCGAAATTGACCAAGCATTTGCAGATGCCAA
Organism: Wielerella bovis; assembly: GCF_022354465.1. Lineage (NCBI taxonomy): Bacteria > Pseudomonadati > Pseudomonadota > Betaproteobacteria > Neisseriales > Neisseriaceae > Wielerella > Wielerella bovis. The sequence continues at coordinate 2,063,677 of NZ_CP092361.1, read as the reverse complement.
AGCCGCCGCACAGGGCAAAGGTACAGGTCTGGTATTTGTGGTAAGTGGCGGTAAATTATCCGCACAAAGCCCGACTTCACGTTTGGGCGGTTGGCTGCACAATGACATTGGCATTGCACCTGTGGATACGGCGATGAAAGAAGGCTCACACGGCATGCCGATTTCGTTTGAATACATCAAAGAGAAAAATCCCGATTGGCTGTTTGTGCTTGACCGCAGTGCGGCGATTGGCGAAGAAGGTCAAGCCGCCAAAGATGTGTTGAACAACCCATTGGTTGCCGAAACAACGGCTTGGAAAAAAGGACAAGTGGTGTATTTGGACGCTGGCACTTATTTGGCAGCAGGCGGTGCGCAACAGTTACAAATCGCTGCCAAACAAATTACCGAAGCCATGAAAAACGCCAAATAAATCGCGTTCAAAAATTCAGGCAGCCTGAAAATGGGTTTCAGGCTGCCTGAACGTACTTTTTAGTACAATGGGGGAATAAACATGTTGGAGCCAACACATTCACGCCAAACCGCCCGAGTGCAAACTTGGGACGGCAAAGTCGGCATGGCTCAAATCCAAGACGGCGGTATTTGCGAAATTACCATTGAAACAATGGATTATGCGCCCGTACAAGTGGGCGATAAAATTGAGATTTTTTGGTTTGATGGCAAAATAGAAAGTTGGCGGATTGCGCCAAAGGTGGGACAAATGGAAACGTTGGATTATGCAGAATTATCGCAAATGTCAGGCAGGCAATTTTTTGCCAAACGCAGCCAAATTTTGTTGCGCGAACTGTATCATTTTCTATCGCTTATCCTGTTTTTGTGTATTTTGGCGATGATATTGCCTGATTTTTCGTGGACAAATATGTTGGGCGGTATTGTGGGCTACACCGTTGTTCGCATTATTGATTTGGCTTTATTTGGTTTAAGAAAAACGTGGGCATGGACGGAAAACGACAGCGCAATCATTGTCAGCCAATATGCGGAAGTCAATCAATGCAACGCCTATTTACAATGGCACGACATCGCCAGCGCAGAAATCCGCAAAACCCAATTTTTCCGCTTAAAATATTTGCACATCACACCGAAAAAACACATCAGGCAGCCTGAAATCAAATTAGCCTTGTTTTTATTGGATAAACAAGCGCAAGATGAAACCATACACATCATACAAAAACGCATTCAGACTGCCTGAAAAATAAAACCTTAATTTAATTGAATAAAAATGTCGCAAAAAACCTTATACCTTATCGCTTTTCTGCTTACCGCCATTTTGTTTATCGCCAGCTTGTCTGTGGGCGTGGCGAGTTTTTCGTGGGCGCAACTGTTTTCAGGCAGCCTGAACGACAGTTCGCAACTCATGCTGATTAGCCGCTTGCCGCGCACCTTTGCCATTGTGCTGACGGGCGCGTCTATGGCTGTGGCGGGCATGATTATGCAAATTCTGTTGAAAAACCGATTTGTGGAGCCGTCCATGGTGGGCGCGAGTCAAAGCGCGGCTTTGGGTTTGCTGCTCATGGCATTGCTTGCGCCCAGCGCGGCTTTGATGTTGAAAATGTCTGTGGCGGCTGTGGCGGCAATGGTTGGCATGCTGATTTTCATGGCTTTGACGCGCAAACTGCCGCCTACCGCGCAACTGCTCGTGCCTTTGGTCGGGATTATTTTCGGCGGCGTGATTGAGAGCGTGGCGACGTTTATCGCCTACGAATACGACATGTTGCAACTGTTAAGCGTTTGGCAGAGTGGCGATTTTTCGGGCGTATTGCTGGGGCGATACGAATTGTTGTGGCTGACGGGCATCATGGCGATTTTGGCGTATGTGATTGCCGACCAACTGACGATTGTCGGTTTGGGCGATTCTGTGGCGGCAAATTTGGGTTTGAACCGCAACGCGATTTTGTGGATTGGGCTGACGATTGTCGCGCTGATTACGTCTTTGGTGGTGGTAACGGTGGGCAATATTCCGTTTATTGGCTTGGTCGTGCCGAATATTGTGAGCCGTTTGTTGGGCGACAAATTGCGGGCGAGTTTGCCTGCGGTGGCGTTGTTGGGCGCGAGTTTGGTGTTGCTGTGCGATGTGATTGGGCGCGTGATTGTGTTTCCGTTTGAAATTCCCGTTTCTACCGTGTTTGGGGTGTTGGGGACGGCATTGTTTTTGTTTTTATTGTTCAGGCAGCCTGCGCGTGGGTAAATGACAAACATCACGAAAGGGATAAAATATGAAATTACCATTTAATTATCAATTAATTATTTTTAAAACATTAGATGGTGTTATGCCGATTGGTGAATTTGAAACATGGTTGTATGCCGACCAAAAATTAGCGCAATGGCTGCCTGAAAATGTCTATTATGATTTAATCAGTTTAAATTTCAAAGACAAACATATTTTGCATGAATTAGACAAATTATTAGCGAACTATTTGGACAAAAACCAATACTTGCAATGGCAACTGATACAAATTTTAACCCAGCTTATTCAAAAACCTGATGATAAATGGGCATTGGTAAAAATCTATGATTTGTATTGTCATGGTTATTATTTTATGCGTTTATTAGCGTTAAAGTATGGTTTATGTCTCATTCATGAAAGTGATGACATCAGATTTGCACCTGAAAGCCTTACCGAAATTCAGCAACAAGCCACATGGTTATTGAACACATTAGAAAATGGCGAAATTCAATTATTTGAATCCAATCAATCTGATTCACCATTTCATATTGACTATATTGACCAACGCAGCGAAGCAGACAAACAGCGTACTGATTTACCTTAAATTGAATATTCACTGGATGCGCAGTCCTTTCAGGCAGCCTGAAAGTCCATACACAAAACAAATTCAAAAAATGAAAAAGTTTCAAGTATAATGAAAACTTTTCCAAATTAGCCGACAAATTTTCATTATGAAAAAAGACATCATTTGCCGCCAACGCTATTTAGAGCGCGTCCGCCCCTTTATTGGCAAAGCACTGATTAAAGTGTTTACAGGACAACGCCGCGTGGGAAAAAGCTATTTGCTCTTTCAAATTATGAAAGAAATTCAACTGGATAACCCACAAGCCAACATCATCTACATCAACAAAGAAGATTTGGCATTTTCCCACATCAAAACCGCGCCAGAATTAGCCGAATATGTTTTGGCAAACAAAAAAGCGGGGCAAATTAATTATATTTTTATTGATGAAATTCAAGAAATTAATGAATTTGAAATTGCCTTGCGCTCGCTGCTATTGGACGAAGAATTGGATTTGTACTGTACAGGCAGCAACGCGCATTTACTCTCACGCGACATCGCGGGTGCGTTGAGCGGTCGTGCGATAGAAATTCATGTGCATTCATTGTCTTACGCTGAATTTTTGCAATTTATGCAGCAAGACGACAGCGACAAAGCCATGGCGCAATTTTTAAAATATGGCGGCTTGCCCTATCTAAAAGACTTGCCAAAACAAGATGATATTGTATTTGAATATTTACGCAATATTTATTCAACCATTGCCGTGCGCGACATCGTCCACCGCTACGCCTTACGCAACGTGCAATTTTTGGAGCAATTAACGCAATTTTTAGCCAGCAATATTGGCAATTTATTTTCCGCCAAAAAAATCAGCGACTTCCTGAAATCACAACGCATTTCCGCCAGCACCACGCAAGTGCAAAACTACGCCGAATATTTGGAAAACGCCTTTCTGATTTACAAAGTAAAGCGATATGATATTGAAGGAAAACGAATTTTTGAAATTGGCGAAAAATATTATTTTGAAGATTTGGGTTTACGCAACGCGCTCATCGGCTACCGCGCCCAAGACCGCGGCAAATTATTGGAAAACGCCATTTTCAATCATCTGCAAATCGCAGGATACGATGTCAAAATTGGCGGATTAAATAGCCAAGAAATTGATTTTGTAGCAGAAAAAAATGGCGAACGCATTTATGTGCAAGCCACACTCACAATTAACGAAGAAAAAACGCTGGAACGTGAATTTGGTAATTTGTTGAAAATTCAAGACAATTATCCAAAATATGTGGTAACGATGGACGAATTTGACGGCAACACGTTTCAAGGCATTAACTGTTTGAGTTTGCGCGCTTTTTTGTTGAAATTGGATAGCGAATAAATGTTTTCAGGCTGCCTTACAGTATACGAGATTTTGTAGGTCGGGCATTCATGCCCGACAATGTGCTGTAATTTCTCATGTCGGGCATGAATGCCCGACCTACGGAAATCATTTTTGTCGTGTACTTTCAGGCTGCCTGAAAATGGAAAATAAGGAAAAAATATGCAAAAACGCACATTTTACGAAAAATTATTTAAACGCACTTTCGGCAAATACGAAGATGAATTATCCAAGGAAGAATACCAAAATATTGCCAAACAATATTTGAAAGCAGGTGTTTGTTTATTTTGGATTTTATTTGCGGCAATGGTGTTTCAGGGCTGCCTGATTATTGTGGGCTATTTTATTGGCGAGACTTTGCGCTTTGATATTCCTGCCTTTATTTGGTTGATGATTTTTGGCGGATTATTGGGTTATTGGAAAAACATGAATCATTTTAAAAAATAAATTCAGGCTGCCTGAAAGAAAGATTATGACAAAAGACATCAAAAAAATCATCATTTTAACTGTTTTACTGCTGATTTCCTGCGCCGCCTTTTTGGTGTGGAACGCGCAGGGCAACTGGGATTTTGTCCTGCCACTTCGCGCGAAAAAGCTGGGGGCATTGCTGCTGGTGGCGTATTCGGTGGGCGTGTCCACGCTGCTGTTTCAGACTTTGACCAACAATCCCATACTCACGCCGTCCGTGTTGGGCTTTGACACGCTGTACATTTTTTTGCAAACGCTGCTGGTGGTGCTGCTCGGCAGCGTGGGCTACACGCAACTGCCTTTGACGGGCAAATTTTTCTTGGAATTGGCGGTAATGATGGGGGCTTCCGTGCTGCTGTTTCAAATGCTGCTGCGGCAGGGCGGACGCGATTTGACGCGCATGATTTTGATTGGCGTGATTTTTGGCGTGCTGTTTCGCAGCGTGTCCAGCCTGTTGCAGCGCATCATTGACCCCGAAGAATTTGCCGTTGCCCAAGCCAACACATTCGCCAGTTTCAACACGGTAAACACCAATTTGCTACTGGTGAGTGGCGCATTGGTGGCGTTGAGCGGCACCTTTTTGTGGCGCGAACGGCACCGTTTGGACGTGCATTTGCTGGGGCGCGACCAAGTCATCAATTTGGGCATTGATTATTCCAAACACACTTTGCTGATTTTATTGTGGATTTCTGCGTTGGTAGCGACGGCAACTGCTGCCGTTGGACCTGTGAGTTTCTTTGGATTGCTGGTTTGCGCGTTGGCAAATTATGTTTCAGGCAGCCTGAAACATTCTGTGCGTTTGCCGATGGTGTTTTTGCTGGCGGCGATTATGCTGGTGGGCGGTCAAGCCATTTTTGAACACGCGCTGGGCATGAAAGCTGTGTTGAGCGTGGTGGTGGAATTTGCGGGCGGCTTGGTGTTTTTGTGGTTGGTGTTGGGGAAACGCAAGGTGTTGTGATTGTAAAGCAAAGAAATCATACATTTGATTTAGTTAAGTTTGTTTCTAATGATATTGATGGCACATATTGGCTGGATAATAATTTTTAAGGCAGCCTGAAATGTGTTTTTCAGGCTGCCTAATGAAATGAATTATTTACAACGTCCTGCTGCTTTTGATAAAGCATTGCAATTGGTTGAACCTGTTGCGGAACCTGCACCCGAGCAAATCGCATCAGAAGACAGTACACCTGCTACCGTTGTAATGTAACATTGATGTGAACGTCCACGCGTAGTTGCCACAAATTTAACTGAATCAATGTCGCCATGACGATTGGAAATCGTTACTTTATCAGCAGTAGTATCCAAAGCAAATGCGGCTTTTTCTTTCAAAGCGTTATCAGAAATAACTGCATTACCGACCGTTCCACAAGCAGATAAAACCGCAGCACAAATCAAACCCATAACTAATTTATTCATTTTAAAGCCCTTATATTGAAGGTTGAGAAAATTTAACTTTATTGTATCACTAAATGATTTTATGAAAATATATTTTTGGTAAATACCACTTTCAACTCTTTATTTTAATTTTAAAATGAACTGATTTATTTGACATAAAATGCCCAAAAAGTTGCCTAATTAAATCAAATGGTATTTTGGTCATTACGATTTTATTTTCAGGCTGCCTGAAAGAAAGAAAAATCATGATAGAAATCAAAAACATCTCCCACAAAATTGGCGAACAAATCATTTTAAACAATGTCTCGCTGAACATTCCACAAGGTGGCATTACCGCCCTAATCGGCGCAAACGGCGCAGGGAAATCCACGCTGTTGTCGTTTATGGCGCGATTGCAGCCGCTGGTTTCAGGCAGCATTGCCTACAATGGGCGCGATTTAGCCAGTACACCCACCGCCGAAGTCGCCAAAATCCTGTCCATTTTGACGCAGGAAAACAGCATACACAGCCGCATTTCCGTGCGCGATTTGCTGATGTTCGGGCGTTACCCACATCATCAAGGTCGCCCCAGCGAACACGATAAAGAATTGGTGGAAAAAGCGATTGTGCAATTTCAGCTTGAAGCGTTTGCCAACCGTTATCTTACAGAATTGTCGGGTGGGCAACGCCAACGCGCCTTGATTGCGATGGTGTTTTGCCAATCCACCGAATTTGTGTTGTTAGATGAACCGCTTAACAATTTAGATATGTATTACGCACGTAATTTAATGCAACTTTTGCGCCACATCACTCATGACCATAATCGCACAACGGTGGTGGTGTTGCACGACATCAACCAAGCCGCCGCCTACGCCGACCACATTGTCGCCATGCAAAAAGGCGAAGTGAAATTTCAAGGCACACCCGAAGAAGTGTTTACCGTAGAAAATATCAAAACTTTGTTTGATATGGACGTGGACATTTTGGATTACAAGGGCAAAAAATTGATTGTGCATCATGTATAGTAAATTAAAATAAGAAATCTGCTTCGTTGCCCACGCCCTTATGTACTATTTGTACACGGCGGGCGTGGTCGCCTTGCATCTTTCTTATTTTACTTTACTATATAGTGAATCCACTATATAAAACATCAAAATAGGCAGCCTGAAAATATTTTTCAGGCTGCCTATTGTTTAATTATTCCAAGCTCTTGCTGCCTCCATATCCGCCCAAATTTGCTGTTTCAAAGCGTCCCAATCGGCAAATTTTTGTTCATCACGCAATTTGTGCAAAAACGACACTTGTACACGCTGTCCATATAGGCAGCCTGAAAAATCAAATAAATGCACTTCCAGTTTCGGTTCAAGCGTATCAGAAACGGTGGGATTCACGCCAAACGATGCCACGCCACGCCGCGTGCCAAAATCGCCCACCACATCCACCACAAACACGCCACTCAACGCATAATGATGATTGGGTAAATGCACATTGGCAGTTGGACAATCAATCGTCCGCCCTAATTTTTTGCCATGTTTAACGTGTCCGCTTAATGTGTACGCGTGTCCCAAAATATGCGCCGCTTGTGCCAAATCTCCCTCATTCAAAGCTTGGCGCACAGCGGTACTGCTGGCGCGCGCACCTGCGACCAAAATGCTGGGCGTGCATTCGGTTACAAAATCGTTTTGCCGAGACAACAGCGAAAAATCGCCACCGCGTGCTTTGCCAAAACGAAAATCATCGCCAACCAATAAATAGCGCGTATGTAATTTGTCGCGCAAAATTTGTTGGATAAATTGCTCGGCGGTTATATTGGCAAAATGTGGGTTAAAACGCAGTATCCATGCGGCTTTCAGGCTGCCTGTTTCCGCCAATAAACGTAATTTGTCGCGCAAAGGTGTCAAACGATAAGGCACAATTTTGCCTGTTTGTTGGCTAAAAAATTCGTTGGGTTGTGGCTCAAAAATCAGCGCGATGCTGTTGAGTTGGCGTTTTGTGGCTTGTTGCGACAGGCGAGCTAAAATATGGCGATGACCTGTGTGCACGCCATCAAAATTGCCAATGGTTACAGCATGTTCCTGTGTGGGTATGGGGGCATTTTGCCCAATCCAAATATCCATGTGTTCAAAACTATAATACGAAAAGTGAGCATTTTAATGACTTTTCAGGCTGCCTGAAACCATATTTATAGTTGCATATCATCATTTTGCTTAATTTTTATCATGCAAATGACCGCTTTTATTGTAAAATAGCGTATTTTTTCGTGAAGCTGATTTGTTAAAGCTTTTGCACGATACTGAAAATAATTATTAGAAATGGGTTTGGAGCTATGAGCTTTCGTTATGACATTATTTGGGAATACCGTCAGATGTTTATTGACGGTGCGCTGCTAACATTGAAATTAACCAGCATAGCGGTGGTTTTCGGTTCTATTTTGGGACTGATTGGTGCGTTGATGCGCATCGTGCATTTTGAAAAAGGAGGACCGATTGCCAAAGGTTTGGCATGGTTAATGAGGACAGTATCGCTGATTTATGTATTGCTGTTTCGTGGTACGCCCTTGTTTGTACAAATTTTTATTTGGCATTTTGTGTGGTCGGTTGCGCTGATTAATCCCACCGATGGTTTGTTGATTAGTGGCGAATTAGCAGCGGAATTGCGCCGTAATTATGGTGCGTTGATTGCGGGTACGCTGGCAATTACGGTGAACACAGGTGCGTATGTAACCGAAATTTTCCGTGCAGGTATCCAATCCATTGACAAGGGACAAATGGAAGCTGCGCGCTCTTTGGGCTTGACCCATGCACAGGCGATGCGTTTTGTGATTTTGCCACAAGCCTTACGCCGTATGTTGCCACCTATGGCAAATGAATTTATCACCTTGTTGAAAGACAGTTCATTGTTATCCGCGATTGCCGTAGCAGAATTGGCGTATGTACAAAAAACCATTTCGGGTCGCTATTCCATTTACGAAGAGCCTTTGTACACCGTTGCGCTGATTTACTTGGTGATGACTTTGTGTTTAAGCTGGATTTTCTCGCGCTTGGAAAAACGTTACAACGTGGCTCATCATTAAAATCAAATCCCTGTTTATTCAAATAAACAGGGATTTTTATTTTCAGGCTGCCTTTTCTATCATAGAGGCAGCCTGAAAATTTTATTGAGACAAATCTAGTCGTTTGAAATTAAAATATAGTCGTAGAAATGAAAATGCAGTACAAGGCGACAGTGACCGCCATGTACACCGAGTACATAAGAGAGCTGACAACGCGGTACTGGTTTAGTGAATTCACTATATGTAAAAATGGCGTTAGTTTGCCTTGTTTTTGTAAAAATTTAATCTCGCATACAATCAATTATTGATTAAATATTTCCATTAATTAAATTTTTCAAAATTTAATTTTCGATATTATAAAATCTCAATCGTATTTTCAGGCTGCCTGAAAATTGTGTAAAATTCAATTTTCAACAATTCAGTAAAGCCCATCTCATGTATGAACAATTAAAATTGAGCAACCAAATCTGCTTTCCATTATACGCACTTTCCAAAGAAATTACGCGCCAATACACGCCCTTTTTGGACACATTGGATTTGACTTATCCACAATACTTGGTCATGCTGGTGTTGTGGGAATTTGGCGAGCAAAGTGTGGGCGAGATTGGCGACAAATTGCACCTTGATAGCGGTACGCTTACCCCACTTTTAAAACGCTTACAAAGCAAAAATTTAGTGGCACGCACCCGCAGTCAAACGGACGAACGCACCGTCATCATTACCCTGACCAATGATGGCCGAGCGTTGGAACACAAGGCGGTAAACATTCCTAATCAAGTAGCGGATTGTTTGACTTTGACGGCTGATGAAGTGGCGGTATTACAAAAAATTGCCAGTCAGTTAAAATAAAATGACTTTTCCATTTTTGAAAGCCAGTTTTCCAAAAATAGACATTGTATACAATTTAATTGTAAGCTATAATAATTTCATCAATCAACAATTAAGCGGAGTAACCAAAAATGTTAGACTTTGAAACCACCGTTCGCACCCGTCAATCCATTCGCAAATTTTTGCCCACACCAATGACCGAGCAAGAAATCAAACAAATCCTTGCCGATGCCCAAAATGCCCCGTCTGCGTGCAATACTCAGCCGTGGCTGGTGCATATTGCGTCTGGCGAAACTTTGAAACGCCTGCACAAAATCATTGGCGAACGCTTTCACGCAGGGCAATTTACCCCAGATTTTGAGTTTGACCAAATGAAATACGGTGGCATTTATGAACCGCGTTGGCGTAATCAATATGCCCATGTTTTTACAACCAGTTTTGGTGTGGAACGCGAAGATAAAGCTGGGCGTGCGACCGTGATTGAACAAAATATCACAGGTTATGGAGCAGCACACATGGCGTTTTTGTTTATGCCTGCGATTGACAATCACGATGTCAATATTGCCAATGATATGGGTATGTATTCACAAACTTTTTTACTTTCTTTGACCGCTCGTGGCTTTGGTGGCATTCCTATGTTATTTTTGGGATTGTTTGCCGATGATATTCGTAAAGAACTGGGCGTTTCAAGCGATTACAAACTGTTGCACGGCATTGCCTTTGGACACCCTGATTGGGACGCCATGCAAAACAAACACCATTTGGGGCGTGTGCCAGTAGAAGACAGTGTGGTGTTGCATTGGTAAAAGCATCAAAAAACACCGTTTATCGTGATGATAAGCGGTGTTTTTTATTTCAGGCTGCCTGAAAATTTTATTGAGACAAATCTAGTCGTTTGAAATTAAAATAATACGGTATTGTCAGCTCCCTTATGTATTTATGTACACTGCGGTTGCTGTCGCCTTGTCTTCTTGTAATTTGAAACGACTATACATGACCCTCAAACAAATCACTTTAATTGGTGTTGGTTTAATCGGTGGCTCGTTTGTGCTGGATTTAAAACGCCACAAACGCGTACAAACCGTTGTCGGCATAGATTTAAACCGCACCAATCTTGACCGTGCGCTGGAACGCCGCGTGATTGATGTTGCTTATACCCAAATCTGCGCTGAGGCTGTACAACATGCTGATTTGGTGTTGATTGCCACGCCCGTTGCCACATTGCCCAATATTTGCACCACGCTCGCCCCATTATTATCTGAACATACTATAGTCAGCGATGTTGGCAGCACCAAACAATCCACGCTCGCTGCTTTCAGGCTGCATTTGCCGCAACAATTTGCCCATTGTGTCGCCGCGCATCCCATTGCAGGTTCAGACCGCAGTGGTGCATTGGCTGCACAATTTGGTTTGTATCAAGACAAAAAATTGATTTTGTGTCCAAACGAACAACAAAATGCAGGCAGCCTGAAAACCATAGAAACCTTGTGGCAAGCGGTGGGTGCACACACGCACATTATGTCTGCCCACGAACACGATGAAATTTTCGCCGCCGTTTCCCATTTGCCGCATTTACTCGCATTTGCTTACGTCCACCAAATGCTTGACCACCCCAAAGGCACGCATTATTTGGATTTTGCAGGCAGCGGTTTTCGTGATTTCACACGCATCGCCGCCAGCAGCCCCGAAATGTGGAAAGACATTATGTTAGCCAATAAAAACAGTTTGTTGGATTTAATCGCTGCACAAAAACAGCAACTGGATTATTTAGCAGACAGCCTGAAAAACAACGATGCTGATGCATTGATACATTATTTTCAGGCTGCCCAAAAAGTACGCGAAGAATGGGGCGATAAACATTGAATATAGTCGCTTAAAATAAAAATAGTACAAGGCGGCCACGTCCGCCGTGTACATCTAGTACATAAGGGCGTGGGCAACGCAGTAGTATTTTTAATTTTAAGCGACTATATCCATTTTCAGGCTGCCTGAAAATCACACAAAACACATTATTTCATTATTTTTAAGGAATCACATGGCACTCCAAATACAAATCATGCCCGTAACCGCATTTCGCCAAAACTGCACCCTGATTTGGGACGATGAAACCCAAGAAGCCGTGCTAACCGATGTGGGTGGCGACGTAGATTATGTCCTCTCCGAAATTCAAAAACGCAGCCTGAAACTGCAAGCCGTGTGGCTCACGCATGGACATTTAGACCACGCAGGTGGCATTCCTGCGCTATTGGAACGCATCAACGTCCCCATATTGGGCGCACACGAAGACGACCAATTTTTGTTAGACACGCTGCCCGAAACCACCGCATCATACGGTTTCCCCATTTGTCCCGCATTCACGCCCACACGTTATTTGCACGAAGGCGACACGCTAACCGTTGGGAACTATACCTTCCAAGTATTGCACATACCAGGACATACACCAGGACACGTTGTATTTTATTGCGCCACCGTATCGTTGTTGATTGCGGGCGATGTTTTATTTTATGAAAGCATCGGGCGTACTGATTTTCCACGCGGCAATCATGATGATTTATTGCGCAATATCCGCGAAAAATTATACATTTTGCCCGATGATACCCAAGTCATCGCAGGACATGGGCGCATGACCACCATTGGACACGAGAAAATGTATAACCCATTTATACGCGCTTAAAATATATAAAAAGGCAGCATGAAAAATAGTTTTCAGGCTGCCTTTTATGTTTGATTTATGATTATATTGAAGAATTAACCCGCAACAGCAGTATCTTCATCTTCCTCATCGCTGTATGTGCTGCGAATTACCAATAATGGCAAATGACTTTGGCGCATAACGGTTTCCGCAAAACTACCCATCAGTAAATGCATCAAACCAGTGCGACCATGTGTGCCAATCACAATCAAATCTGCACCATGATTATCCGCATAATCCACCAATTCCTGCGCCATTTCTTTCGCACCTTTGGAAGCGACCAGCAGATGTGTTTCTACTTCGCTTACGCCTGCATTTTTTGCCACCAAGCCTGCTTCTGCCAGCACTTCATTACCACCCGAAATGGCTGCGGCTTCATAGCTTTCATGTTGCAAAAATTCAGGTGCCAATGTCATGTATTCGCTGGGATTGGCAACAGTAACCAAAGTTAATTTAGCATTACCAGCCACAGCCAAACTAGCAGCATGTTGCAATGCGTTCAAAGAAGTATTGCTACCATCAACGGCGACTACGATGTGTTTGTACATAATAAAATGCTCCTTGTTTATAGAAGGGTTGTTGGTTTACCCAACGATTACAGTATAATCCATGCACGTCTATTTGCGGCAAATTTTTATCAAAAAACGCCGCTTTCAGGCAGCCTGAAAACAATATTACAACAAGGAAAAACCATGACTCAATCCGATTACACACGCCGTTTTGGAGGCATTGCCCGATTGTATGGCGAACACGGTTTGCACGCGCTGCAACACGCACATGTTTGTGTTGTCGGTGTGGGCGGTGTTGGTTCGTGGGCAGTAGAAAGTTTAGCGCGAAGTGGTGTGGGAGAATTAACGCTGATTGATTTGGACAACATCGCCGTTTCCAATGTAAACAGACAGTTACACGCGCTCACGCCCGATTTTGGCAAACCCAAAGTAAGCGCCTTGCGTGAACGAATCGCACAAATCAATCCCGATTGCGTGGTACATGAAATAGAAGATTTTGTGGACGAAAATAATCTAGCCAATATTTTCAGGCTGCCTTTTGATTTCGTGATTGATGCGATTGACCAAGTGCGCGTAAAAGTCGCGATGGTGGATTATTTTATTAAACATAAACAAGCCTTTATCATTAGTGGTGGTGCAGGTGGACAACGCAATCCTGCGCTGATTGAAACCGCCGATTTATCGCAAACGACACACGACCCATTATTGTCTAATTTGCGCTACACCTTACGCAAAAAACACGGTTTTGCGCGTGAAGGCAAAATGCGAGTGCCATGCGTGTATTCGCGCGAGCAGATTACGCCGCCGCAAGTCGCAGAAAATTGCGAAATCACGACACCACAAGGTTTATCGTGTGCAGGTTATGGTGCGAGTATGTTGGTTACGGCGAGTTTTGGTTTGCATTGTGCCACCGCTGCGATTGAACATATTATTAAACGTGCGGCGAAATAGGCTTTCAGGCTGCCTGAAAAACATCACAACTCTGTTTTCAGGCTGCTTTTTATTTTACAATGCAGCCTGAAAATCCCACGTTCATTTTATCCACAAAGGAAATCATCATGTCTCACAAAACCCATCTTTCCCTTGCGATTGCCGCCATTGCATTAGCCGCGTGCCAAAGTGTTACGCCACAATCTGCCGACCAGTTGGCGCGATACAGTATGCAACGTCAGTTCAGCGATGATTATCGCTACAATTTTTCAGGCAGCGCACAATTTCAAATCAATGAACAAACGCGTGAAAAATTAAACCAAACGGCGGATAAAGTGGCTGCCGATGCCAGCGATGATGTTGTCAGCCGAGTGGAAGGCATCGTACATGATGATAATTACCGCCAACATCTCAACGAAGCTGTCACTGCCGTACTCAAAATGCTGGCGCAATCCACTCGCTTGAATTACACGGGTGCGGTGGATTTGTCGCAAGGCAAAATGGAAATTGTGCCGCAACTGGAACAATCGACGCAGCGCAATGTATACAGCAGCATTAAAATGCCGATGCAGTTGAATGTAAAACACAAAACGCTGTATGTTGACCCCGAAGCCATTACCTATTTTACCGACCCGTTTATGCAAATATCTCAACTGCAACCGATAAACGGACGTTTGGTGTCGTTCACGCTGCCTGAAAAATGGCAACATCGCGTGCCATTTCAAACATTGGCTAAAGCGTATCCAAAAGCCTTGGACGATGGTTATGCCAGCTTGCCTGCCGAGAGCTATCAATTTAAACCTGTGGACGAAATGGGTCACAAATTGGGTGCGAGTAAACAAATTGAGTTAGACCTGACAATGGCGCAAATGATAAGCATGAGCCAAGTATCGCTGCAAAGTTTGCATGACCAAGTGGCAGCGGCAAAATTGGAAGAGGGTGTGAGCGAAGAAGACCGCGACAAAACCTTATTAGCGTTGTCAGAATTAGCAAAAATGAATGCTGGCAAACCACGCAATGCCGAAGATAAAATGGACAAATTTGCACAATTGGATAGACAAACGCAAACGCTGTTGAAACAAGTGCGTTATCGCCAACAATTATATGTGGACGGCAAAGGACGTTTGTTGGGTACACATAGTGTGTTGAGTTTTAATGCTGCCAATGATGATGTAGCACGAACAAAACTTGGCAACATGGAAATCGCTTTGGTTAGCCACACACATTATGATTATTCTGCGCCTAAATTCACTTTGGATGCGGCAATACCGAATGCGGTGGATTTGTCTTGCGTATTGGAAGACATTAAATCGTGTGAACAAAAATTAAGCGTTCAGCCAAAACCTGTTGCCAGCGCATCGGAAGTCGCCACCAGCGAAAGCGATGAAGTACAAGATTGGCGCGAATGGGCGGAACAAAATAATATCGCCATTGAAGTGAAATAATTGTTTTTTCAGGCTGCCTTACGGTACACGACACAAATCTTTAATATGACCTGAAATCTGTCCCCTCACCCGCTGGCGGGGGAGGGTTAGGGTGCAGACCTGCCAAGTTCTGTACTTCGTAGGGGCAGATTTCATATCTGCCCTTTCTACGATTATTTGAATTGTGGTACTTCCCACAGGGCGGATATAAAATCCGCCCCTACGACACGATGAGAACTTGGCAGGTCTGGGGTTAGGGTGGGGGTGGCTCGTTGATTTTCAGCATAATGAATCTGTTCCATAGATTCCCCCCACCCTAGCCCCCCATTGGAGACGGGGGAGGGAACAGATTCGTGGTTATTTCAAAAAAATGTCGTGTACTGTGAGGCTGCCTAATCATGCAAATATGCAAAAGGCAGCCTGAAAATTATTTGAATAACGCAATCCATTCAATATTTATATCTCACTTTTTCAGGCTGCCCTACGGTACACGATAAAAAATGTTCCGTAGGTCGTGCATTGATGCCCGACAACAAATCGTGTGCTGTAAGGCAGCCCATTAACAGAAAGTCCCCCATGAAAGCCATGATTCTAGCCGCAGGGCGCGGCGAACGAATGCGCCCACTTACTGACCATACTCCCAAACCTTTATTACACGCAGGTGGCGAACCGCTGATTGGCTGGCATTTGCGCCGCCTAAAAGCCGCAGGCATTGAACAAATCGTTATCAATCACGCATGGCTCGGGCAGAAAATTGAAGATACGCTTGGCGATGGTGCAGCTTATGGCGTTCACATCGCCTATTCGCCCGAAGGTGCACAAGGTTTAGAAACCGCTGGCGGCATTGCCACCGCGCTGCCTTTGCTGGGCGATGCGCCATTTTTGGTAATTAACGGCGATGTTTTAACCGATATAGATTTTCAGGCTGCCCAACAAATCGCAACAAGTTTACCCAATACAGGCAAACTCGCCCATTTGTGGCTCGTACCCAATCCAGAACACAATCCCACAGGCGATTTTGGTTTGTTAAACAACGGTTTGCTAGACGCTAATCCCCACAACGGCACAGGTGCAACATTCAGTGGCGCAGGCGTGTATCTGCCCGAATTATTCGCCAACACGCCACCGCACACCGCCGCCAAACTCGCGCCCTTATTGCGCCAAGCCATGTCGCAACAACGCGTATCAGGCGAAATGCACACAGGTTTGTGGCTAGACGTGGGCACGCCCGAACGCTTGGCACAAGCCGATGCCATTGTGCGTGCGCGTACAGATTGGGCATAATTATCTGGTAAAGGCAGCCTGAAACCATGAATTTCCATCAAATTATTGAACAACATTGGCAACGCCCCAACGCCATTTTGCGGCTATTTTTGTCGCCCTTGTCCAAAATATTTGCCAAAATTGCCCAACGCCGCCGCGCACAATTTTTATCCGATAAAGGCAGCCTGAAAACACAAAAACTGCCCATTCCAGTAGTTGTAGTTGGCAATATTCACGCAGGTGGCACAGGTAAAACGCCCATTACCGCCGCGCTCGTTGCCGATTTGCAAGCGCGTGGCATCAAAGTTGGCATCATCAGTCGCGGATACGGCAGAAAATCTAAACAAATCCATGTGTTACACGCGAATAGCACCGCCGACGAAGTGGGAGATGAACCGCTGATGTTGTATCGCCGCACCCACGCGCCCACCGCCGTTGCCGCCAATCGCCACGCAGCAGGCATGGCACTTATCGCGCAATATCCTGATTTACAAATGATTATTGCAGACGATGGCTTGCAACATTATCAACTGGCGCGAGACATAGAAATTTGCGTTTTCCCTGCTGCCGATGTTGGGCGGACAGATTTAGATGTGTTGCCCAATGGCGGTTTGCGTGAACCTGTTTCGCGTTTGCAAGATGTTGATTTTATTGTGGTCAGCAATGCCAATCATGACACATTTTCTGCCGCGCAAACATATTTCAGGCTGCCTATTTGCGCGTATCCATCTGAAAAAACGCTGTTTTTCAGTCAAATTCAAACAGCGGCAGCTTATCGTTTGAACCAGCCTGATGATATTTTAAGCATAGGCAGCCTGAAAAATGGCGCACGTTGCGTGGCGGTGGCGGCGATTGCGCGTCCACAACGATTTTTTAACACGTTGATACAAATGGGATTTATCTTGCAAGAAACGCGCGTATTGCCCGACCATGCTGCCATAGATGTGTCCACTTTACCACGCGCAGATTATGTGTTGATTACGGAAAAAGATGCGGTAAAATTACCAGCTAATGCGCCTGATAATATTTGGGTTGTGCCGATTCAGGCGCAGATTTCGCCCGATTTGGCGGCGGAAATAATGCGGAAATTGGGCTTTCAGGCTGCTTTATAGTCGCAGAATTGAAAAAGTACTACGGCGTTGGCTCGCCTTGCCGTACTATTTGTACTGTCTGCGGCTCGCCGCCTTGTATTACATTTTCACTTCTACGACTATAGGTCGGGCATTCATGCTCGATGCAATGCACCATGCTTCATCAATGTCGGGCATAAATGCCCGACCTACGGAAATAATTTTTTGTCGGGTGTTGTAAAGCCGCCTGAAAGATTTATGTCGTGTACCGTAAGGCAGTCTGAAAAATGATTTTATGTGATAATGGACACTTTTCAGGCTGCCTAAACGCAAGTTAATCATCACGAAAGATTTATTATGCAAGCATCATTTTTAGACAAACTCGTCTGTCCCATTACCAAAAAACCACTTGAATATCACGCCGATACGCAAGAATTGTGGAGCAAATCTGCCAAACTTGCTTTCCCCATTCGTGATGGCATTCCGATTATGTTGGAAAACGAAGCGCGTGAACTCACTGATTTGGAAGCAAAATCATGACTCAATTTACGGTTATTATTCCTGCGCGATTATCGTCCAGTCGCTTGCCCAATAAAGCATTGGCAGATATTCACGGCAAACCGATGGTGGTGCGTGCCGCCGAACAAGCCTTAAAAACCACCGCGCAAAATGTGATTGTAGCAACCGACCACGACAGCATTCAGGCTGCTTGTGTCGCGCATCAAATTCGTGCGGTTTTGACAGGTTCGCATCATCAAAGTGGCACAACACGTTTGGCAGAAGCGGTGCAACTGCTTGATTTAGCTGATGATGCGATTGTGGTCAATGTGCAAGGCGATGAGCCGATGATTCCGCCTGAATTGATTGCGCGTGTGGCGGACAAATTGGCAAACAGCGATGCGCCAATGGCAACAGCAGCGCATCCTGTTCACGATTTTGCCGAGTTTATGAATCCCAATTGCGTGAAAGTGGTGTTGAATCGGCAGCAAAACGCGCTGTATTTCAGCCGTGCGCCGATTGCCTATCCGCGTGATAGTATGTTGAAAAATGAAGAAAAATTGCCTGAACATACGCCATTGCGCCATATTGGGATTTATGCGTATCGTGTGGGCTTTTTGAAGCAATATGCGGCAATGAGCGAATCGCCGTTGGAAACCACCGAAAGTTTGGAGCAACTGCGCGTGTTGTGGCATGGCTATGATATTGCGGTGGAAGTGTTGGATTTTGCACCGCCTGCAGGTGTGGATACAGCAGAAGATTTAGCGCGTGTGTGTGAGATTTGGCAAGGGTAAATTTTTGAGATAAGGCAGCCTGAAAACATGTAGCAACTGTATTTTTTACCTGACGGGGTTAAAAATACAGTTGCTATCATTTTGTCATTTTGAGTTGTGCAAAGGTTTTAATCTTGAAATATGAAACCTTTGCAAAATCCCCATCTTTGGCACATTTCTTCGCGATGCGTTTCTCAAACGCTTGCCTATCTATATGATATGTCTGCGCGTTTTGCGATACTATCGCTTTGAACTGCGCTCAAATCTGGGGTTTTGCAAAGGTTTCAATATGATAAATCTAGCCCCAAGAAATATAAAACATTGTTTTAGCGAGCAATACAATCAATAACATTTGGCAAAATACAGCGGTATGAATGTATTTTGACCATGCAACGGTTAATGTATGTGTTTTCATTTTGTATACAGCAATGATAAAGTGGCATAAAATACTGAAAGCTAACAAAATTTTTAAGGATAGTTGTATGGAAAATGCGCTGGCAAATGGATGGCGTAAAATGGTGGCATAGCGATGTATCATGACTAATCCCGATAAAAATACGCCAGCGACAACAAATGGCATCACACGCACCGCGCGCTTTGAAATGGCATGTTCTACTTCGCGCCGCGCATCGCGTGAGACATTTTTGCTGTGTATCGCGCTTAAAATGAGTGCTTCAAAAAATACGCCACCGACAAAAGTAATGGCGCAAACTAAATGAATAATGTGCGCCCAAGAATAAAATTGGCTCATAATATTTTGTGATATGTTGTAAATAAAATTTGGCATCCAACACAAAAGTTGCGAACACTTTTCTTAAAAAAATCTTAATAATATATTTATAGTGAATTCACTAAAGCAGTACAGCGTTGCCAGCTCCCTTATGTGCTATGTGTACATGGCGGTTTCTGTCGCCTTGTCCTGATTTAGTGAATCCACTATATTATCATTTAATGTTCAGGATTATAGCGTAAAAGGCTGAAATTTTTGCAAAATCTATTCAGGCAGCCTGAATGCGTTTTGTATGATGTGTACGGTTTCATCTTGCATTGGTTTATCCAATAAAAACAGGGCGAGTTTGATTTCAGGCTGCGGGATTTTGGGCGTGATGTGCAAATAGTTTAGGCGGAAAAATCGGATTTTGCGGATTTCTGCGCTGGCGATGTCGTGCCATGTTTATTTCGTAAATGCCACCGTCTTCGGCTTGGGCTGTGCCACTTTTGCCGTCCCATGTTTTAACTCGGGCGGTTTGGCGCAAATGCGTTGGCTCTAACATTTTCATCTCCCATTTTACTAAAAAATACGTTCAGGCAGCCTGAAACCCATTTTCAGGCTGCCTTTTACATTTTATGTCGTTATTTGTCCCAATGTTACGCGGTCTAATCCTGCCAAATCGGGTAACGTTTGTACATCAACAAAACCATTTTCACGCAAAATATGTTGTACGGCGGTGGCTTGGTCGTAACCGTGTTCCAGCAGCAAATAGCCATTTTCATGTAAATAATCAGGTGCGTGGCGCGCAATTTCGCGGATATGTTGCAAACCATCGGCAAAATCGGTCAGCGCGGTTTGTGGTTCAAAACGCAAATCACCTTGTGTTAAATGTGGGTCGTGGTTTTCAATATACGGTGGATTGCTGACTAATATATGTACTTTATCCACAGGCAGCCTGAAAGCGTGTGCGGCGGCAAACCATGAACCTTGTGCAAACTGAATATTTGCACCCAATGTGGTAGCGTTTTGTTGGGCGATTGCGAGCGCATCGGGGCTGATGTCGCTGGCATACACGGTGGCATCGCTGCGTTCCAGCGCGGCGGTAATGGCGATGATGCCGCTACCTGTGCCCATATCCCACAAAATGCCGTGTGTAGGCAGCCTGAAAAGTGCAGCTTCTAGCAAATGTTCGGTTTCAGGGCGCGGAATCAAGACGGCGGGCGAAACGCGGAATATGCGCCCGTAAAATTCGCGTTCGCCCAAAATATACGCCATTGGTTCGCCTTGTGTACGGCGTTGTGCCAGTTGGTTGAGTGCGGTTAATTGGCTGGCGGATAATACTTCGGTATCGTGAGTGATGAGTTGGGCGCGGGTGTAGCCTGTTATTTGCTGTAGCAGCATACGGGCTTCGTTGCGTGGCAGGGTGGTTTGATTAAGCCATTGTTGGAGTGTCAGCATGGTTTTCAGGCTGCCTTATTGAGTTAAATAAATGTTGAGATTATATAGTTGTAGAAGTGAAAATGTAATACAAGGCGGCAAGGCGAGCCAACGCCGTAGTATAGTGGATTCAATTTAAATCAGGACAAGGCGACAGCGACCGCCGTGTACACATAGTACATAAGGGAGCTGGCAACGCTGTACTGGTTTAAATTGAATTCACTATGCTTTTTCAATTCTGCGACTATAACTTTTTCAGGCTGCCTATGTTATGAATACACCGAATCAAGCAGATTTTTGCATATCGGAAACAGATACTTTATTATGTATATCTATGTCCCAATAAATAGGCAGCCTGAAAGCAAATTATGTCCCCTTCTGAACTTTCCCAACGTCAGCAACACGAACGTCAGTTAATTGAAGATTACCGTTTAACGCAAGTCCAATCTGCCGTGCAGGAAACGCACGATTACACCCAAACTCATTATGGCGAAGACAGTGTGGAACACGCGCAAAGCCTCATCAATTTAGGCAACTGGCACGAATACAGTGGTGATTATGCAGCATCAGAAACGCTACTCAAACAAGCGGTACAAATTTTGCGCCGCCACAATA
This sequence comes from Wielerella bovis, assembly GCF_022354465.1. Classification (NCBI taxonomy): domain Bacteria; kingdom Pseudomonadati; phylum Pseudomonadota; class Betaproteobacteria; order Neisseriales; family Neisseriaceae; genus Wielerella; species Wielerella bovis. Next base: position 2,041,928 of record NZ_CP092361.1, on the reverse strand, counting down.
CTACAGGCAGCCTGAACGCTGAACTTGCCGATGCGTTGCATCAACTGGGTGGCACATACGCCAAATTGGCGCGTTTTGAAGAAGCGAAAAACATACATGAAGAAGCATTGGCGTTGTATCACACCTTTACAAATGGTGAATGTGATAAAAAAATACCGATATTATTAAATGATTTAGCCAGCGATTGTATGAACATAGGGCAGCCTGAAAAAGCATTAGAATTATACGAACAATCTGCCGCGCAACACGAACAACTATTTGGCATGGCACACCGTGATACTGCTTTGGCATACACCAATCTTGCTGTGGTTTATCGCGGACAAGGACATCGTACCGAAGCCCTGTCCATTCTCAAAAGTACCACGCAAACGCTGCAAGACTTATTAGGCGACCATCCGCGTACCGTATTTGCATGGACAGAATTAGCCGTATCACACGATGAAATGCAGCAATATGAAGAGGCAGCCAAAATCTATTCGCAAGCCATGCAAATGTTGCTGCGTTGCGTTAGCGAAGACCACCCGATACGCGCACATATTCTATTTTGTCAGGCGCGGCATTATGCGCAACAACACCAGTTTCAGGCTGCCTTACCCTTATTGCATCAAGCCTTAATGATTGTGATGAATGTATTTGATGAAAATCATCCAGCTTTACGCAGCATTATTCAACACATCGTTACGCTAACTTTAATGCAAGAGCAAGATTTAGATTTTTTAGATACCGAAGATTAAGACTGCACATAATAGGCAGCCTGAAAGCATATCCTTATATTTTCCCTCAACTTGATTAATCACACGGAGCAACACAATATGCAATACACCGTATCCCCACAAAGCAATGTCCAAAGTGCAAAATTATTTGTTTGCACCGAAATCAACCAATTATCCGATGAAACCGCCAAATTATTGTTCCAAACTTTGGGCGATAATGACAGTTTTATTGAAGCCAAAATCCCAACAGAAGGCAGCCTGAAAACCGTTGCCGTATTACGTTTTACCGATTTAAAAATAGAAACGTTACAAAAAGCCAGCAAAGAAGCCGCTGCATGGGCGCAAAAACAACCAGCCCTTTCGGTGGATTTAAATCCATTGTGCGCCATTAACGCACCGCGTGTAGTTAGCGCATTGGTAGCAGCGATTGGCGAAGCTGTTTATCGTTTTGATGCGTACAAAAAAGAAGCCAATCCCGCCAAATTACAAGCCGTTGAATTTGTACACGCAACCGAATCCACATTGCTCCAATCCGCATTGGAACAAGCAGAAGCCTTATTGTATGGCGTGAATTTGTGCAAAGATTTGGGCAACACCGCCCCCAATATTTGCACGCCCACTTATTTAGCCGAAACTGCCGCAAAAGAAGCCCAAGTACTTGGCGCAGAAGCGAAAATTTTGGGCAAAGATTACATTCAAGCCAATATGCCATCTTTCTGGGGCGTGGCAAAAGGCAGCGTACAAGAACCGAAATTATTGGAAATGCGTTACTTTGGCGCGGCGGATAAATCGGCTGCCCCGATTGTCTTGGTGGGCAAAGGTTTAACATTTGACAGCGGCGGTATTTCATTGAAACCGGGGGAAGGCATGGACGAAATGAAATACGATATGTGTGGCGCGGCAACCGTGATTGGCACATTTATCGCAGCAGTCAAAGCCAAATTGCCTATCAATTTAGCGGTGGTGGTGGCGACTTGTGAAAATATGCCCGATGCAGCCGCGTCCAAACCAGGCGATGTGGTCAAAGCCATGAACGGTACGACTATTGAAAACTTGAATACCGATGCAGAAGGACGTTTGGTGTTGTGCGATGCGCTGACTTATGTGGAACAAAATTTCACGCCCAAAGCCGTGATTGACGTGGCAACTTTAACGGGCGCGTGCATTATTGCATTGGGTCATGTAGCGAGCGGTTTGATGTCCAATCAACAAGAGCTTGCCGATGAATTGCTGCAAGCATCGCGCGACAGCAACGATAAAGCATGGCAACTACCCTTATTCCCTGAATATAAAGAGCAGTTGAAATCCAATTTTGCCGATATGCAAAACATCGGTGGTCGTCCTGCTGGCACGATTACGGCGGCGACTTTCTTGGCGCATTTTGCTGAAAATATGACATGGGCGCATTTGGATATTGCTGGTACAGCGTGGAAATCGGGTGCGGCAAAAGGGGCAACGGGTCGTCCAATTCCTTTGTTGGTGCAATATTTGCGTAATCAAGCGAAATAAGTTTCAGGCAGCCTGAAAAAACGATGGGATACAAGTTTTTGTATCCCATATTTATATTTTTTAGCATAGGATGCGTATGCAATCAAAATCTTCTTTGTTTTTAGCGTTATTAGGTTTTTTTGTAGCTGGATGGGCGAGTCTTGTCATGTTTATCCGCAACGATGCGTTTGACACGTTTAGCGCTAAAATCATCCGTTTACCCAATGCAGAAATCACCCAAAGACACTATCCTGCCAAACATGGTGTCATGATAAAACTGGCGATTGTTCACGACAAAAAGCATTATGCCGAAGTGGTTTGTTTGGAAGAATATCAGTATCTGTGTGCTTTTAAACACAAAGAAACCAAATTTTATGCCGATAATGTGGCTTTGGTACGCACCAATTTGGCGCGCCAAACATCATTTTTGATTCAGGGCAATTTTCATCTTGGGCAGGATAAAAAGTTTGCTATGAAAATAGCACACGAAAGAATGTGGAAAGAAATCAAAGATATTCGTTATAGGCAACGTGAATTTTCGGTTTTATCGCTGGTAATAACGTTTTTAACGTGGTCTCTCTGTATCATATTATTTTTAGCGCACAGGTATGGATGAAAACAGTTTAGGCAGCCTGAAAACCATTTTTCAGGCTGCCTTTTTATATTTCTCATTCAAATTACTATAAAAATATACAAAAACATTTTCAGGCAGCCTGAACCCCAAATAATCCGCCAATAATCGCCGTACTTGCCAACGCAATCACGCCCCAAATTATCACACGCCGCATCGCAGGCAACACAGGCGCACCGCCCAATTTTGCCGACACCGCACCTAATAATGCCAACCCCAATAACGCCGTGATTGCCAAACCCATTTTCGCATTATCCGCCCAAACCGCCACCAAAACAGGCGGCAACGCACCCGCACAAAACGCGATTGCGCTGGCATAGGCAGCCTGAAACGGATTGGCAGCCAATTCATCGGTCAAGCCAATCTCATCACGTGCATGCGCTTGCAAAGCATTGTGTCGCGTCAAAGCCAGCGCGACTTGATGCGCCAAATCATCATCCAAACCACGACTGCGGTAAATATCGGTCAATTCAGTTAATTCACGCTGCGGATGCTCCGACAATTCCTTGCTTTCTTTTGCCAAATCAGCGCGTTCCGTATCCGCTTGGCTGGATACCGACACATATTCTCCCGCCGCCATAGACACAGCCCCTGCCACCAAAGCCGCCATGCCTGTCAGCCACAAAGTTTGTGTGCTGGCGTTGGCGGCTACCATGCCCATCAACAAACTGGCGGTAGAAATCAAGCCATCATTTGCGCCCAAAACTGCCGCGCGTAGCCATTTGTTTCGTGAAGAATAATGCGGCTCACTATGCGCTCGTTGCCATGTTTGCATATTGTGTTCCTTGTTTACTTAATAGTTGTTTAAAATCAACAGAATACCGCATTGCTGACACTTGTATGTATGGTTGTTTCAAATACAAATAGTGCAGCGTTGCCAATGCCCTTATGTACTAGTGTACACGGGGTGGGCATGGTTACTTTGTTCGTGTTAATTTTGAACGACTATATTTTTATTTTGAACGATTATAAAATACCAAAATTCTTATTTCTATTATTTAATTGCAACAAGGATAAACCATGAATTTCCCACCACGCCACGCGCCCACCACGCGAATGCGCCGTATGCGTCGCGATGATTTTTCTCGCCGACTGATGCGCGAAACCGTTTTGACCGCCAACGATTTGATTTACCCCGTTTTTGTGTTGGAAGGCAAAAATCAGGAACAAGAAATCGCATCCATGCCCAAAATTAAACGTCAAAGCATTGATTTGTTGCTGAAAACGGCAGAACGCGCTTGCGAATTGGGCGTGCCGATGTTGGCATTGTTCCCAGTCGTAACGCAAAACAAAACCGCAGACGCACGCGAAGCCTGCAATCCTGAAGGTTTGGTGCAAACCGCCGTGCGTGCCTTACGCAAAGAATTTCCCGAATTGGGGATTATGACCGATGTCGCGCTCGACCCCTACACTTTGAGCGGACAAGACGGTTTGACAGACGAAACAGGTTATGTGTTGAACGATGAAACGATTGAAGTATTGGTGAAACAAGCGATTAGCCATGCCGAAGCAGGCGCACAAGTGGTCGCGCCATCGGATATGATGGACGGGCGTATTGGTGCAATCCGCCAAGCCCTTGAAAATCATGGGTATATTCACACGCGGATTATGGCGTATTCAGCGAAATACGCGTCCGCATTCTACGGGCCTTTCCGCGATGCGGTGGGCAGCGCAGGCAATTTGGGCAAATCCACCAAAGACAGCTACCAGCAAGACCCCGCCAACAGCAACGAAGCCCTACACGAAGTCGCGCTGGACATTCAAGAAGGCGCAGACATGGTCATGGTCAAACCTGGTATGCCGTATTTGGACGTGGTGCGTCGCGTGAAAGACGAATTTGGCGTACCGACTTTCGCCTACCAAGTGTCGGGCGAATACGCGATGTTGATGGCGGCAATCCAAAATGGCTGGCTGGACGGCGATAAAGTGATTTTGGAAAGTTTGTTGGCATTCAAACGCGCGGGCGCGGACGGTATTTTGACGTATTTTGCGTTGGAAGCTGCTGAACAGTTGCGCCGTTAATTTTTCAGGCTGCCTAAATACCAAAAGGCAGCCTGAAAAACCATTTTATGAAAGAAAAAACATGATTTTAACCTTAATGTTCCGTGAATATTGCAGCCTGTGTCATCAAATGCGCGATGCGCTGCAACCTTTACAAGCCGAGTTGGGTTTTGATGTGGAAATTGTGGCGATTGATGATTTTCCCGATTTGGAAGAAAAATACAATGAACTTGTGCCTGTATTGTTGCATGGCGATACGGAAATTTGTCATTATTTTTTAGATGAACCAGCCTTGCGTGATTATATTCAGGCTGCATCAAATAGATAATTTAAGGCAGCCTGAAAAACAAATTTAGAAAATCAAAATGAAGACTTATAAACTTTACGCCGCCGATTATACGACAAGTGCAACAATGCAATCTGTTTTAGAATATATTTTGAGAATCCTGCTGTGTTCATTTATTAGTTACGTTCTTATGCCCCCTATTCCTATTGAAAACAATGAACAAGAATGGAAAGTTTTTTTAATTCTTGGCGGATTGAACCTTATTTTTATTATTATAATAATAGTAAGCTGTATAGAAATCATTAAAAGAATATATGTTTGGTATCAGATTAAATATAAGGGGCTTAGCCAAAAACATTTTCAAGAACCCGAATTAATCATCACGCCAGAAAAATTTTATTTTTATAATCAAGAATTAAATTCTGCTTATCCGCCTGTTTTTTGGGCAGATATTTTACAGCACCAATTTTTCTTAATTCACGGACGAGGCGGAACATATTTTTATGTAGAAATATTGATTCATCAGGACAGTCGCAGTGCAACATATATGCAAACAATACGCAGTTGGATAGAAAGAAAATTGAAAAATTGTGAATTGAAAGCAACAGCCAATCAAGAAATACGGACAATTTCTTTAAGCAATTTTGATTTTACACAATATGAAACCGTTAAAAGAATATTTGCTGACATGATTCAAGCAAAAGATGATTTGGCGCGTGAAGCGATTGTTGAGCGATTGAACAATTATGGATAGCGTAGAAACTGACTTTGTAGCAAGCGTAGAGTAGGCGCCCGCTGCCCACGCAATATGAATACAATAAAGATGGATTCAATCATTTTCAGGCTGCCTATCATTTATATAGTCGTAGAAATGAAAATGCAGTACAAGGCGACAACGCCCGCCGTGTACGAATAGTACATAAGGGCGTTGGTAACGCCGTACTGCTTTTTCAGTCCTGCGACTATATCATCTCTTGAATATGAACGTCATTTTTGTATCAATAACACAATAATTAAAATAGTTTTTTAGGCAGCCTGAAAGCTTGTTTTCAGGCTGCCTCTTGCATTTAAATCTTCCGAATCAACACCAAAAAATACGCCCCGCCCAACAAAGTCGCCACAATCCCAGCAGGAATTTCATACGGAAACGCGATTTGTCTCCCCAACCAATCCGCTGCGGTCATAATGCACGCACCGAGTAATGCCGCTGCAATCAACTGTTGCCGTGGCAAACGCGCGCCCAACATCGTTGCCAACTGCGGCGCGAGTAAGCCAACAAAACTCAATGGACCAATGGTTAAAGTTGCCGCTGCCGTCATCGCTGCCGCTGCCACAATCAATACCCAACGCGCCCAAACCACAGGCACACCTGCCGATTGTGCCACCAAACTATCCAATCCTAACAAACCCAACCAACGTTGCAATGGCGCCATCAATCCCACCGCCACCACCGTCAAAATTAACAAAATCCACGCGCGTTCAGGCGTTGCGGCATAGGTTGAACCCGATAACCATGTTTGCATTTGCATGATGCGATAATCGCCCGAAGTCGCCCAAATTTGTACCAATGCACTTGCCAATGCTGCCAAAGCCATGCCTGTTAGCAATACTTTTTCAGGCTGCATTCCGTTTTTGTGGTTAAACCATACAATCGCACCCAAAGTCAAAGCGGCACCGATTGTACCTGCTAACCAAAATCCCCAACCGTCCATTGCTACATTAAATAACAATACCGCCGTCATCACGCCTACCGCCGCGCCCGAACTAATCCCCAATAATTCAGGGCTTGCCATCGGATTATGCGTGATGCGTTGCAACAATACGCCAGCCGTTGCCAATAATGCGCCACCCGACATCGCCGTCAGCAAACGAGGATAACGCCATTCCAACACATTCAGGCTGCCTGAAACATACCAACCTTGTTCTGTTTGTCCGATAAATAAAGAAAAAAATATCGCTACAATCAATAAAATCAGTAATAAACCATATTTTTCAGGCTGCCTTTTTATTTGCCGACTGCGTGATGATAAAGCAGCCTGAAACTTCGTCCGCAACATCAACCACAACAATAATGGTACACCTGCCACTGCCGAAACCGCGCCTGCGGGTAAATCCACCACACCATAATGCGCCAAAATTTGTAGCACCAAATCCACCAACCACAACAATAATCCACCCAACACAAATGCGCCTAAAATTTGTCGCGCCAACGTCCGCACGCCCAATAAACGTGTCGCACTCGCCGCCGCCAAACCGATAAAACCAAGCATACCGACCGTTGCCGCCACATTTGCCGATAAAAATGCCGCCAATATCAAAGCCGCTAAACGAATACGTTTGACAGGGATACCCAACGCCGCAGCTTGTTCATCGCTCAAAGACATAATGGCTAATGGCTTGATAATCAAAGAAATCGCTACCAAAGCAGCGGCGATGATGGCGGTTAATTTCAACACAGGCGACCAGCCATCTTGCAGCAAAGAACCTGCGCCCCACATTGCTGCGCCACGTGTTTCTTCGCTGTAAAACACCGTTAGCGCAGATGTAATCGCACTTAAATACAAAGAAACAACCAAACCAGCCAATACCACTGTTAGCGGACGAAATCCGCCTTTTGCCGATAACCACAACACCACACCTAATGCTACCAATGCACCGCTAAATGCTACTATTGTCGATGAAGTTGCCCACGTTGGTGCAAAAATAATCGCCAATAACATCGCTGTTTGTGCGCCGCTGCTAACTGCCAATGTACTATCAGATGCGAGCGGATTGTGCATCACTTGTTGCAACAAAATCGCCGCCACCGCCAATGCACCACCTGCAACCAGCGCCATCAACCAACGTGGCAAAACTGTGCTGTGAAACAATAACGCATCCAAAGGCAGAAAATCGGGCGATTGGAATAATGCGGTAAATGGGTGCACCCATTGTTGTGTGAATAAAGTGGCTGATAGGGCTAGACACAGCAGCAACAGGCAGCCTGAAAGTGGGAAGAATAGGGATTTTTTCATGATAAGTGAGATGATGATATTGGGTATAAAAGGCAGCCTGAAACCTCATTTTTGACGCAATGCATCTACCAGTAAATCGCTAAACCGTACCATAGACGGAATACCGCCATACGCCCAAGCCGTGTCCACAAAACGATGATTTTCACGGAGCGACATTGGCAAACGTTTCCATAACACACTGTTTTGCAAAGATTGTTCTAAACCCAATGGATTGGGTTTCACAATCAACACCAGCGTATTTTCAGGCAGCCTTGCCAAATCGCTCAACGCTACATTAGCAAAACCCCACGCATTACTCTCGCCCGTCCATGCGTTTTGCAAACCCAGTTTGCCCAGCACCACATGAAACAAGCTGGTGTTGCCATACACACGAACATGTCGCGCATCGGCAAATTGAATCACGGCAATCGGACGTTTATTAAATGATACAAGTTGTTGTTTTTGTATAGCGAAATGTTTTTCTGCATCGGCAATGATTTTTTCTGCTTGTGGTTTGGCATCGGCCCAAATGGCGATTTGGCGTGTGGCGATAAGTGTTTGTGTCCATGTTGTGCCTTGTTCGGTGGCGGTCGCTATTTTTTTGATGGGCGCGATTTGTGCTAACTGGTTTTCTATGCCTGCGTAAAATGGTGTTTGGATAAAAAAATCGGGTTGCATGCGATGCAAATATTCGCGGTTCGGCTGCATGCGTAAACCCATATCGGCGGTGGATGGCGGCAAAGCAGGATGCGCAACCCATGTGCGATACGCAGTTTTGTCGCCAACCATAATCGGAGGTCTGCCCAATGCAGTCAGCGTTTCGGCGACTGTCCAATCAGATGTGGCGATGCGTGGCGCAGCGAGCGTGAATGCGGGTAAAAGTAATAAAATAAAAAATAGTTTTTTCATGATTTTTTTGGTTTTCAGGCTGCCTTTTTTATGGATAGGCAGCCTGAAAATATATTTGTTCTAATAAATGCAGCCTGAAACTACGGCACAGCCATCACATTGCCCGTAATTGGATGATGCAAAATTTGCATCTCTACACTGTAAATATCACGCAAAACATCTGCGGTCATAATATTTTCAGGCTGCCCTACTTTAAGCACTTGCCCTTGGTGTAATGCCACCAATTCATCGCAAAATCGTGCCGCTAAATTGATGTCGTGAATCACAACGATTACACCCAAATCCAGTTCACGCGACAATTCGCGTACCAAAGTCATCACGTCTAATTGATGTGCAATGTCCAAAGCTGCCAAAGGTTCGTCCAATAATAAATAGCGGCTTTCTTGCGCCAAACACATCGCCAACCATACACGCGAACGTTCGCCGCCTGATAGGTTGTCCACAAATTCGTGGCGAAATTTTTCGGTGCGAGTCAATGCCAATGCGCGTTGAACGGCGGCTCGGTCGGCTTCGGTTTCGCGCCCTGTTAAACCTGTCCATGCGTATCGTCCCATTTTGACCAATTCTTCAGCAGTCAGCGCGGCGGCGGCAGGCAAATGTTGCGGTAAATAGGCTAAATGTTGGGCGTATTCACGGGGCGAGTAATCGTCCACGCATTTACCGTCCAACAAAATTTTGCCCGCTGTGGCGCGATGTTGGCGCACCAATAATTTAAGTAAGGTGGATTTGCCCGAACCGTTGTGTCCGATTAAACCGTACACTTTTTGGGTATGAAAGGTGAGATTAATGTTGTGCAATAACACGCGCTCTGGTACGGCAAATTGAACTTGATTGAGTTGAAACACGGTAGAAAGGCAGCCTGAAAAATCAAAAGATTATGGATTATATCGTTTTTCTGGAAAGTGATAAATAAAAATAATTTGCAATAAAAATATTTTCAGACTGAAACTTTTTGTATAGTCGTTTGAAATAAAAATAATACAGCGTTGTCAGCTCCCTTATGTACTGGCTGTACACGGTGGTCGCTGTCGCCTTGTCTTATTTTATTAATTTGAAACGACTATTTTAAGATGCAAAATCAAAATGCAGCCTGAAACCCAATCATCACGATTTCAACCAACCCTGTTCCACAAACGAAACCGTTGCCGTCGCTGTAACAATTACATGGTCTAGCAACACAATATCCAGCAATGCCAATGCTGCTTGTAAACGCTGCGTAAACGCAAAATCTTCGGGCGAAGGTTTCAGGCTGCCTGATGGGTGATTATGCGCGAATAAGACAGCGGCAGCGTGATGCTGCAATGCCAATCGCGCCACTTCGCGTGGATACGCAATATTTTCCGCCACCGTGCCACGCGATAATTCTTCACACGCAATCAAACGATTTTGTGTATCTAAAAACAATGCCATGCTGACTTCCACACGTTCGCGCCCAATTCGCAAACGCAAAAAATCGCCCGCTACTTGCGGATTATTGAATACTGGCTGCTGACGTAATTCTTCGCTCAATACGCGCCGACCAATTTCCAATACTGTGGCAAATTGTGCGTATGCCGCTAAACCCATGCCTTTGTGTTGGCTCAACTCATCTGCCGATGCGTGCATTACGCCGCCTAAACCACCGTAGTTGTCTAACAAAGAACGTGCCAAATCCACCGCACTCATGCCTTGCGTTCCTACACGCAACAAAATCGCTAATAATTCCGCATCACTCAATGCATTGGCGCCACGTTGCAATAGTTTTTCGCGCGGACGCTCGCCAGTCGCCCAATCTTTAATACTCATGTTTTCAGGCTGCCTTGATGTGTTTTTCCAAACGCTGCAAAGTTTCCCATGCGCCACGTTTGAGTGTTTGATTGTTGATGATTCGCATAGGGTGGGGAATGATAAAACGTTGATGATGCGGACAAAATTGTTCAATCTGTTGTTGTACGTCTTCGCGGTCAAAAAACAAATCGCCCAATAATAACAAGGCTTTTGCGCCACTTTGTTGCCATTCTTGTGCCACACGTGGCGCAGCAGCTACCACGATTTCGGTTGGTGGTTTGGGGTTGAAATCGGGAAAATCTTTCAGCCATGTGGTCAAATACACATCTTGCGCTTGCAAGCCAATCGCTGCCAACATTTTGTACAACATCACACCGTCATCACCGCTGAATAATTTTTTAGCAGCAATATCTTGCACCGAAGGACATACGCTCATTGCCATAATGGTTGCGTTTTGTGGCGTAACAACGCTTTGTTGTGTGGCTTGTGTGATGATATGGGGAATGGTTTGAATGTTATCGTGCAGATGATTTTCGGTTGTACTGGGTAGATTGGTATTGCCACGCACTCGTTGTAATGCAGCTAAACGAGCGTTGCTATGTTCGTGTTTGCTAGGTGTGGGCGCGACTGAGACAGCCTGAAAAGTATTTGTATCAGGCGTAGAAACAGGATTTGAGATTGGGGTAATGATTTTGGCATTGGCATTGAGCCACATTACGCCTAAACCCAGTGCTTCGTGGAGATGAACATAGCGGCTGTTTAACATATATTTCTCTTAAAAATAAATAAAATAGTTTTCAGGCTGCCTATTTATGTGTATTTATATAAAAAGGCAGCCTGAAAATCAATAAATTACGTCCAATAATACCGCACAATATGATAGAACACTGGCGCGGCAAAACAAATGCTGTCGGCACGGTCTAGTACGCTGCTGTGTCCGCGTGGGGCAGGGCGTCCCCAGTGATGTATGCCAAAGCTGTGTTTGATTTGTTGCATGACAGTACCACCAAAAAAGCCCATTACACTCAATAATAAACCTGTTAAGGCAGCCTGAAATGGATTAAATGGTGTTATCCAGAATAAACAAGTGGCAACAAATGTTGCAATGACAATGCTGACGATTGCACCCGTTGTGGTACGGCGACCGCCTTGTGTACCGCCCGTACGCCGCCATAAATAATAAGCCACGTCGCCAGTATGCACGACCACCAGCATAAACAATAGCAATAAAATATTTTTGCCCGCAAAATGTTTGATGGGCAAACTCATCAACGCAGGAACGTGCGATAAACAATATACGGTTATCATCACGCCCCATTGAATTTTGGCGGTGCGTTCAAAAAATTCAGTTTTGGAGCCGCTGGATAATTGCACAATAATCGGCAATAGCAAAAAGGCGTACACGGGGATTAACACGGTAAACATACTGTGCCAATCTGTCCAAATAAAATAATATTGCAGCGGCAAAAGTATGTAGAAACAAGTGGCTACGGCATTGTGGTCGCCACGATAGCGGTACACTTGCGACATAAATTCGCGCATGGCGGCATAGGACGCGATAAGAAACAACAGAATCATACCGCTGCGTCCCAGCCAAAATGCCACCAATAAAATTACCGTCATGGCGAACCATGAATACACGCGCGTATTAAATTCTTTGAGCATTAAATTGTGCGCATATTGTGGACGTTTTTGCAAAAGGTAGCCTGAAAACGCGGCAATCGCCAATAAAACAAAGATGCCAGCAAAGACCATTGCTGCCAGAGCAGGAAAATTGGAAGTAGGCATGGTTTATCCTTTTTCAGCATATTGGGCGCGTTTGTGGGCAGGTGCGAGTGCGAGCATGGCTTCACGAGCGCGTTGCAAAAAAGCGTCTTTGTCTTCGTTTTCTTGCAGATACAATTCTTCGCCAAAATTCACTTCGCAAATCATTGGCACAGGAATGACCTTGCCTTTGGGCAATACGCGGTTGATATTGTCAATCCAAATCGGCACAAAACCGACATCGGGGTTTTCACGCGCTAAATGATAAATGCCACTTTTGAATGGTAACAATAAAATATTGTCATCAGTATTGCGTGTGCCTTCGGGGAAAATAATCAAGGACACATTTTGTGCCAGCGCATCGGTCATTTGTTGCGTGATGGCTTTGGGGTCGTTGCCGTTACGCATAATCAATAAACCATTGAAAACTTGGTTGATAATAAAACGGCGTAGGGGACTTTTGAGCCAATAATCTGCGCCTGCAACAGGACGTGCTTTGTCGCGCCATTTTTTTGGCAAGGAAACCCACACCATCACAAAATCGCCATGACTGGCATGGTTGGCAAAATAAACTTTGCGTTCTGTACCAAAAGAAATATTGCCTTCAAATTTTGGGCGTATGCCTGTGATAAATGCCACCAGCGCGTACAAACTTCGCGCAATCAACATGGCGAGAAAATTAGATGATTTCATTTTGAAACCCGATGGGTTGAACAATCAAACACAAGATTTTAACTGATTTTAACAGAACTTGTTGAGTTAGAACCTGTATTCATAAGATTGGTGGCTTGATTTTATTGATAATTCTTGCGAATACAAGGCGACTTTTCATGCCAATATTGAACATATTGGCATGAAAAGCCAATGCAGTAGGCGCATGAAGTGGCGATAAAAGCAAGCTATTAAGATTGTGAATACAGGTTCTTATATTTTATGGTGGATTTGATTTAGGCAGCCTGAAACCTTTGCAAAATCCCCATTTTTGGCACATTTCTGCGCGATGCGTTTCTCAAACGCTTGCCTATCTACATGATATGTCTGCACGTTTTGTGATACTATCGCTTTGAACTGTGCTCAAATCTGGGGTTTTGCAAAGGTTTCAGCCTGAAGATTTCTGCCATACGAATCACACTTCATTAAAAATAATTAATAGTACGGATAACCAAGCTGCTTTCGTCATCATACAAATGTGCAATTCCCTGTTTTTTTCTCACGCAAAAATCGTATAATCACGCATCAAATCATTGACCACAGGAACACGCATCATGAAAGAAATTTTGCTCAACGAACACGCACAATTTGGTTTGTTTATTGAAGCCAATATCAAGCAGCCTGAAAAAATCGCCGCTGCTTGCGCTCTTGCATTGGATAAATTATCACATATTCAAGCGCGTTATCCCGAAGACCAAATTGGTTTAAGCATTGCATTTGGCGCAGATTTTTGGGGCAGCCTGAAACATGCTGCCGAAGCGCCCGAATTAAAAAATTTCCCCACATACGGCAAAGGCAATACGCACGCACCTGCCACGCAACATGATTTATTGTTGCACATCCAATCCAATCATCACGATAGCAATTTCACGTTAGCAATGGACGTGCTGGCAGCGTTTGGCACAGCGATTGAAGTATGCAACGAAACACACGGTTTCCGTCGCCACCAAGAACGCGGTTTGGATGGCTTTGTGGACGGCACCGAAAATCCACATGGCGCAGAAAAAATCCTGTCTATTGGTTTGAATGAACACGGTGGCAGCTATATTTTGATGCAGCGTTATCGCCACGATTTAGCCAAATGGAATACATACAGCATCGCTGAACAAGAAGAAAGTGTGGCACGCAGCAAAGAAAGTAACGAAGAATTTAGCAAAGATATTCGCCACCCTCGTTCACATATCGCGCGTACCAATATCAAAGAAGATGGCAAAGGTTTAAAAATTGTGCGCCGCAGTTTGCCCTATGGCACGGCTTCGGGCGAACACGGATTGGCGTTTATTGCGTATGCTGGTACGTTACACAATATTGAAGCGCAGTTGCAGCATATGTTTGGCGATGTAGCAGACGGGCAGACCGATTTGCTGTTGGAACGCCTGACCCAAGCCGTTTCTGGCGCGTATTATTACGCACCGAGTGAAACACGATTACGCCAGTTATAAAGTATTTTTCAGGCTGCCTAATTATAAAAAGGTAGCCTGAAAACCTATTTTCGAAACAAAATGTCATGATACATATTTCTCACGCAACATCTGAACAACTTCCTGAAATCATGGCGATAGATGCAGCAACCAATTCTTCGGCATGGTCATTGGCATGGTGGCAATCCGTGCTGCAATCTGATTTGGACACTGTATTGGTCGCGCAAAATAAACAGGGAGCCATACTCGCCTTTATCGTATGGCAAACAATTGTGGACGAAATGGAGCTGCATCTTATCGCTACTGCCACAGAATATCGCCAACAAGGTATCGCACAAATGTTGATGCAAGAAATGTTTCAGGCTGCCTCTACCGCAAATATTGTGCGGATTATGCTAGAAGTTCGTGCATCCAACCATGTCGCACAGAATTTGTATCGCAAACTGGGTTTTTCTGCCACCACTGTGCGACAGAAGTATTATCGCGATGGGGAAGATGCTGTTTTAATGGAAAAAATCATCTAATAGGCAGCCTGAAAACCCACTTTCTACAAAAAACGGATTGTGTCATACAACACAATCCGTTTTTCATTTTACCGTTGTCGTGCCTTAAAACGCGGATTAGATTTGCAAATTACATAAACTTTGCCCTTGCGACGCACCACTTGGCAATCACGATGACGTATTTTTGCTGCTTTCAAAGAAGACAATACTTGCATTATTTATCCTTTCTAAATGCTGACATCATGCCTGCAAAACGTTGATTGAACACGCTTGCACGACCTTCTTTGTTATGCTCGCGTTGTTTGCCTGTGTACACAGGATGCGATGCGGCAGATGTATCTAGCATAAACACGGGATATTCTTGACCATCTGTCCAAACCATTGTTTTGCCATGTGTATTGGCGCATGAACGAATCAGCCAACCTTGCTCAGCGCTGCTGTCGTAAAATAAAATGGTGCGATAATCTTCGGGGTGAATGCCTTGTTTCATGGTGTTATTCCTACTAACTTAAAATGTTATAGTATAACAATGATGAAGCAAATGCAAGTTTTAGAATCAGCATGACGTTTCAGGCAGCCTGAAACTTTTTTATTTTTTCAGGCTGTCTCAATCTTTTCAATATCGGCTAAAATCTTATTTTTTTGTTGCTGAATATTATGTCTAAATTGCTTAAAGTTTTGCTGATTGCCGTGCCTGTTGTGGTGATTACTGTGTTCTCCGCTTTATTATTTATACCAAAAAACAATGGATTGCCTTATCGTGTAACGGTAGAAAAGGGGCAAGGCATTTCTGCTGTCAGTCGCAAAATGGCGCAAGATGGCAAAATCTTTAATCGCACGGTTTTGGTGGCAACGGCGTATGCAATGGGTGTGCATAATCAGTTGAGTATGGGTAGTTATCGTTTTCCTGCCCAATTTTCGGCATGGGAAGTAATTAAGCGTTTGCGTCAAAATAGCCCTGATACGGTGCGCGTGCAAATTATAGAGGGTATGAAGTTTTCACAAATGCGCCATGTCATTAACCAAACGGCAAATATCAAACACGATACGCGCCATATGAGCCATGCGGAATTGTTGCGCAAAATTGACCCAAATGCGATTTCGGATAATCCAGAAGGGCTGTTTTTTCCCGAAAGTTATGAAATTGCGGCGGAAAGCAGTGATTTGCAGATTTTTCAGGCTGCCTATAAAGCTATGCAAAAAGAATTAGACAAAGCGTGGAAGGAACGTGATACCAGCTTGCCGTATAAAAATCCGTATGAATTGCTGATTATGGCGAGTTTGGTGGAAAAAGAAACAGCGCATGCTGATGACCGTGGCGATGTGGCGGCGGTATTTCGCAATCGTTTGGCGATTAATATGCGCTTGCAAACAGACCCAACTGTCATTTATGGCATGGGCGATGCATATAAAGGGCGCATTCGTAAGGCGGATTTGCAGCGCGATACACCGTATAACACTTATACGCGGCATGGTTTACCGCCAACGCCGATTGCTTTGCCGAGTCGTGCAGCGTTACAAGCGGTGGCAAATCCATCCAGCAGCAAATATTTGTATTTTGTCTCGCGCATGGATAATACGGGCAAAAGTCAATTTAGTCATACGCTGGAAGAACATAATGCGGCGGTGCGTAAGTATATTTTGAAGAAAAAATAAATTGAAATGTTTTTCAGGCAGCTTTTTAATAAAGAAAGTGTTTTTTGCAAAACAGAAGTGGGTTGTGTATTTGATATGGTTTTGGAATAAAATCATTGTTAAATATACAAAATGTGGGATTCGGGAATCTGACCCAGTAGTTCAGATTTTGCAAAGGATACAGCCTGAAAAAATATTTCAATTTAATCTATATAAAAAACAATGGGTAAAAATTCTCTCGCCAATAGAGTCTTTACAAAATTTATATTATCCGTATAATTCAAATCTTTCCCAAGAAGCCCAGGTGGCGAAATTGGTAGACGCAGGGGACTCAAAATCCCCCGCCGCAAGGTGTGTCGGTTCGAGTCCGACCCTGGGCACCAAATCGCTAAAAAGACCGCTTAATTTTTTAAGCGGTCTTTTTTTATTTATGTTTTCAGGCTGCCTTTTTGATTTTTTCACGCAAATGGTCATAGCACCAATGAAAAATTACGGTGTAAATCATCACGCCAAGTGTCATGCCGATGTCCATAATAATGGCGTGCCACCATGTGATGTTGAGCCACCATGCAATTAGTGGTACGGTAAGTAGCATTAAGCCGCCTTCAAATAATGTGGCGTGCAATGCGCGGATTTTCAGGCTGCGTTCAATGCGTGGTGCGGTAAATTTTTGGTCAAATAACCAGTTAAATAGCATATTCCATGCTAATGCAATCAGGGAAATGATGATAAATAATGCGCCCATTTCGCCAATGCCGTGTGATGTGAATGCTGCGAGCAAAAGTGTGGAAATAATCACGAGTAGGGCTTCAAATAATATGGCTTGGAAAATGCGTTCTTTTTTGGTCATAAAGGCAGCCTGAAAGCTATTTTGTTGATTGAGAAAATGTGATATTTTCAGGCTGCTTGAACACAAAAGCAAGCCTTGTGATAAAATTGCGAATGGCTGTATTGTGTATCAATAGGGTAACTGAAAATGGCCATTTAAAAACAAGCGGAATGAGGACGAACGATGAATATTACCATTTTGGGAACGGGTGCTTGGGGTACGGCTCTTGGCATACATTTTTCCTTGCATAATCATCGTGTTGCAATGTGGACACATAATGCAGCGCATGCAAAAACGATGCAGGAGACGCGCCAAAATGAGCGTTATTTACCCAATTTCAGGCTGCCTGATAATTTAAACATTTACACCGATATGCGTGAAGCGTTGGTGGATAGCGAGCTGGTATTGGTGGTTACGCCTGTGGTGGGGCTGCGTGCCAGCGTGGAATTATTGCAACAAAACGGTGGTGGTCATCTTCCCATTTTAACGGCGTGCAAAGGCTTTGAATTGGATACGGGTTTGCTCACGTTCCAAGTGGTTAAAGAAGTGCTGCCTGAAAACGATAAGATTGGGGTGTTGTCGGGTCCTAGTTTTGCGCAAGAGTTGGCAAAACAATTACCTTGTGCCGTTTGTTTGGCGTCCGAGAATGGTGCGTGGATTAATCAATTAACACATCAACTGAATACCACAGTCATGCGCTTGTATGCTAATGAAGATGTGATTGGCGTATCTGTTGGTGGCGCGGTCAAAAATGTTATGGCGATTGCAACGGGTTTATCCGATGGTTTAGGCTATGGTTTGAATGCACGCGCGGCTTTGGTAACACGCGGTTTAGCAGAAATCACGCGCTTGGCAGTGGCAATGGGCGCACAACCCAAAACCATGATGGGTTTGGCGGGTATGGGTGATTTGATTTTGACTTGTACAGGCGCATTATCGCGTAATCGCAAAGTTGGCTTGGGGCTGGCGGAAGGCAAAACCTTGCATCAAGTTTTGAAAGAAATTGGACACGTTGCCGAAGGTGTACCAACCATTGAGGAAGTGCATAATGCGGCGGCAAAATACCAAATTGATATGCCTGTAACCGATATGTTGTTCCAACTGGTACGCAATGAATTGGCTGCGCAAGATGTTGTAGACAGATTGATGCAGCGAGAACCAAAAAGTGAATAATCTTTTTTCAGGCTACATTCGATTTTGATAAGGCAGCCTGAAAACTTAATTTATCAATTTTCCGAGAAAAATATATGAACCAATCATTAGAAAATCTTGAAAGTCGCATACAAGACCTCATCGGCAAAATGAATCAACTGCGTCTTGATAATGCGCAATTAGCAGAGCAGTTGAGTGAAGCGCGTTTGAATTACGAAGAGCAAGCAGCAACGTTGCAATACAAATTGGAAGATGCACGCAATCAAGCTAAAGCCAGTGAAGCGGCTGCGGCATTTGCGGCAACTGCGGCGCAATCTGCCAAAGAAGTAGACGATTTGACCGATAAAATCCAATTTCAAGAACAGCAAATTCAGTTATTGGAAAAAGAACGTGTGAATTTACGCGATCAAATCAATTTTTTGCAACAAACGATTCAAAATAAAGAAAAAGATTGGCAAGACCGTTTTGATGAACAAGAACAGCAATTAACGGCTGATCGTGTGCGTTTTAGTACTTTGCAAGAGCAGCTGCGTGCAGCTGAAGACAATTCTTTAACCATTACCAAAGAGTTGGAAAGCCAAAAATTATCAGCGGCAGAAACACAAGCTAATTTGGATAGTCGCAATCAAAGTTTGCGTGAGCAATTAGATACTTTGCAAACACAATTAACGGATACGCAAATGCGCTTAACTACCAGCAATAGCAATAATGAAGAATTGCAAGAAGAGTTGAAAGAGGCGCGTGAAGCATTATTGGAACAAGAGCGTATACTGAATGAAAAAGCAGCGGCAGAACAAGAACGTGCTGCAACTAAATTGGCGCAAGAAACCGAGCGTTTCCGTATTGAATTTGCCTTGCAAGCACAAAAACATGAACAGAGTTTGAGTCGTTTGAATCAAGCAATTAGCCAGCAAAAAGAGCGTATGCAGTCTGAAAAGGCAGAATTGCAAGAGCAAATTCGCCAGTTGAATAATCAAAATCAAGAATATCGCAGTATGTTGCTGCAAAATGCTAACAATATTCGTGCATTATTGGCGCGCTTGCCCGCTCCTGAATTGACTGGTGAGTTGGGACAAGAGTTGTTGAGTACTGAAACTGTGCATAATGAAGTGGATACAAGCGATGAAATTGTGATTGAAACAGATAGCAAGGGAGCAAACGAATGAGTATTGAACAAATCAGTGTTGAAATTCTCGACCGTCAATTTACCATTGGTACACCTGACAGCGAACGTGGAACCTTGCTCAAAGCGGTGGAAATGTTGAATCAGAAAATCACAGCGATTCAGCATGCTGGCAAAAACATGGAAACGGAAAAAATCGTGATTATGGCAGCTTTGAATTTGACGCATGACTTGCTTAAAGCAGTGGAAAAGAATAAAAATGAATTGCCAAATGACGAATATAACGGTAAAATTCAGGCATTGATTGAGCTTTGCGATACAGCGTTAAAAGCCGATTAAACCAGTTAAATTTCCCTGCGGTGTTCGTAAAGGCATATTTTCCTTGAACCAATAAGTTTGCTTCGGTTGTCGGGAGTTGTAACAGGAGCGAGCGACCTCTAGTTAGGTTGCACCCGAAGTTACCCGAGATGACCACCTTGTTTACAAGGTTCAAGCGGACTAAGCCGAAACGGCATTTGCGGGGTTCCATAAAAAATACCACCTAATATTTTAGGTGGTATTTTTCTTTTTTGGGATTTGAGTATTTTAAATCTCTATATGAAATGAAGGTCTTTAGGTTTCAGGCTGCCTTTATTTGAAAGTAGTTTCTACGCCACCGCTGATTTGACCGTATATTTCGGTGTTACCAGTTGAACTTGTGCCTGCGCAAGCAGCTAATAAGACAGCGATGGCGGTTAATGCGAAGATTTTTTTCATGATACGTCCTTGTTAATAAAAATATCAGGGTAAATTAATTTAACAGAAGGCAGCCTGAAAACAAGTTTTCAGGCTGCCTTCGTGGTAAATATGGTTATTTAACCAGTTTCAATACTTTTTTCTTTGGTGTTTCATCATTGGTTGCAGGTGTGTCGGGTAGTGTGTCTGCAACGTTTTCAGGCTGCCATTTTTCTATTTCAAATCCCATTCCTTCCCCCGTTTCTTTGGCAAAAATGCTCAAAACGTGTCCAACAGGTATCCAAATTTCATGGGATACACCGCCAAATCGGGCATGAAACGAAATCCATTCGTTATCAATCAGCAAATCTTTAGTGGCAGTGGTGCTGATGCTCAATACAATTTGTTCGTCTTTTACAAATTGTTTGGGAACGCGTGTATGTTCATTGACCCACACGGCAAGATAGGGTGTATATCCATTGTCCAAACACCATTCATAGAGTGCGCGAATAAAATAAGGTTTGGTTGAAATATTCATAATAGTCTTTCAGGCTGCCTTGATATGCAACAAATTATTAACGGCGCATTGCTTTTTCAGCAGGAGTCAGCGCATCAATAAATGCTTGGCGTTGGAAAATGCGTTCCGCTGATTTCAATAATGGCGCGGCTGCTTTGCCCAATTTGATGTCGTAATGGTCTAAACGCCACAATAATGGTGCAAGTGCCACATCAATCATGGAAAAATCGTCGCCCAAAACGTATTTGTTTTTGGCAAATGCTGGTGCAATCATGGTTAAGCCATTGGTAATCGCTTCACGCGCTTTGGCTTGTTCTTTGCTGGTGGCGGTTGGGTCTTCCAAAGTTTTCACATGAACAAACAGTTCTTTTTCCAAGCGAAATAAGACCAAACGACCACGACCGCGCATCACAGGGTCGGCGGGCATTAATTGTGGATGCGGAAAACGTTCATCAATATATTCGTTGATGATGTTGGATTCATACAGTACCAAATCGCGTTCCACTAAAACAGGAACTTGGTTATAGGGATTCATGACTGCCAAATCTTCAGGTTTGTTGAATACGTCAATGTCTTTGATTTCAAAGTCCATGCCTTTTTCATACAAAACAAAACGACAACGGTGGCTAAATGGGCAAGTGATGCCTGAATACAATATCATCATGTGCGGATTCCTTGTTATAAAATGAGTCAAGCAGCCTGCAAATAGGCAGCCTGAAAATAATTTGGGAAAATAAGTAGGTTAATTATATCGTTTTAACAAGTATTTAGCAAAAAAATGATTTTATATATTTGAATATTAAAGAGATTTTATATAGTGGATTCAATTTAAATCAGGACAAGGCGACAGCGACCGCTGTGTACACATAGTACATAAGGGAGCTGTCAACGCTGTACTGGTTTAAATTGAATTCACTATACTTGATAAATCATGAAAAATGAATAAAAAGGCAGCCTGAAAACGATTTTTCAGGCTGCCTTGTGATGGATTTACGATTGTTTGGTTTGATTGACAATACTCATACCTGCTGCTACCAAGCCACCAATATCGGCAACATTGGCTGGCATAATCATCGTATTGTTTTCTTTGGCTAATTTGCTGAATGCTTCTACATATTGTTCCGCAACTTTCAATTTAACCGCTTCGCTGCCCCCTGGTTCTTGAATGGCTAGTGCGACCATTTTAATCGCATCTGCGCTGGCTTGTGCCACCAAACGCAAGGCTTCTGCTTCACCTTCGGCACGGTTAATTTGTGCAATTTTTTCACCTTTTGATGCGTTGATAGCAGCTTGCGCTTCACCTTCAGATTTTTTGATTTCGGCTTCACGTTCGCCCGAAGCCAAGTTAATTTGCTCGATTTTCAAGCCTTCCGATTGGGCGATGCGGGCGCGTTTTTCACGTTCCGCTGTAATTTGCGCTTGCATAGAACGCAAAATTTCTTGTGGCGGAACAAGGTCTTTAATCTCATAACGCAAAACTTTTACGCCCCATGAAACCGCTGCTTCGTCTAGTGCAGCCACTACTGTGCGGTTGATGTCATCGCGTTCTTCAAAAGTTTTATCCAATTCCATGCGACCGATAACCGAGCGCAGCGTGGTTTGTGCCAGTTGTGTAATCGCCAAAATGTAGTTGCTTGAACCATACGATGCGCGTTTGGCATCGGTTACTTGGAAATACAGTACGCCGTCCACCGTCAATTGTGTGTTGTCGCGTGTGATACATACTTGGCTGGGAACGTCCAAAGGGATTTCTTTGAGCGAATGTTTGTAGGCAACGCGGTCTAAAAATGGCACGAGAATATTCAAACCTGGGCTTAATACCGCATGAAATTTGCCTAGGCGTTCCACAATGTGCGCTTCTTGCTGTGGCACAATTTTTAGTGATTTGAAACCGACCACAACGACGGCAATTAAAATAATGAAAGGTAAGCTAAACATTCTTTGCTCCTTGTAGTATTAAAGTGATAAAAAATATTTTTCAGGCTGCCTGAAATGAGTTAAACATCGTTTTCAATCAACAAAACAATGCCATCTTTGCCACAAATTCGGGCTGTATCGCCCATTTGAAAATGGCTGTTATCAACCGCACGCGCTTCCCAAGTTGCGCCACGATAAAACACACGCCACATTCCGCCTGATAATGGCTGTTCCACTTGCACCATGCTACCAATGTCCAAATCATCATTATTCATAGGGCGTTGGCGACGTGTTTGGTAAACGTAGATTGTACCGACTAGCGATAAAAATGCGACAATTAAAAGTCCCATTTGCATGCTGACATCAAACAACAAAGTAAATATGCCTGCGCCACACAATGCTACTGCCAATACCAGTAAATAAAACGTTCCTGTAAACATTTCTGCTACAAAAACCAGACATGCCAAAATAAGCCAAAATGTCCATAGAGCCATGATATGTCTCCTTTATTGCATGAAATTATGCACAAATATTCAACGTTTTATTTTCAGGCTGCCTATTTATCTGTGATGCAGCCTGAAAAACTATTCCGTTTCCACCACTTCAAAACTATGCGTTATCGGCACAGCTTTGCCCAACATAATAGAAGCCGAGCAATATTTTTCTGCTGATAATTGTACCGCTTTGGCGACCGCATCTTCTTTCAAACCACGCCCGATGACTTTGAAATGCAAATGGATTTTGCTAAATACGCGCGGAATACTGTCCACACGTTCCGCTTCAACGGTGGCAATGCAATCCACAATGTCTTGACGTTGTTTTTTCACAATGTCCACCACATCAATGCTGGAACATCCTGCCACGCCCATTAACAAAACTTCCATTGGACTTGCGCCACGTTTTAAGCCTTCGTCAGCAGAAGTACCATCCATAATAATACTGTTGCCGCGTTCATTTGCTGCCACAAAGCAGCGACCATCTACCCATTGACTAATGATTTTCATCTATTTTTTCCTTTCGTATTAATGATTAATAAACCTGTTTCAGGCTGCCTTGATAAATATAAATTTAACATATTTTATATGAATGAAACATGATTTTCGGTGGATTTTTGGCGTTTGATAAACAAATAATGATAATGTGTTTCAAAGATGCACAAATCTATAGTCATTTAAAATAAAAATATAGTCGCTTAAAATTAAAAATACTACTGCGTTGCCCACGCCCTTATGTACTAGATGTACACGGCGGGCGTGGTCGCCTTGTCCTATTTTTATTTTAAGCGACTATAATACAGCGTTACCAGCTCCCTTATGTACGATGTGTACACGGCTGTCGCTGTCGCCTTGTCTTATTTCTATTTTAAATGACTATATCTTATTGCGTAACAAAATTATTTTTCAGGCTGCCTATTTCTTTACATAAATTTGCGCTACAATGGCGCCCTTTTTACGCAATAGTGAAATGATTTCAGGCAGCCTGAAAACACATTTCACTGACTTTTTTATCATTTTTTAAGGATACCCAAAAATGGCAGAACTGAATACCCAAGCCACCGCCGAAGCGGATTTGGTTTATAAACTTGAAGACAAACCACCGTTTTTCAATTCGCTGGTAAGCGCGATTACGCACTTACTGGCGATTTTTGTTCCTATGATTACCCCCGCGCTGATTGTTGGTAACGTTTTGAAATTACCCGTAGAAATGACCGCTTATCTGGTTTCTATGGCGATGGTTGCATCTGGTATTGGCACTTATTTGCAAGTGAATCGTTTTGGTATGGTTGGTTCGGGCATGTTGTCCATTCAATCGGTGAATTTTTCGTTTGTGGGCGTGATGATTTCGCTCGGTTTTTCCATGAAAGAGAAAGGCTTGGACGAAAATGCGATGATTTCCACTTTGTTGGGCGTGTCGTTTGTGGGCGCGTTTTTGGTGTGCGGTGCGGCGTGGGTGCTGCCGTATTTGAAACGCGTGATTACGCCTACTGTGAGTGGTGTGGTGGTGTTGCTGATTGGTTTGAGTTTGATTGATGTGGGCATTACTGATTTCGGCGGTGGCTTTCATCTGAAAGGTACGGACGAATTTGGCAGCCTGAAATATGTGGGTTTGGCAAGTTTTGTGTTGTTAGTTGTATTGTTGTTTAACTGCATGAAAAATCCACTTTTGCGCATGAGTGGCGTGGCAGTCGGTTTGATTGCAGGTTATATTGTGGCTTTGTTTATGGGCATGGTGGATTTTTCGGCATTGAAAGATGCGCCAATTATGACAATTCCCACGCCGTTTAAATATGGCTTTCAATTTGATTTTGCGGCATTTTTGGTGGCTGGTACGATTTACCTGTTGAGTGTGTTTGAAGCAGTAGGCGATTTGACTGCGACTGCCATGGTGTCGGGACAAAAATATGAAGGCGAGGAATTTCAACAACGTTTGCGCGGTGGTGTATTTGCCGATGGCTTGGTTTCTGTGATTGCGACCGCGCTCGGTTCGCTGCCTTTAACGACTTTCGCGCAAAATAATGGTGTGATTCAAATGACGGGCGTGGCGTCGCGTCATGTGGGCAAATTTATTGCGATAATTTTGGTGGTGGCGGGTTTGTTCCCTATTTTTGGGCGCGCATTTACGACAATCCCTAGTCCTGTGTTGGGTGGTGCGATGGTGTTGATGTTTGGTTTGATTGCGATTGCTGGTGTGCGCATTATTATGACTAATGGCATTAACCGCCGCGAAGCCGTGATTGCCGCGACTGCGGTAGGCGTGGGTTTGGGCGTGGCATTTGAGCCTGATGTGTTCAAATTGTTGCCCGAAGTGTTCCGTAATGCGATTGCGGCTGGTGGCATTACGGCTGTGGTGTTGAACTTGCTTTTACCACACGATTTGACTGATAAGTCGGTTTATTTATCGGAAAAATCTGAATAGTATTCCTGAAAAATGGAAGTAGAGTGAATTTGTAATAAAAATTCAAAGAAAAGGCAGCCTGAAAATGTTTTCAGGCTGCCTTTTTACTGTATATTTATAGTTATTTAAAATAAAAATATAGTGAATTCAATTTAAACCAGTACAGCGTTGCCAGCTCCCTTATGTACTATGTGTACACGGCGGTCACTGTCGCCTTGTCCTAATTTAAATTGAATCCACTATAATACAGCGTTGCCAGCTTGTCTGTGTTTATCTTAACCAACTATATCAATCATGACTTCACAATCGCATCGTTTTCTTCCCATGTTGCTCGCATTATGTGTATTTATGCAAATGTTGGATGCAACCATTCTGAATACCGCCTTACCCACAATGGCAAGAGATTTGAATGAATCGCCTTTGCATATGCAAACCGCAATCGTATCGTATGTGCTGACATTGGCTCTGCTGATGCCTTTGAGTGGTTGGTTATGCGACCGTTTTGGCATTAAACGCGTGTTTTTTTGGGCAATGATTATTTTTGTAGCAGGTTCTGCATTGTGTGCTGCCGCACCTAATTTATCTTTACTGGTATTAGCGAGAATTGTACAAGGGATTGGTGGCGCGATGATGACCCCTGTGCCACGTCTTGTGATGGTGCGTGCGTATGACAAAAGTCAGTTGATTAATATGATGAATTATGTCGTTATGCCCGCATTAATTGGTCCAATTCTAGGGCCTGTTGTGGGCGGTTATTTGGTGGAATATGTATCATGGCATTGGATTTTTCTTATCAATTTACCCTTTGGTTTGGCGGCAGCATGGTTTACACACAAAATCATGCCCGATTTTCCACGCATGAGTGAAAATAAACCTTTTGATTTATTAGGATTTTTATTGTTTGGCAGCGGTGCGGTTGGCATAAGTTTTGCCGTTGAATTGATACAATATCCCAATGCAACTTGGTTTGCAGGATTGTCTGCATTTTTTGCCTGTTCCGCTTTATTTGCCTATACACGGCATGCGCATCACATTGAAAATCCATTATATGACAAAAATTTATTTTGTGTACGAACCTACCGTTTAGGTTTATCAGGTAATTTGATGAGTCGCATTGGCATGAGTTCTATGCCATTTTTATTACCATTGTTGCTACAAGTTGGATTAGGGCATAGCGCAGCATTAGCAGGTTGGGCATTAGCACCTGTGGCATTGGCTTCTATTGCCGCCAAACCGCTTGTTAAACCAATGGCAATGCGTTTGGGTTATCGCAAAATGCTCATCGCCAATACTTGCATGGGTGGCATCATTATTATGTTACTCGCTGTTCCTTCGCCCAATGCCCCCTTGTGGACATTATTACCATTACTGTTGTTGATGGGTTTATGCAATTCCATTCAATTCACGGGTATGAACACGCTAACACTTGCCGACTTACGCCAACATCAAGCCGCAAGTGGTACAAGTTTAATGTCTGTTAATCAACAGCTTGCGGTAGGATTTGGTACAGCTATTTCTGCGGCATTATTGCGTTATTTCAGTATGCAGCCTGAAATTGTGCCAAATATGCACACAGCTTTTCGTTACACACTGATTATTATGGGAAGTTTTACGATTGTATCGGGTTTGATTTTTGCACGATTGCATCCGCGTGATGGGGAAAATTTGATTAGGCGATGAGTTTAGAACCTGTGTTCGTAAATTTTCTAGTTAATTAGAAATTAAACAATAAGATAAAGCGATAGCAAAAACTCTGCTTTAATTTTGAATGATTATAGAAAAAAGTTTCAGGCTGCCGTTATAAACCAAGGCAGCCTGAAACCTTATAATTTCTCCGCCAAATATTCCGCCAAGCCGCGTTCACGCAACACGCAACTAGGACATTCATGACAACCACCGTCCACGCCCAAATAACAAGTGTGAGTATGTTCGCGCACATAATCAAATGCGCCCAATTTATCTGCCAAAGCCCATGTTTCTTTTTTATTTAGCCACATCAATGGTGTGTGAATAACAAAGTCATACGCCATTGCCAAATTCAAAGTAACATTCATAGATTGGATAAACATATTGCGACAATCAGGGTAGCCTGAAAAATCGATTTCACATACACCAATGAAAATATCGTGAATATTCTGAGACTTGGCATAAATCGCGGCATACAGCAAAAATAAGGCATTGCGTCCATCCACGAAAGTATTAGGCAGATTTTGGGCATTGGTTTCAATGGCTGCGGCATCGTCCATTAAAGCATTGTGCGTAATGGCGGAAATCAGCGATAAATCCAGTACCGTTTGCTTAATATGTAAATCGTTGGCAATCCATGCCGCGCGTTCCAGTTCAATTTGATGGCGTTGTCCGTAGGCAAATGTGATGGCTTGGACATTTTCTGTGCCATATTCAGCAATCGCTTGGAACAGACAAGTGGTGGAATCTTGTCCACCAGAAAAAATAACAAGTGCTTGTTTCATTTTGTATTTTCCTACAAGTTTTCAGGCTGCCTTTATTCAAAAGATAAACCTGTTATTTGACTAATATGATGTTGTATTTCATCGCGTAAACGGCGTAAATCGCTGCTATAGTCGTAGAAGTGAAAAAACAGTACAAGGCGACAACGTCCGCCGTGTGTGAAAACACATAAGGACGTTGGCAACGCTGTAATGATTTTTCAATTCTGCGACTATACATGAATGCGGCAAAATAAAAGCAGGTAAAACGGCGGAACTGTGCCATTTCAGGCTGCGTTTGGTACGGTTAGGCAGCACAATTTCGGCAATTTGCTTGTCTGCATTAAGCATAATCTGCGTCCGTGTTATGGTTTGTTTATGCAGATTTTTGGGCAGATAACGGTGTACAAACCAGCCAAAGCCGATAAGAGGTAGGAGTGATATGCCAATGATGATATAGCGAAGTTCTGCATCATTGGGAAATACAAAATGGGTGGCATAGATGATAATGACCAAATTGATGATGGTGCTGATGATATTACCCATTTTTAATATTTGGATGCGTCGTCCCATTTCTTCGGGGCTGATGGGTTGATGAATTTGCCATGTGATGATGCGCTCGCCAGCGCGCAGGGCAGCTTGTACTTGTTGCAATTCAGCTTGCACTTGCGCGGTAAAATCGGGTGTAGCGTAGGATTGGGTAAGTTGGGTGTAATCCATGATGTTTTCCTGTTTTCAGGCTGCCTTACAGTACACGACAAAAAACATTTCCGTAAGTCGGGCATGAATGCCCGACCTACAACTTCACAAAAATTGTCGTGTACTGTAAGGTTGCCTGAAAACCAGATTTAACTATAGTCGTTTCAAATTAATACGTACAAGGCGACCACGCCCGCCGTGTACAAATAATACATAAGGGTGTGGACAACGAAGCAGATTGCTTATTTTAATTTACTATATTATTGATGATATAGGCAGCCTGAAAAATACCTGTTTACAAAGCACGATTTTTCATTGCCCATAAACTGCGTTTGTTCAAATACCAAACCAATGCGCTGGCGGCGGAAGCAAGCGATAAAATCAACGCTGCCCAAAAACCGTAAATGCCCATATTTGCCCAATACGCCAGCGCATACCCAGGTAACAAACCAAGCAACCAAAAAGCAATCGCGTGAATGACCATCGGTACACGGGTGATTTTGTAACCGCGTAAGGCATATGATGCGATACATTGTGTAAAATCAAATAGTTGGAAAAATCCAACAAAAATCAACAAACTTGCGCCGATATGTAACACGCTGGCATCTTGGGTGTACAAGCCGACCAGTGCTTGATTGAGCGTGAGCAATAAGGTAAATGTGCATAGCGCAAGTACCCAGCCTGATAGTAAAGATACGCCTGAAATATAACGCGCTCGGGCAAATTGTCGCCGTCCGATGCTTTGCCCCACGCGCACGGTGGCGGCAGAACCGATGGCTTGCGGTATCATGTACACCATGCTGTTTAAGTTGCCGACTATTTGTTGGGCGGCGACAAAATCTTCGCCCAAATCGGCAATCAACCAAACGATAAAACTAAATAAGCTGACTTCCAAAAAATATGATAAACCAATTGCCCAGCCTAATTTCCAAATGTTTTTTTGTGCAGTCAATTCAGGCAGCCTGAAAGTTTGTGTCAGCCCAAATGGTTGGAAATAGGGATTTTTCCAAATATGGCAAAATAGGGCGAAACTGTTGAAACAAAAGATGAATAAGGTGGCGAGACCTGCGCCTGAACCACCCATGTTGAATTTGAAAATAAATAGCCAATTCAAAGGGATATTGATGATTAACGCTGCCCAGTTTATCCACATAATCGGTTTGGGGCGATTTAGGCTGCTGGCGTAGGCACTCAATGCTTGATAGACGAGTGCGAATGGCATGGCAAGGGCGACATAGAAGAGATATTGTCCGAATTGTGCTTCAATATAATCGTCCATGTGCAGATAATTTTTTAGCGGTACGATTAGGGCGAGCATTAATATCATGCCGATGATGCCGAAAATAATGCCGAACCAGATGCCTTGTTGCCCTGTTTTGCCAACTTCATCGGTTTTGTTTGCGCCGAATAATTGGGCTATCATGGGGTTGAGTGCTGCCATGATGCCCATAAATGTGATGAATACGGTTACAAAAACGGAGCTGCCTAGTGCGACAGCGGATAAATCGGCTTTACCTGCTGCGCCTGCCATAATGGTATCGACAACACCGATGGCGATGGTGGCGATTTGACCGAGCATCATGGGTAGGGCAAGGGTAAGCAGTTGCCGAGTTTCGTGTTTGAAATCGTTGATAGAATAACGGTTTAGGTCAAATAGCATCATGTTTATTTTTAAGATGAGGCAGCCTGAAAATGTTTTCAGGCTGTATTAGGCATTATCAATTTCCAAAATGATAGGTAAATGGTCGGATGCGGTAAATTGGCTTACGCGGCAATGTCCTTTCAGGCTGCCTTTGATAAAAATGTGGTCAAGTGTGCGTTGTGGTTTCCAGCTTGGGTAGGTGGGTAAGCCATCGCTTAAACGGATGTAATCGTGGTCGGTAAGCAAGCAAAGTTGTTCGGCTTCGGGGGGGCAGTTGAAATCGCCCATCACGATGACGTTTTCAAAAGGTTCAAGTTGTTGGCGAATAAAGCGTATTTGATGGAATTGGTCAAGCGCACCCAAACTTAAATGGACATTGGCAACGACAAATTCGCCTGATTCGGTTTGTACTTGGGCGGCTAAAATGCCGCGTCCTTTGATGCGCGAGGGTAGGGCGGTGTTGACAACTTCGCGCAAGGGGTATTTGCTTAAAATCAGGTTGCCGTGTACTGATAATTTGCCAACGATGCGGTTGGTTTGGTAAATATAATGTGTAAAGGGGGTTTGGCTTAATAGTTGTTGTACTTGGTTGGCAAAGCCGTTGCGAAAGCCTCCTAAATCAATTTCTTGTAGGCAAACAATGTCAAAATCGCTGATGTATTTGGCGATGTTGGATAATATTTGTGTTTTGGCAGGGCTGGGTAAAATTTGGCGATGTAAGCGCGAAATATAGCTGAAATAGCTGTCCGATGCGATGGCAGCCTGAATGTTGTAGCTTAAAATTTTCATGGTTTTACCAGCGATATGATTGTCCAATAGAACCCCATACGCCGCCGTTATTGGCATTGATGTGGGTATGGGTATGGGCGCAGCCTGAAAGAGTGGCGATGAGTGTTAGGGTGAGTAGGATTTTTTTCATGATGATTGTTTATATATAGTGGATTCAATTTAAATCAGGACAAGGCGACAGCGACCGCCGTTACACATAGTACATAAGGAAGCTGGCAACGCTGTACTAGTTTAAATTGAATTCACTATTAAAGTTGGTAATTAGGATAAGCAATTATAGTTATTTTAATACAAAAAGGCAGCCTGAAACGTCAATTTCCGCGCCCACGCAAACAGCAACAAAAATGGCAAACTGATGGGCAACAAACCTGCACCAAACTCGCGCCACAAAGTTTGTTCTCTCTGCTGATACCACGCCAATGTTTGTTCGGACGACCAAAGTATTTGATTGTCCACGCGCAAGGAAACAAGACGGGCTTCTTTTTGATTTTCAAGAATGTATTGGGCTGTGGCGGTTTTGCCTGCGTGTTGGTAGATGTCTTGGCAGATGAATTTGTCCATTGCCTTTTTTGAATGTAGGTCGCAATTAAACTTCACGCCAGCCAAATCCAAAAAATAAAATGTGCAACGTCCCCCTTTGCCACATGGTTTGGTAAAACTGGATGGGCT
This sequence comes from Wielerella bovis, assembly GCF_022354465.1. Lineage (NCBI taxonomy): Bacteria > Pseudomonadati > Pseudomonadota > Betaproteobacteria > Neisseriales > Neisseriaceae > Wielerella > Wielerella bovis. The sequence continues at coordinate 2,009,713 of NZ_CP092361.1, read as the reverse complement.
TTCGGGAATGCTGCCTGAAAGGGTTTGGGTGCGGTTGGCAATAATGTCTTGTTTTTCTGTTGTGTATTCAAAATATAAAGCAATCGGGACAAACAATAATACCGATAATACGCAGATTTTGAGCCATTTAACCCAATAAACCGAGCCATTCAAGCCATAAACGAAAAATGCTATTCCCCAGTAAACAAAGAACCATGAACGCCCCCACATTTCATGAACCATGTCCACATAAGGCATGGTTACGAAAAGCAACAAAATCCATTTGAAAGCAAATACATCTAAATTGCCATTTGATAAAAATAAGCTTAATAGGGCAAGAGAAGAGCACAATGTCATCATGCCAAATACAAACAAGGTTTCCAAGCCCAACAAGCTATAAAAACAAAACGGTGTGATTGCAGCAAATAGCAGAACCAAGAAAAACAAAGGATTTTCTTTAATTTCAACCATTTTTATTCCTTTCAGGCTGCCTGAAAAAGAAAAGCCATCGTCATTCCCGCGTAGGCGGGAATCCATTTTTAACTTTAAGAAACAAAAGTTTGTTTAACCCAATGTTGGATTCCCGCCTGCGCGGGAATGACGGCAATTTAAAGGGTTCCGCAGTTTTGCAAAGATGATAGTATAGCTCGTCAATAACAAATCTTAAAATATTTATATCTCATTGATTTATTTGTGTATATTTATTTGACATTTTTTCAGATTGTAAAATGGCACGAGTACAGTTTTTACTCTGTAATCGTGTTGATTTAATTGGTGTTTTTAGTCAAAGCTGCGCTATTCTTTGACTTTTCCGCGCGTATTGCTGCTTACTACTCTTTTTGGGTTTCTTGTGTTTGTTCTATTTGTTCTATTGGTTTTTTGAACGTTTGTTTCTGATGCCTTTCTTTGTCAAATGGCTGACCTGATTTGTGTATGCAGTAACAGATTTTGGCGAGCTTTCGCATAATGGCTGTGATAATAACCATTTTGGGCTTTTTGGCTGTTTCTAGGTTTTTAACCAAATTAGGGAAATAGCCGTAGTTATACGCAACCAGAGCAGGATAAAAGAATGCTGCTTTTAGTTTCTTGTGTCCATATCTAGAAAGCGAGCATTTTTTATTGACACTTTCTCCTGATTGTTCAATTTTGGGAACTAGTCCGCAAAATGCCATGAACTTGTTTACATTCTTAAAATCTCGTGAGTTAAGATAGTGCAAAATAATGGGAGCGGTTTTGTTGCCAATGCTGGGAATGGTTAACAGATTTCTGTACTGTTGATTTAGTTCATTATTTTTCTTAATCATTTTTTCAATTTCATTTTGTGTCAGCGACATTTGTTCTTCAAGTGTTTGAATAATAGCGTTGTGAACAGCATGAGTAAAATCATCTTGTGATGCGTGTTTTCGGTTTTTTTGTTGCGTGATTTGTAGATTGAGTTGTGAGTAGAGTGCGATGAGTTTGTGAAGATGGTATTGATGATTTTTGGGAGCGATGTAGAAGTCTAGTTTATCGTGATGACGATAAGCATATTCTGCTATGAGTATGGCATCGGCTTTATCAGTTTTGGTGCGATTGAATAGGGATTTGCCGTATTCTTTTATTTTGAGTGGATTAATCACTACAACATCGTATTTCTGTGAAAGATAATTGGCTATGGTTTCATAATAAATCCCTGTTGCTTCCATTGCGATAATGAGCTTTCGGATGCGGTGTTTCCTTATCCACTCATCAATTTTTAGGCAGCCTGAAATGTCATTGCTTATTTTCAGGTTGTCGGTTTTTTTGGCTGTTTTGAGATGACAGTCAGCTGTAGCCTTTGAAATATCTAGTGCGATTACGTTCATGTGGGATTTTCCTTATATGCAGCCTATTGTTGTTCACAACGGCTATGATGATAGTCAATCTTCAATAGATAAAGGCTGCCCGATAATTCTTTGCAACAGTTTGAAACTATGGTTTCTATTCTATCTAGGCAGCCTGATTTTAGTTTTGCGCTAAACCAAAATCTCTAAACCAGCTCCGTAGAAATGGTTTAGGGTTTTTGGTTTATGTTTGTGAAATTCAACGACTACCGCCCTACGGTTGGTGGGTACGATTTTTGCAAACGTTACTATGCTTGGGGCATAGTAACATTTACAAAAATCGCACCTATAATGAAGTTACTGAATCACTTTCAAATGACTTGAATTGGCGGGGCTGAGTGATGGAAGTGGCTCGCCGCCAAGTTCGGATATTTGCGCAGTCGATTGAACTGGTTGCCCAACGGTTTCACTTGGCTGAACATCTTGATATTCGTTTTTCAAATATGGATTGTAAATGCCGTTTTCAGCAAAATCCATACATAAACCTTTATCCATATCTCTAATGGGTGTCGCTTGGTCCGTATAGCAAGTACATTTTTTAGATGATTTAACACACATAACTGGGTAAGGCATCGTCTGATAATTACGATTAAAATTATCATAAATCGGTGCTGTCCACGGTCTGCCTTCAATATCAGGCTTAAAGTCTTCAACTTTAATTGGCTGCCTTTGTGGTTGAGTAGGTTCAGATACACTCATATTGTGTGCATTGCCTGAATACTGACCAACAGGCACACTATCAGGCTGCATTTGTGCTTGTGATGCTATTTGATGTTGTTGCGTTATCGTTGTTTGATTTGTTTGATTTTTATCTGTTCCAAATCGCTGATTATAGCGGTTTATCATATGTAAAATCATGAATATACTGAAAATTATTGCGATTGGAATAATATAAATCCACATGGTTCGTTTACCTGAAATTTTATTGTGTTCTTCAGCAGATTTATACAAACCAAACGCATCTTTATGAAGACGGAAGACGCTGTTTTTTGCTTCAGAAATATCTGTTTTGCTTTCAGGATTGGCGCAGCGCGCCCAGTAGCTGACACGGCGAACACCAAGAAGGGTGTTGCTGATATTGCGATGCTCACCAACGAGAGAGCGAACATTTACATCTAATAAACGTGGATGCTGTGTAAGAATAAAAATATCAACACCCTTGTGTCTATGAGTTTCCAACGCTTGAACATGTTCAGGTACTTTTGCGCCAGCAGAACGCGGACGGAAAATTCTTTGTGCTTCATCAATCACTAAAATCGCGCCAGTAGGTGCCCAAACATGCCAATCTTCCATTGAATGACCTTCGGGAATTTCTTCGTGTGGCAATTTTAAATCTGGAATACCTTCTACATACAAAGGGCGTGTTTTTAAATCCTTGCGATTGAGCAACATAGAAACCATTAAACTGGTTTTGCCCATGCCTGGCATACCTGTTATTAAACTAATCATATTAACCCCTTAAATATAATTCAATTTAATTAATAAATCATTGTTTATTAATTATTTATTTGAGAATACTGTCCCTAGTTTAGAAACTGCTTTGAATCCCAATGAAAAGGAAATGGCAGACATTAACCAGTTTAAAGCGACACCGCCGCCAGCTAAATAGAAGATTTGTAATGAAGCTGATGGAATGTCATCTAATCCGCTGGAAATACGGGAAATCATTTGTTGTTGCAACGCGGTTACACCTGTGTAGGTTATGATGCTCAAGCCTAGAGCAGCCATGATTTTGCCGGCTAGCGTGGTAAAAACCGATGTGAGTAATAAACCGATAGAACCTTTCATTTTTATTGCCTTTCTATTGAATCTTTCACAATTAAAAACGATAAAATCATGGCAAGAAAAATCAACCATGGTCTCAATTTCAACGCACCATCACACATTGGCTGATAGCTGAATAAGAAGCGGTTTCCCAATAAATTTAACTCTTCTGGTGGTGGGCATACGCCTGTTGTTTGAAAAATATTTAAAGGGTTTAAGCTGATATTGACCGTATTTGTCGGTAGCTTTATGTCTTCGTAGTCCATGTTGCCCAAAGGGCTACACATCAAAGAGTTAGGATTCATCGCACAAATATCAGGTGCAGAAGCTGTTGATTGGCTTTTAGGCGTTTCTGTCTGTGATTGTGTTGATGAAGTGTTTTGTCCTATCGGATGTCGTGTTGGTGCTTGACTGGTATGTGCATTTAAGTCTGGACGTGGTATCGTTGATGTGGTTACACTTCCGTCTTGGTTTACAACAAATTGAGTTTGTTGAGCTTGGTTGCTTCCAGCAGGTGTGTAGGGGGGAGAGACGAAGGTGTTGTCAGCTTGGCTGCCTACTATTGTAGTTTGTGTATTTTCTGCGCCAATACCGCCGTTTCCCGCGCCTAACTGCCACATCATGTTGGTGATGGCTTCTGTTAAGGCTTGATTTTGGGCGAGATTCTTGTCCAAATAATCTGCAATAATTGCCATAATTTCTTGCTGATTTAACAGGAAATCTTCCAGAGTTAAGGTGTTAGGCGATGAATTAATGGCTTGAGCTATAGCATCTTTATACTGGTCGTAGTTTTTCTCCGTTACTTGAACGGAATGCCAAGTTGTACCAGAAGGAGGATAGCAGCTACGGCTGTAACAATTCCAATCCCCGAACCCCCAGTTAATTTCTTGAAAAAAATGTCCACTTTTTGTACCGCCTTGACCAATATTAGAATCATGAGGAAGAATTTTGACATGACCTCCATAATAGCCCTCCGTTATTAATAATTTAGGGTAAACTGCTGGTTTACCTGTTGCCGGGTTTGGAAGGTATTTATTAAAATCTTCATTGTTTTTACGCTGTTGTTCTGCCTGTTGAGCAGCAGCTTGGGCTTTTTGTGCAGCTGCATTTTGAACGGCTTTTCCCATTTCTTTGCCTGCCCTGGCGTTTTGGAAAATGTCAAATAAACCATAAAGACCAGAGCCGAGACCAGAGAAATCAAATGCTGCTGTTGCGTGAGCAGCTGCTTTTCCGTAGTCTCCTTGCCCGAGTGATTGAGCTGCTTGTTGAGCGTGAGGACTGTTGACGACTGCACCAGCGATACTTACACCTGCGTAGGTGGCAAAGCCTTTGCTTAAATTGCTCATTTTGCCTACATTGGTTTGGGTGTTGACGGTGCCTGTTGCTTTTGCGCCGTGCGAATCGGTAAAGGTGGCGGGGTGGGTTTTGGTGGCGGTTACGTTGCCGTTTTGGGCTTTTACGCTGTTGAATTGTTTATTTGGAACATTAATTGTAAGACCACTATCAAGACTCCCAGAATATGTGGCACCGCCCCTAATAGGAGTTTTAACATGAATAGGATTTCCATTAGCAGTACGAGTAATAACAGCTTGTGGAGTATTAGGTGGGATATAGGCAGTATCAGCAAAAGAATTGAGTGATACAAAAAGAAAAAAAGGAATTAAAATACGAAAAAGCTTCATGATATATTTCAACTTTCACGGAGATAAACAAATGGATTACGACATTAAAGATTTCACATACAGCCCAAGTGTGAATTTATGGAGTGGCACTTTTAAAGAAAATTTAGGAATTCTCAGCTGCTCAACACACATTGAAATAGACAAAATGACCTTTGAAGAAATGCAAACCAATAAACCTGTTTATTTAGGTGTTATGGCAAGCATGGAACAACTTCAACCCATTTTAGATAATCCACATCTGTTTGATGCTGCACTATTAACGGCAGTTAATGCTTTAAAAATTCAATATCAAAAAATCAAAATTCAGCAAGAATAATCACAAAGGCAGCTTTCAGGCTGCCTTTTATTGTTGCCATATCCAGCCCATTAAAAAAATAAGAGTAAAAACGGTGCTGTGAACAGCAGCCCGAGTAAAAACATGATTGTGTCGTTCATTTTTATCCTTTCTCATCTTGTGACTCCAATTCGCTTTCTGTTGTGTCAGTTTCTGTAAACATGTCTGTTACAAATTGGTCTATCGGGTCATCTGGTGGCTCATCTGTAAACATTTCGCTCGCAAAGGTGCTAGCGGTATGCTCGTTTGTTTCATCAAAGAAGTCTTGAACAAATTCATCGGTAAAATGGCTATGTTCTTCTCCGTCTTGATAGCTAAACATTTCATCGGCAAATTGTTCATCGGTCATGTCTATACGCAGTTCTCCCATTTCGGCTTCTCTCATCATTTTGATGACTGCTGCTACACCAACAATTATCACGGTTATGAGAATTAAAATTCCTGAAACAACATATAAATCGGTGTTTAATCCTTCTGTGGATTTTTGAATGGCTTGACCTACTACTGTTTGAGTTTTCGCTCCGCTTGAACCGCCACCACTTGAACCACCACCACTTGAACCACCACCGCCTATCATTTCCATGCCTGGTTTGGGTTTACCTGTCTCCATTTTTAACACTCGCTATTTGTGTCTTGATTGATTGCATACAGCATTCTTATTGCCGTTTTAATGCCGAAAGTAAGTAAAAATAGTCCGATTAACATAGTCCCAACTTGTAAACCTTCTATAAAAGATTCTTTTGGGTCGCATTCTGGAAATGTGAGAACTATTTTTTGAGTGCCGTAATACCAGTTACCATTTTGGTAGACGGGGGTTTTTAATTCCCCGTCCGCCGTAATGGTCGGAACTACCATACTCATTTTGTAATTGGACGCTTCCTCCGAAGTGGCGAAGCATTGACCGCCTACTCTATAACCTTTCATATGGTAGCTCCTTAAGATTAACCGCCTTTGCGTAACATACGGATTGCTGCGCCGATGCCAACGCCGACTACGACAATGCCGATTACAATCGCGCCTGTTGCCCCCAAGTCTTCAACCAAGCCTGTTGTGCCTTGAGTTACTGCATCTGCGATTGTGCCAGCTTGTGCGCTTGCGGTTGCCAATGCTGCTGTGGATACGACTGCTACACGAGTCATTTTTTGTTTGATGTTCATGATTGAACTCCTTAAAAATTAAGTTAAAAAAATGGAAAATGGGCGGTTATCAAGGGGTTTATCTGCGCAACCGCCCGGCACGCAGTAAATTGGGTTTGGGTTTTGGATTGAATTTGATTTGGGCTGAATTTGCTTTTTGCTTTTCAGGCTGCCTATTTAGGTAGGTAAAAAGTAAAAATGGTAAAGGGTGCGCCTAAATCTTCCCCTGCATCTAGGGCATCTTGCATTTCTTCAAAATGCCCTGCCTGTTTTATGTAGGGCGTTTGCCCTACATCGCCATCGGGCGAGGGATACAGGAATTCGCACGTTTCCAAATCCTGCACGATGTATTTGATTTGCATAGGGTTATCCTTTTGCTGGTGGAGCAATCAGGCGAATGTCTTTCAGAACTTCGCGTTGTTTGCCTGATGCGTTGGTTTCTGTAACGAAGGCTAACTCCATTTCGCAGGGGAACGTTACACCGAGAAATTTGTTGAAGTTGTCGCTTTTGCCAAAGGGGACTTTGGCTACGCCAAAGCCTTTCGCGTTATCTTTGTCGCTGCTCAATGGGGCTGCGATTAAGACGTTGCAGTTGTCAATTTGGTTTTTATCTACTTCGCCTTTGAAGCGGGATACGCCCATGACAATTTTCTTTTGGTAGATGAGTGGGGTTTGTTCGTTAAAATTTAATGACATGATGTTGTCCTTTTAGTTTGGGTTGGAAAAAATGTGCCGTATTTGGAATAGAGATAGTCAAGATGGCTTTCTTGTTCTCTTCTTAAATTTTCGGCTTCGCGTAAATGGTGGTTAATGCCGTAGTATTGCTGCTGTTTCCAGATGTCTAGCCAGCGTTTGAAGTCGTCTGGAAATTCGGCTATCAGTTGTTTTTGCCAATCGGTTTTTAATTGGGTGTCTTGGTCAAAGATTCTGATGGCGGTTTCTATTTTGATGACTTCGTCTAGTTCGTCTGTTGGCAATTCGGTGTAGTCAATGTCTTCTGTTGTGAGATAGTGAACTTGAGCTTTGTCGCAGTCGTATTCTTCTGGGTTTAAGCCTTTTGGGTATTTGTCTTCTTCGCCAATTAGGGCTTCTATGATTTGTTCGGGTGTCCAGCCAATATCATTTAGGAAGCGGACCATGCGCCCGACTTGGTTTTTGGCGTGGGCTAGTTTGCTGTCAAAAGTGATGTTCACTTTTTCGGTCGCTGCTTCTATGGATTGGGCTGTTGTTGTAAACAGGGTTTCTCCGACTGGGTAGGCTCCTGTGAGAAATTCGCCTGGTGCGGTTAGAATTTCTAGTGGAATAACGCAGTCTTTGTTTCTGAACTCTATTTCAAAGCGTGTCCATTGGCTGTCTTTGTCGCCTAGTTGTCTGCCTTTTTCGTAAACGCGGACGAGTTTGGAACTGCCACGTCTCCCGATGTAGAATGTTTTGCCTGTGTAGTCTTCTTCTCGCCAGGCGGTGCCTTTGCATTCGCTTTTTGGGCGTTTGTTTGCACGGTTGAATAAACCTTTGTTGTGGTCTAACATGGCTTGTTCTGGGCTGTATTCGCCATTGAAGAAGTCATGAGCGCAGTCTATGCGTGTAATTCTTGGACGGACGGCTTGGGTTAGGAATTGGTATAGTCTTTGTTCCCAACCTGGTTTTGCTGCTTGGCAGCCTGTATAGTCGCAGAATTGAAAAATCATTACAGCGTTGCCAACGTCCTGATGTGTTTTCACACACGGCGGACGTTGTCGCCTTGTACTGCTTTTTCACTTCTACGACTATACCTGTTAATTCAATTAAGATGGTTTCTCTTTGTCCGCCGATGTGAAGTGTCCCATATTCGGTTTCTTTGGTGCCGAGTCGGTAGAATGCGTTGTAGAAATAACGTCCTTTACCTGCTTTTTCGCTTACGCCGAAACCGAAAATGTCTTGTAGGATTTCGCTATACGCGGCGACATACTCTAAATCTGTGATGCACAGTCCTTTGTTGATGTCTATGGTTTGTTTCTTGATTGTGAATGTGAGTGCGTCTATGAATGCGCTGTCTTTTTGTCCTTTGCGTAAGGGAACTTCTAGGATTTTTCCGCCTACGGTTACGGCGTGGGTGAAGTATTCGTAGTTTTGGAAATCTAGAGTGGTCATTTTTTAAGTTCCCTTGATAACTTGGTTTGTTTGAATTTAAGTAAATTTTTTTATTTGTTCCCCTGTATGGCTATTTAGGGATTTTTGTTTGTTCCCCCCCTATTAGCCTAGGGGGGCTTGCATCGCGCTGGCGTTGGCAAGTGTCGCTTGCGCTGCCCCAGCCACCGCCTTGCGCGATGCTGCCTTGTTTGGCTAATTGTGTGGTTTGAACATCTTTCATTTTCAGGCTGCCTTTTTCGCTTTGTTTTGTCTTGCTAACTCTCGCCAGTCGGTTTTTTGGTAATCTATGGCGTTTTCAAATAGGGTTAGATTTTGTGCTTCAAACTTGGCTATTCTTTCGCAGACTTCGGCGAGCGTTTGACAAATGTAGGTTTCAAATTTACCCATCTTGCCGTTCTCTATTAGCATTAAGCCTAATCGGTAGTTTTGACTTTCTACTAATCTGTCTATGCGGACGTTCATGTCTATTTTGCTCATCTCTTGCCTACTTCCTTCATGTTAAAAGCCCCTTGAAAATTAACATTAGTTAATTCAAGGGGCTTTCGCCGTGATTTTAAATTTTTGACTGCCCCTTGAATTGGGGGCAATATATAAGGGTTAGATTTTGTGCTTCAAACTTGGCTATTCTTTCGCAGACTTCGGCGAGCGTTTGACAAATGTAGGTTTCAAATTTACCCATCTTGCCGTTCTCTATTAGCATTAAGCCTAATCGGTAGTTTTGACTTTCTACTAATCTGTCTATGCGGACGTTCATGTCTATTTTGCTCATCTCTTGCCTACTTCCTTCATGTTAAAAGCCCCTTGAAAATTAACATTAGTTAATTCAAGGGGCTTTCGCCGTGATTTTAAATTTTTGACTGCCCCTTGAATTGGGGGCAATATATAAGGTTTCAGGCTGCCTGAAAACATCACATTTTCAAATATCCCCTTCTGCCGTATCCCCTTCCGCTTCCATCCACGCGCGGCGGCTTGCGGCTTCGCCTTTGCCCATCAGTTTCAGAAACACGGTTTCCGTGTGCGCTGCGTCCTGTTCGGGGATTTGTACTTGCAATAATCTGCGCGTGTCGGGGTGCAAGGTGGTGTCTTTCAGTTGGTCGGGGTTCATTTCGCCCAAGCCTTTGAATCGGCTAATGGAAAAACCGTTTTCGCGAATTTTTTCGCTGCTCAATCGTTCCAAAATCGCGTTCAATTCGCTTTCGTCTAGCGCGTACAATTTGCGGGCGGGCTTGTTTTTGCCTTGCGCGTTCACGTCAACGCGGAAAAGCGGCGGTTGTGCCACATAAATGTTGCCATTTGCCACCAATTTCGGGAAATGGCGGTAAAAAAGCGTCAAAAGTAAAACTTGAATGTGCGAGCCATCCACGTCCGCGTCCGACAAAATGGCGATTTTGCCGTAACGCAAACCGCTCAAATCCACATCGTCATTTGCGCCATGTGGGTCAACGCCAATCGCCACGGAAATGTCGTGGATTTCGGCATTGCCAAATAATTGGTCTCTGTGAATTTCAAAACTATTCAACACTTTACCGCGCAAAGGTAAGACTGCCTGAAAACGTTTATCTCGCGCCAATTTGGCTGAACCGCCCGCGCTGTCGCCTTCCACCAAAAACAACTCGTTTTCGCGCACGTCTTCGCTTTCACAATCCGTTAATTTGCCAGGTAAAACGGCTACGCCCGAGCCTTTTTTCTTCTCAATTTTTTTCACGGAACGCATACGCGCTTGGGCTTGTTTAATCGCCAAGTCCGCGATTTTCTTGCCCATTTCCACGTTTTGATTGAGCCACAATTCCAATGGGTCAGCGCACAAAGTCGCCACCAATTTGAGCGCGTCGCGGTTGGTCAATTTGTCTTTGGTTTGCCCTTGAAATTGTGGGTCAAGCACGCGCGCGGACAGCACAAATGCCACGCGGTTGAACACGTCATCGCTTTGCAATTTCACGCCACGCGGTAAGAGATTGTGATGATTGATAAAATTGTTCACGGCATGGAAAGCGGCTTGCTTCAAACCTGCTTCGTGCGTGCCGCCCAATGGCGTGGGAATGAGATTGACATAGCTTTCGTTGGCGCAATTTCCGTCTTCCAGCCATGTGAGCGCGAATGCTGCGCCTTCGCCTTCGCGGAAATCTTCGTGGCTGCCTGAAATGTAGTTTTCGGCAGCGAAAATGGGAACGGCTTCTTGCGCGTTTGCCAATAAATCAGCGAGATAGCTGCGTAAACCTTGCGGATAATGCCATGTTTGGGTGTGGGCGGTATTTTCAGGTTGCCCTTTTATGTGGCGCGTTAGCGACACGCTCACGCCTTGCAATAACACGGCTTTGGCACGGAGCAGGCGTTCTAATTCGGCTAAATTGTAGTTGGGCTGTTCAAAGTATTTGGGGTCGGGGTACACGCGGACTTCGGTGCCTGTGTCTTTCAGGCTGCATTTGCCGATTTCGTGTAGGTTTTCAATTACTTCGCCATGCGCGAACACGATGCGTGAGATTTTGCCTTCGCGTTTCACGGTTACTTCCAAGCGCGTGGACAGGGCGTTGGTTACGGACACGCCCACGCCATGCAAGCCCCCTGAAAAGGCGTATGCGCCATTGCCGTCTTTTTTGTTGAATTTGCCGCCTGCGTGGAGTTGGGTAAATACCAGTTCTACAACGGGAATTTGCTCAATCGGGTGTAAGCCTGTGGGGATGCCGCGTCCGTTGTCGCGCACGGTCAGCGAGCCGTCTTCGTGCAAAATCACATCAATTTGTGTGGCGTAGCCGCCCAAGGCTTCGTCTGCGGCGTTGTCGATGACTTCTTGGCAGATGTGGGTGGGGCTGTCGGTGCGGGTGTACATGCCAGGGCGTTCTTTGACGGGTTCTAAACCTTTGAGAACTTTAATGCTTTCTTCTGAATACTGATTAAATTGAGCCATAAATTATGTAATGTTGAAAATTTAGGGGGCGTATTGTATCGCAAAAAGTCTTTCAGGCTGCCTGAAAACTTGTAACAACTATCGGATACTTGTATCCGACCTGTTATTTTGAGTTTTGCAAAAGTTTGGCTTGAAGTATTTGAAACAAAAATTGTGAAAAATATTTGGGTATTGTGTGTTTTCAGGCTGCTTATTTGAGGAGTTTAATATCCATCATTTTAGGTATCTTTTAATTAAAGTCTCTGAAATAGGTGTAGGCGGATACTGTCATTCAATTTTTTATTATTAAATAAGATTTTGTATAAATTGATCATTATCTTTATTGGAGTGTGTGGTCTGAAATATTAAAATAGATAATGGAGATGAAATATTCGGGATTTGCATTTTTAGGTCATCTATTTGAAGAATGTAATATTCATCATTTAACCATGGCGAAATGTGATTTTTAGTAGATAGTAAGCTAAATTCCACATAAAATTGTGTCTTGAATAACGGAAATATTTTGGAAACATTGGTTGCCAATAAAAGGCAGCCTGAAAAGCATCAAAATACAACTATCAAAATGCTACAAATAGTATAAAAAATATCTTGAAAAATATTTTTCAGGCTGCTTGATTGAAAAATATTTTTACATATAAACAAATGGTTAATTTGATTTTTGATTGAATTGTAGGGCTTCGTATTTTTTTGACATAAATCTTATTCTTTTTTGACTTTTAAAAAAACGGCAAGTCGTTAAAATGCGCATCAAGAGATACGGAGCGAGAGAGAAAAAACGATAGCAATGTTGTTTAATCTCGATGATTACAAAAATTGTAGTTATCACGTTTCGTAGATTTTAACCCGTTGCTAACCTGTGAGTTTACCAGTGTTAGTCTTTTGAATGTAGTGCTGTAAGGAGAATTATCATGGCAAAAATCGTTAACTCTTGGAACGACTTTGACCCTCTAAAACACATTATCGTTGGTGTGGCAGATCACAGCGTAATCCCTGATGAAGAACCAGCTACTTCTGAAAAAGTGCCTGTAGACAGCGAAATGCGCGGCATGTGGGGTCCTCGCCCATTAGAAACAGTTGAAAAAGCAAATGCTCAACTGAACTATTTGGCTAAAGTATTGGAAGATCGTGGCGTTAAAGTTGACCGCCCAACTCCATTGCAATGGAACCAACCAGTCATCACTCCAGATTTCCGTACTCAATCTATGATGACTTGTATGCCTCCTCGTGATATTCTGTTGACAATCGGTAATGAAATTATGGCTTCTGCTAACTCATTCCGTTGCCGTTACTTTGAATATCTGGCTTTCTGGCCTCTGATGAAAAAATATTTTGACGAAGACCCAGAATTCAAATGGACTCAAGCTCCTCGTCCACGTTTGACTGACAAATCATACAAACACAACTACTACGATGAAAAAATTTCATTGGAAGAACGTTTGGTTCGTACAGCAAACAAAGACTTCGTGACAACTGAACACGAACCAATGTGGGACGCTGCAGACATTATGCGTGTAGGTAAAGACTTGTTCATTCAACATGGTTTGACTACTAACCGCACTGCAATGGAATGGTTCAAACGCTACTATCCAAACTTGACTGTTCACGCAGTTAACTTCCCAGGTGACCCATATCCAATCCACATTGACGCAACATTTGTTCCTCTGCGTCCAGGTTTGATTATTAACAACCCAACTCGTCGTTTGCCACAAGAACAACGTGCAATCTTCGAGAAAAACGGTTGGGAAATTGTTGATGCAGCTATGCCTGCTCACAAAGAACCTCCTCCACTGTGCTACAGCTCAGTATGGTTGTCTATGAACTGCTTGGTATTGGATCACAAAACTGTGATTTGCGAAGCTTCAGAAGTGAACCAAATGGAACAAATGGACAAATTGGGCATGAACGTAATCCCAGTTCCATTCCGCGATGCTTACCCATTCGGTGGTGCATTACACTGCGCTACTGCTGACGTATATCGTGAAGGTGGTTGTGAAGATTACTTCCCAAATCGCAATTTCAACGATGCTACTTTAGTTTAATTGTTTAAATTGTAATAGCTAGAGATAAGTCATGGATGGGTTTAGCTGTTCATGACTTATTTTAACTTAAAATTTAGGAGTCTTAAGATGGATACGACAAGTCGCGAAAAACTTAAAGGCTTTGGTTTCATGTTTTTGTCTTCAAGTTTGATGGGTGGTATCGGTGCATTCGCCAGGTATATTGAAGCACCAGGTATGTTTATTTCTTTTACTCGTAGTTTTGTTGGTTTTATTGGAATGATTTTAATTTTTGCCGTTGCTGGCAAATTATATAAAGTCAAACAAATTAAGTTTTCCCCTACAATCTTTTTAAGCGGTATATTTTTAGGCTTGCTTTCTGGTCTATATGTTTGGTCAACTCAGTTGACGACATTATCTAATGCGGCATTTTTAATTTACACAGGGCCGATTTATTCAACATTACTAGCCACAATCTTTTTAAAAGAACCATTTACTAAATTGACTGCAGCATCATTAGTAGCTGTATTCATAGGTTGTTTATTAATCATTGGTATTATTAGCAACGGTGAAAATGGTATTGAAATGAGTTTAAGTCTAGATCCTAAGTATATGAAAGGTAATTTAATTGCTTTGGGTTCTGGCGTTGCTTATGGCTTGTTCTTGTTCTTTAGCCGTTATCGTGGCGATGTTGATTCAGATGTTCGTTCTTTCTTTAACTTCTTATTTGCTATTTGTACTATTGGTATTATTTTGCTCTTTATGCAACCTGATTTGTCCCAAATGACTAGTCGTGGTTGGATAGTTTTGATTATTGCTGCGACAGTAACTGGTTTTGGTGCTTTCTTTTTCTTAACAGTAGCTTCTAAAATCTTACTGGCAAGCGAATTGGCAACTATTTCATACCAAGAAACAATTATGGCAACATTATTGGGGATTGCGTTGTTTGCTGAACCTATTACAGGAATGCAAATGTTAGGTGGTGCTTTGATTATTTTGGGCGGTGTTTCTCAAATCTTCTTTGCAATGAAAAAACCTAAACAATCTGAATCGTTAGAAAATAAATAATTGAATTATTTCTAAATAATTATTATTAACATACATCATTAGTAAGAGGTGCATCATGGCAGAAGTAAATATTATGCGAATTGACGCATTTAGTTATCGTGAAAAAATTTCTAATGCTGAAACAGTAATGCTTGTACCAGTAGGTGCTGTTGAGCAACATGGTCCGCATATGCCTTTGGGTGTAGATACTATTTTATCTACCAAAATGGCTGAATTAGTAGCTGAAAAAATTGATGGATTGGTTGCGCCAACAATTGCCTTTGGTTATAAATCTCAACCTCGTTCAGGAGGTGGAACACACATAGTCGGAACATTTGGATTTAGTGCAGCCCATGTCATTGAATCGGCTAGAACTTTAGTAAATGAGTTATTCCGTCATGGACTGAAAAAAATGGTGTTTGTAAATGGACACTATGAAAACTATCAATTCGTGTACGAAGGTGTTGAATTGGCATTGAGAGATATTCGTGCTATTTCAGATAAACTACCTAAAGTTTTGATTTTATCTTATTGGGATTTTGTTACCCCTGAAGCTTTGGAAAGATTGTATCCTGATGGTTTCCCTGGTTGGGATATTGAGCATGGTGGGGTTTTGGAAACTTCATTAATGTTAGAACATTTCCCTGATTTGGTACATATGGATAGAGTGATGGATCATCCACCAGCACAACTGACTAATTATGATGTGTTGCCAGAAATTCCAGAAAGAACACCTCATTCAGGCTGCCTGTCTTCCGCCAAACCATCATCTGCAGAAAAAGGTCGTATTTTGACTGAGGTTGCAGTGAGTGAAATGGTTAAAGCAATTCAAACAGAGTTTGCTTAAAATTTATCATTGAAAGTTTTACATATAAAAATAAATTTGTATGTAATCTTAATTGAGTGATTGTTGCAGGATACATGAAATGCGTAGTTATCTGATGAAATTAAATTTTGATTGGAGTATGTATTGAAATGTATCCTGCATTATTATCATGAGTCATTATAAAAAAATATCAAAGCTTTGATGCTGGAGAGGAGGCTGTATCGATTATTAATAATTTAGCAAATGAATAGAATTTTTTGGAGAATTTAGAAAACTTGGAGATATATACTATGAGTACTTCAACTAATAGTAGCACTCCCATCAACAAAAAAGTTGGCTTTATTAATGCATTTATTGCAGCCACTTTGATGGGGTTCGTAGGCTTTTTTGCTCGTAATATTAATGCGCAAGGCGACTTTATCGCTTCTTCGCGTATGTTATGCGGTACACTCGCATTTTTAGCTATTTTAGCGTACAACGGTAGGTTGCATACCTTAAAAGAATTTAAACTGTCTTTCCCAATGATTTTAAGTGGTTTTTTCATGGGTAACTGTTTATCAGCTTATGTGATGGCAACTAAATTGACATCTATTGCCAATGCAGTGTTCTTTATTTATGTTGGCCCTATTATTTCCACTTTACTTGCCGTAATTTTCTTGAAAGAAAAAATGAGGGCAACAACATGGGCTTCAATGGTCGGTGTATTTGTTGGTATGTTGCTGATTGTTGGTTTGGTTAGTTTTGAAGGAGGCAGCCTGAAAATGGGCTTCGAATTCAAACAAGAAACCTTCAAAGGCGATATGTTAGCATTGTATTCAGGTGTAGGTTACGGTTTGTTCTTGTTCTTCAACCGTTTCCGTACAGAAGTACCAGGGGACACGCGAGCATTTTGGAATTTTTTGTTTGCATTAATCGGTATTTTGGCATTGTTCCCAATTACTCAGCCAACTATTGCTAATATGGGTACTTCTGACTGGATTTGGTGGGTTGCAATCGGTTTTGTATGTGGTTTTGGTGCATTAGGTACTTGTTCCATCGCAACACGCCATTTGAAAGCATCTGAATTTGCCTGCGTATCTTACTGGGAATGCGTGGTAGCACCAGTATTTGTAGGTTTGATGATTTTTGGCGAACCATTGAGTATGGCGCAAATTATCGGTGGTGCATTGATTATTGTTGGTGGTATGAGCGAAGTGATTGCTAGTCTATTTTCTCGTAAACAAAATAAAGAAGTTGATGATAATACACCAACAGCAACGGCAGCTTGAAAATTTGTTTCAAAATTGATGATAATTTGAAAGGTGGTGTGAGAATCTGTTCAGCCACCTTTCAATAATTTGTAATAAATTTTGATGTATTTATTAGAGCAGCAAGTAGTCATGTTTTTTCAAGTTGCGTTGTTAGGAATAGGCAGCCTGAAAAAATAAAAATGACTTACTGTTTTATTTTATGCAAAAATTAATCAATTTTTGATATCTATATTGATTAAATAATAGTTTTTATTGTGATTTTAGTATTGCCCTGATTACGCAAATTTTAAAAGCCATCATAACTCCAAATTGGTAAAATTAAAGAGTTGCCATCAGAATTACCCTTAATTTTTATAGATAATACTGAATGTCATTTCCTTGAAAATATATTGAAATTCTATTTAACTTTCGCAAATTTGCAACAAAATTCTAAAAAAACGAAATATTTAGAACAATAAGACTAGAAAAATATTTTAATCAGTCTATACTTGAAACTGTCTTCTTTAAAACATGATTGGAGATTATTATGTCAGCAACACACACAAATAATTCTGTACCGGAGCTCACGGAACAGGAAAGTCAAGCACTTCGTAAAGCAGCAACTTCCAGCTTCATCGGTAATTTTGTGGAATGGTTTGACTATGCTGCTTATGGTTATCTTGCAGCTATTATCAGTAAAGTATTCTTTCCATCGGAAGACCCGCAAACAGGCTTGATTGCTACTTTTGCTGTTTTTGCTATTTCATTCATTATTCGTCCATTTGGTGGCATCGTTTGGGGACATTGGGGTGACCGTTATGGTCGGCGCGAAGCACTCGCGTGGTCAATTATGATTATGTCCATTTCCACTTTCTGTATCGCACTTATTCCATCTTACGCATCAATTGGTATCGCTGCACCTATTTTGTTATTACTCGTTCGTATGGTGCAGGGTTTTTCTGCATCGGGTGAATATGCAGGTGCATCAGCTTTCTTGGCAGAATATGCCCCCAAAGGCAAACGTGGTTTATATACCAGTTTAGTGCCCGCGAGTACCGCTGCTGGCTTATTGTTAGGCTCATTACTTGCAGCTTTATTGCACACTGTGATGGAACATGATGCATTGCATGAATGGGGCTGGCGTTTACCATTTTTATTGGCAGGTCCATTTGGCTTAATTGGTCGCTATATTCGTTTACACTTGGAAGATAGCCCTGTTTACCGCGAAATGGAAGCTAAACTGGATAAGAACCAAAAAAATACCAAATTACCTATTCAAATCTTACTTACTAAATACCGCAAAGAAATGCTCATTGCGTGTGGTGTGGTAGCACTTAATGCTGTAGCGTTCTATACAACATTAAGCTATATGCCAACTTATTTAAGTACCGTATTAGGTATGGATGAAACCCATTCATTCATGGCATCAAGCGTAGGCTTATTAGCATACATCGGTTTTATTTTTATGATGGGACACTTGTCTGATTTGTATGGACGCAAAACCATGTTGCGACTGGCTTGTATCGCATTTATCCTATTTTCCGTGCCATTATTTATGCTGTTGGAAACCAATCATTTCATCATGTCGCTTTTCGTTACATTGGCATTTGGCGTGATGTTGGCAATGAACGATGGTACATTACCGGGATTCTTGACCGAGATTTTCCCAACGCATTTGCGATTTAGTGGTTTTGCCTTGTGTTTCAATATGGGTAACGCTTTATTGGGTGGTACAGCACCATTGGTTGCTACATTGTTGATTAAATATACTGGCAGCGATTTAGCACCTGCTTGGTATTTGGTACTTGTAGCTATTATCTCACTCATTGCAATTAGATTTAGCGTAGAAACCGCATATAAAAAATTGTAATTAAAAAGAAATGCAGCCTGAAAAATATGTTTTCAGGCTGCATTTTTCAAAATGATATTTTTCAGGCTGCCTTTTGTTGTGATTCAAAAAAGGCAGCCTGAAAACACATCATCGTCTATCACCCAAATCTAATCCTGCACCAATCTCATAAAATTGACCGCCCGATACATAATGCAAAGTGCGCATTTCCGCAGGGGCTGTATTAAATAACCAATGACCATCATAGAATACACGGTTATCCGCCCAAGCACCTTGCACTTCGCCAATAAACAAATCATAAGTTTGCTGATTATGTGGTTCAGGTAATACCTTGCACACCAACCACGCAGCACAACCAGAAACCAATGGTACATCAAACCCAGTTTGGCGGAATATTTCAACATTCTGAATTTTTTCAGGATTCTTATGACGACTATTTCCCATCTCCAAAACCAAACGTGCTTGTGATTGCACAGGAATTTGCAGGGCAAAATAGCCACTTTGTTCAATCAAGCTGCGCGTGAAAGTACTTTTATCCAACACAACCGTTACACGGCAAGGCGAAAAATCCAATGGACTACTCCACGCCGCAGCCATAATATTGTCTACACCATCGTGATGCGCAGACACCAACACAGTCGGTCCATGATTGAGTAAACGAAAAGCCTTATTGAGAGGCACGGGAGAAATATTCATAATCTAATTTGAAATAAATAAAATGGTGCGATGATAACCGATTTTGTACTTTCAGGCTGCCTATTTTGGCTATTTTGTATCATAATAACGCTTTTTGGCAGCCTGAAACGGTTATTTTATTTTCATCATAAATTCTATTATCTGACTATTTTGAAACAATAAATTGATTTCAATAGTTTCAGGCTGCCTGAATATTTTGGCTGCATACTATTAAGGCAGCCTGAAACACCTTTCCTGAAAAAATCATTATGTCCACCGAAAAATCCTGTTTCCATTGCGGTCTCCCTGTTCCCGAAAACATCCATTTAACCATTATTTACGAGCAACACGAAGAACCCACTTGTTGTGCTGGCTGTCAAGCAGTTGCACAAGGCATCATTGATGCAGGGCTGGGCAATTATTACAAAAACCGCACCGCCAGCGCAGAAAAAGCCAGCTTGCCACCCGATGAAATTTTGGCGCAACTGAAATTGTATGATTTGCCCGAAGTACAAGCCGAATTTGTGGAAATGCTGCCTGAAAATGAAAAAGAAGCCATGTTAATGTTGAGCGGCATCACTTGCGCGGCGTGTACATGGTTGATTGAGCAACAACTTTTACGCAAAGCAGGTATTGTCAAAGTAGAATTGAATTACAGCACCCAAAGAGCGCGTGTGCGTTGGGATGATGCGCGTGTGAAATTGTCAGAAATTTTGCATTTAATTCAACAAACAGGCTACACCGCCGCACCATATGATGCGCAAAAACAGGAAGAACAAGCGCAAAAAGAACGCAAAAAAATGCTGATTCGGATTGCGGTTGCAGGTTTGGCGAGTATGCAAACGATGATGTTCGCGCTGCCAACTTATCTATATCAAGATATTGAAGAACAATATCTGCTCATTTTGCATTGGAGCAGTTTTTTGATGGTGTTGCCCGCGATTTTCTATTCCGCGCAGCCATTTTTCATCGGTGCATGGCGCGATTTTCACAACAAACGCACAGGCATGGACACGCCGATTGCGCTTGCCATCACGCTGACATTTATTGCAGGCATTTACTCGCTGACACAACATTCAGGCAGCGGCTTGTATTTTGAAAGCATCGCCATGCTGGTGTTGTTTTTGTTGATTGGGCGATTTGTGGAACAATCGGCGCGGCGCAAAGCTGGCGATGCAGCCGAACGTTTGGTCAAACTGGTGCCTGCGTTTTGCCATAAAATCAAGGATTTGGAAAAAGAAATCAGCGAAGAAGCGGCGGTTGTATCATTGAAAATGGGCGATACGATTGTGGTACGCGCTGGCGAAATTGTGCCTGTGGACGGCATTGTTTTGCGTGGCGACAGCGAAATCAACGAAGCGATGCTAACGGGAGAAAGCGTGCCTGTTGTCAAACATTCAGGCAGCCATGTTACCGCTGGTACTTTAAATGTGGCAAGCCTATTGATAATTCAGGTAGAACAAGTGGGCAATCAGACTCGTTTGGCGCACATTGTCAAACTGCTTGACCGCGCCTTGTCGCAAAAACCGCGTTTGGCAGAATTGGCAGAAAAATATGCGGCGGGTTTTACTTCATCGTTGATTATGATGGCGATTCCGACTTTTGCTGTGTGGTGGTGGTTGGCGGACGCGCAAACGGCGTTATGGATTACGGTGGCGTTGTTGGTGATTACTTGTCCGTGCGCTTTGTCGTTGGCGACACCTGCGGCATTGGCGGCGAGTACGGGACGGTTGGCAAACGAGGGCGTGTTGATTGCGCGTGGGCATGCTTTGGAAACGTTGGCGCAAGTTTCCGATGCGGTGTTTGATAAAACGGGGACATTGACGGCTGGAAAATTGTCGGTGAATCAATTTGTCAATTTTTCAGGCAGCCTGAAAGATGCTCAACTAATTGAAATCGCACAATTATTGGAACAACATTCAGAACATCCGATTGCAAAAGCGATTTTGGGATTGGGTACGGATTTGTCTCATCTATCTGCAACAAACGAAGCAAAAGATGCGCCACAATCTGATTTTTTCAGGCAGCCTGAAATCCAAATCGCGCAAAAAATCAACAAAATTGGACAGGGTATTTCGGCGCAAATCACGGTGCAGGGTGATACGCAGATTTGGTCTATTGGTAAGCCTGATTTTGTGGCGGAAATTGCAGGAATGCAGCCTGAAAGCATGCGTGAATTGGCGCAGCAGGGTAGCGTGATTGCGTTGGGCAATCAAAACGGTTTTCAGGCTGCCTTTTTGTTGCGCGATACGATTAAAGCAGATACCGTAGAAATGTTGCAGAAATTATCTCAACAAAACATTATGTTACATATTTTGAGTGGCGACAATGAAGCTGCGGTGTCGCAGTTGGCAAATCAATTAAATATTGCAAATTATTGTGCCGCTGCCACGCCCGAAGACAAATTGGCGTATGTGCAAGCCTTGCAAGCGCAGGGCAAGTGCGTGTTGATGTTGGGCGATGGCATCAATGATGCGCCTGTATTGGCGATGGCTGATGTGTCGGTGGCGGTGGCGGGCAGCGCGGACGTGGCGCGAGAAGGCGCAGATGTGATGTTGTTGAACGATGATTTTGCGGCATTGCCATTGATGTTGGCGCAGGCGGCGAAAACGCAGCGGATTATCCGCCAAAATTTGTTGTGGGCAACGGGCTATAATTTGCTGGTTGTGCCGTTGGCGGTGTTGGGCTATGTTACTCCGTGGATTGCGGCGCTTGGTATGAGTGTGAGTTCTTTGATTGTGGTGGGCAATGCGTTGCGGTTGAGGAAAATCTAGTATAGTCGGTTAAAATATATAGTGGATTCAATTTAAATCAGGACAAGGCGACAGCGACCGTCGTGTACACCTAGTACATAAAGGAGCTGGCAACGCTGTACTGGTTTAAATTGAATTCACTATAAATGGTACAGCGTTGCTAACACCCTTATGTACAACTTATACACGGCAGATGTTGCTGCCTCATTGTTGCATGATTTTGATATAGTAATTAGGGGCTAATGACAGCACAGTAGTGTCATTAGCTCCTAATTAATTATAAGTATTTGGTAATGATGATTCTAGCTAGGCAGTCTGAATGGATTTTATAGTGGATTCAATTTAAATCAGGATAAGGCGACAGCGACCGCTGTGTACACCTAGTACATAAGGGAGCTGGCAACGCTGTACTGGTTTAAATTGAATTCACTATACAAAGGTTTCAGGCTGCCTTTTATTATGCTGCTTTATCTTTACTAATAGACATACGAATCACTTGCCATGCGAATAAGCACGCACCACCAATGAAGACAAAGTCTGCAATTGTGCGCAACCAACGCAACATTTCCAAATGACCTTGTTGCATAAACTCTTCGCTGCGTGCATACCATAAACCTTCTGTGATAGAGGCATAGGCTTGGAAAATGCCGATGGGCAATAAGCTGGAAATAATCATGCCAATCAAACCTGCATTCATCAACCAAAAACCCCATGTCATTTGTTTGGCATCGTATGTGAAGTCAGGCTTGATGTAACAGCCGACCAATAATACAAAACCTAATGCCAAGAAACCATATACGCCAAATAATGCTGCGTGCGCGTGTACAGCGGTGGTATTCAAACCTTGCAAGTAGTACAGGCTAATCGGTGGGTTAATCAAGAAACCAAAGACACCTGCACCCAACATATTCCAGAATGCTACAGCTACGAAACACATTAAAGGCCAGCGCAGACGTTTCATCCAAGGTGCAGCGTGTTGATGAGACCAATGTTCATAAGCTTCATGACCCAATAAAATCAAGGGGACAACTTCCAGCGCAGAGAATGATGCACCTGCTGCCATTACGGGTGTGGTTGTGCCTGTGAAGTACAAGTGGTGGAATGTTCCTGGAACGCCGCCTACCAAGAAGAGGCTACCTGCAACCAAAGATGCGGTTGTCGCAGATTTGTAGCTTACCAAACCCAAGTTGTAGAAAATAAACGCCAATGCAGCGGTGGCAAATACTTCAAAGAAGCCTTCTACCCATAAATGCACCACCCACCAACGCCAGTATTCCATCACTGCCAAAGTCGTGTGTTCGCCATAGAACAAGCCTGGTGCATAGAACGCACCCACACCTACGATAGATGCTACGAAAATCGCCAACAAGTTTTTGTCGCCACCTTGCTTAAAAGCAGGAATAGCACAACGTAACATCAAAAATAGCCACAGCAAGAAACCCACAGTCAGCAATAATTGCCAAAAACGACCCAAATCCAAATATTCATAGCCTTGATGACCAAACCAGAAATTAGCGCTGCCTGAAAGTTTATTCAACACCAAAGAAGTGAAGTTACCTGCATAAGAACCTGCAACTACAATAAACAAGGCAACATACAGTAAATTCACACCCAAAGCTTGGTATTTGGGGTCTTTACCACCATTCAACACAGGCGCAATAAACAAACCAGCAGTTAAGAAACCTGTCGCAATCCAGAACAAGGCAGATTGCAAGTGCCAAGTACGCGCCAAAGAGTAAGGCAGAATTTTAGATAATTCAATACCATAAAAATGCTGACCTTCAATGGTGTAGTGTGCCACCAAGCCACCCAACAAAATTTGCACAATAAACAAAATAACGGTCAAAGCCGCATATTTCCACAATGCTTTTTGAGAAGGTGTTAATACAATTTTTGCTAATGGGTCGTATTCAGGTACTTCGGGTTCAACTTCTTGTTTGCGCAAAAAGTGATAACCCCATACCAAAAAGCCTACACCAGCCAACAAAAATACGATAGACGCAAACGACCACATATAATTTTCAGTTGTTGGCTTATTGTCAATCAAAGGCTCATGCGGCCAGTTATTGGTGTAAGTCGCCACACTATTGGGACGATTTGCCGATGCCGACCAAGCTGTCCAGAAAAAGAATTTGGTTAAATGCTGACGCGCTTGCAAATCGGGCAAAGTATTGGTTTTCATCGCAAAAGATTCGCGCGTTTTATCCAATTCAGGTTTGTCGCCATACAAATCAATGTAATATTGTGCCGTTTGCTCAATCGCTTTCACGCGCGTATCAGACAATTTAACCGTACCCGATTCGTCCATCGCACTTTGTTCACGATATTCTTGTTTCAAACGCGCTTGGATTGCCGCTTTTTGCGCCACATCCAGCTCATCAAATTTTTTGCTATGCTCAGCTTGCGCAGTTAAATCCAACCAAGCCACCAATTCACGGTGTAAGAAATCCGCCGTCCAGTCAGGTGCCTGATAAGCACCATGTCCCAACACCGAGCCCAATTCCATACCACCCGTAGATTGCCACGCCGATTGACCTTTGTGGATGTCATCTTTGGTGATAATCGTTGCGCCCGAAGCAGAAACAAATTTTTCTGGAAACGGTGGTGCTTGACGATAAACTTCAACACCCAAATAACCGAGTAAGGAAAAGGTTACAGCCAACACGCAGATTAACGTGTACCATAACTTTTTATATTGCCCCATTTTGTGCTCCTAAAAAGTAATTTTGCGGTTTATTACATTCATAAATTATGAATGTTAAAAATTGTAACATAGGCAGCCTGAAAAAAGATAAATAATTTTTCAGGCTGCCTTATTTATTCATTAATTATTTGTACATTAATAATATTTTATTTATTTATGCAATGAACAAAAAGGCAGCCTGAAAACCAAATTAACCACAAAACAACCAAATTATGTGCTATTTAGCTGAAAAAATATGAGTATTTAATGAATTTTTGATTTAAGTCAAGATAAGTTAAAAAGTCTTAACACATAATGGCGCACATGATTAAATGTTTTCAGACAGCCTGAAAATGACACAATAACTTTTTATTCTCGTGAAGGAACACGACCATGAAAATGCGTACATTAGCAGCTTTGATTGCTTCTACTTTTGTTTTTGCCGCTTGCTCACAGCCGCAACCTGCACCATCTGATTCAGCTAAAACAGCTTCTGCACCTGCTCAGACTGTGGCAGTGGATAATACGCCAGCAGCGGATTTGCCTGTGATTGATGCAGTGATGACGTATGCACCAGAAGCTCCACCACCTGTGAATCGCGACCATGCTGCGCGTGTGAAAGTGAAAATTGAAGTAGCTGAAAAAGTGATGAAAATCGCAGATGGCGTGGAATACAAATTCTGGACATTTGGCGGTCAAGTTCCTGGACAAATGATTCGTGTGCGTGAAGGCGATATTGTGGACGTGGAATTTGCCAATCGTTCAGATTCTACTGTGCCGCACAACATTGACTTCCATGCGGCAACAGGTCCAGGGGGTGGTGCAGAAGCATCGTTTACCGCACCAGGACATGTGAGCAATTTCAGCTTTAAAGCCTTACAACCAGGTTTGTACATTTACCATTGTGCGACTGCACCTGTGGGCATGCACATTGCCAATGGTATGTATGGTTTGATTTTGGTTGAGCCAAAAGAAGGTTTGCCAAAAGTGGACCGCGAATACTATGTGGTTCAAGGCGATTTCTACACCAAAGGCAAATATGGCGAAGCAGGCTTACAACCATTTGATATGGAAAAAGCGATTAAAGAGCAGCCTGATTATGTGGTATTCAATGGTAGCGTAGGCTCTATTGCGGGCGAAAATGCCTTGAAAGCCAATGTAGGCGAAACGGTTCGTTTATTTGTGGGTAATGGTGGCCCGAATTTGGTATCTTCATTCCATGTGATTGGCGAAATTTTTGACAAGGTTTATGTTGAAGGCGGTGATTTAATCAACAAAAATGTACAAACCACATTGGTTCCTGCAGGTGGTGCGGCGATTGTGGAAATGAAAATTGATGTACCAGGAACATACAATTTGGTTGACCACTCTATTTTCCGTACGTTTAACAAAGGTGCTTTGGGTCAAATTAAAGCCGAAGGTGCCGAAGATAAAGACATTTTCTCAGGAAAAATTACCGAAGGTGTATATCAAAGCGAAGGTGGGGCTATTCAAACCGCGCCTTTAACTGCCAGCGAAACTGCCAAAGTGGAAGCGGGTACACCCAAAGCAGGCAGCAAAGAAGAGCGTGTGAAAGCAGGTGAAGTAGTGTACAAAGCTAACTGTTTGGCTTGTCATGGTGTGGAAGGTAAAGGTGTAGAAGGTGCGTTCCCGCCATTGGCTGAATCTGATTACTTGAATGCTGACCATAAACGCGGTATCCAAGCGGTTGTGAAAGGTTTGAGTGGTGAAATTACCGTTAATGGTAAAAAATACAATAGTGTGATGCCTGCTTTGTCATTGAATGATGAAGAAGTGGCGAATGTTTTGACTTATGTGTTGAACACTTTTGGCAACAAAGGTGGCGAAGTGAAACCAGAAGATGTGGCTGCTGCGCGTAAGTAAGGCATGAAAGAAGCTGCCAGTTATGATATTGCTGGCAGCTTTTTTTCAGGCTGCGTTTTGTGGATAAGTGTGTTTAAATTTTAGATTAAGATAGACAATGATAAAATCACACAAAAGGCAGCCTGAAAACCTAAAATGATAAGGAAAAACACATCATGAAACTTCATTCCTATTTATTTGCAGCCGTGTTATTTTCAGGCTGCCTGAATGTTGGTGCGGCGGGCATGGCTAAAATTGAAGGCGGCAGTTATCGCCCTTTGTATTTAAAAAAAGATACGCCGCTGATTCCTGTCAAATCGTTTCAGTTGGACAAAACGCCTATTACCAATGCGGAATTTTCGCGTTTTGTGCAAAAACATCCGCAATGGCAGCGCGGTAAAGTGGGTGTGCGTCATGCGGAAGCTCAATATTTGAGTCATTGGGTTAAACAAGGCAATGCGTATGTCCCCAAAGCGGCTGACGCCAATAAACCTGTGGTTAATGTATCGTGGTTTGCGGCGCATGCGTATTGCGTGGCGCAAGGCAAACGCTTGCCGACCATTGATGAATGGGAATATGTGGGACAGGCTTCGGCATTGCAAAAAAATGGTACGAATGAAGCCAGCTACAATCGTACCATTTTGGATTGGTATGCCGATGGTGGGCGTTCAGGTTTGCGTGATGTGGGTAAGGGCAAAGCGAATTTTTACGGCGTACACGATATGCACGGCATGATTTGGGAATGGACGGAGGATTTTAACAGCAGCTTGCTCAATGGCGGCAGCAACAGCGATTTATATTGTGGCGGCGGTTCCAATAATGCCACCGACCCAAGTAATTATGTGGCATTTATGCGCTTTGGTATTCGCACCAGTTTGAAAGCACCTTTTGTGTTGAAAAATTTGGGTTTTCGTTGTGCGAAATAGCGGCGAATGATGATTTGGGCGTGAGTTGGTTTTGCAGATAACCAAAATTCAAGGAAAAAAGTGAGTTCATGCTTTCCATTGAAAAATATTTTCAACGCAGGATTGGGCGAATTTGGTGCAAAATTCAATTATGCACGACGCTGTTCATTGCCGTTATTCTCTAGGTTTCAGGCTGCCTAAAATATAGGCAGCCTGAAACTTTTGTATAGTTGGAAACCTTTGCAAAGTTCCAAATTGTATAGTGGATTCAATTTAAATCAGGACAAGGCGACAGCGACTGCCGTGTATACTTAAGTACATAAGAGAGCTGGCAATGCCATATTATTTTTATTTAACCGATTATAATTTGAAAATTATCGAATACAAGTATCCAATCTACACCATAATTATATAGTGCATTCAATTTAAACCAGTACAGCGTTGCCAGCTTCCTTATGTACTATGTGTACACGGCGGTCGCTGTCGCCTTGTTCTGATTTAAATTGAATTCACTATATCAATCTAGCGATTAATCGCTCCCATTAAGTATAATTTGATTATGCAGTTTCAGGCAGCCTGAAAAATATAAAACGAAAGCAATAATATGAAATACAAAGACCTACGCGAATTCATGCAAATCCTTGAACAACAAGGCAAACTCAAACGCATTACCGCGCCCGTGTCGCCCCATTTGGAAATCACGGAGATTTCCGACCGCGTTTTGCGTGCTGATGGTGCGGCTTTGTTGTTTGAAAACCCAGTGCGCCCAGACGGCACAAAATACGCCTACCCCGTGTTAGCCAATTTATTCGGCACAACCGAGCGCGTGGCAATGGGCATGGGCGCAAGCGATATCAGCGAATTGCGCGACATCGGCAAAACATTGGCTTATTTGAAAGAGCCCGAACCGCCCAAAGGCGTGAAAGACGCATTCAGCAAATTGCCCTTGCTGAAAGACATTTGGAGCATGGCACCGAATATCGTCAAAAATGCCCCTTGCCAAGAAATTGTTTTGGAAGGGGAAAATGTCAATTTGTACGATTTGCCGATTCAACATTGCTGGGCTGGCGATGTTGCACCCCTGATTACTTGGGGTTTGACCGTAACGCGCGGTTACAACAAAAAACGCCAAAATCTCGGTATTTACAGGCAGCAAGTATTGAGCAAAAACAAAGTGATTATGCGTTGGCTGGCACATCGCGGCGGCGCGTTGGATTTTCAGGAACACAAACGCCTGTTTCCCGATAAGCCGTATCCCGTTTCTGTGGTGTTGGGCTGCGACCCTGCAACCATCTTGAGCGCGGTTACACCCGTTCCCGACACTTTGAGCGAATACCAATTTGCAGGTTTGCTGCGCGGCGCACGCACAGAATTGACCAAATGCATTGGCAACGATTTGCACGTCCCAGCGCGTGCCGAAATCGTGTTGGAAGGCGTGATTTACCCCGATGAAGTCGCGCTGGAAGGTCCTTACGGCGACCACACGGGCTATTACAATGAACAGGATTATTTCCCTGTATTCACAGTAGAACGCATTACCATGCGCGAAAACCCGATTTACCACAGCACCTACACAGGCGCACCGCCCGATGAACCAGCCGTGTTGGGCGAGGCGTTGAATGAAGTGTTTGTACCATTGTTGCAAAAGCAATTCCCTGAAATTGTGGACTTTTATTTGCCACCCGAAGCCTGTTCGTATCGCATGGCGGTCGTGAGCATGAAAAAGCAATACGCTGGACACGCCAAGCGTGTGATGATGGGTTGCTGGTCGTTTTTGCGGCAATTTATGTACACCAAATTCATTGTGGTGGTGGACGATGACATTGACGTGCGCGACTGGAAACAAGTCATCTGGGCGATGACCACGCGCATGGACCCTGTGCGCGACACGGTTTTGATGGAAAACACGCCGATTGATTATTTGGATTTTGCCAGCCCTGTGAGTGGTTTGGGCGGCAAAATGGGCTTGGACGCAACGAATAAATGGGCGGGCGAAACCAACCGCGAGTGGGGCGTGCCGATTAAGCACGACCCTGCGACTGTCGCCAAAGTGGACGCGATGTGGGCGAATTTGGGTTTGTGAAATGTGTTTCAGGCTGCCTTTATTTTCAGGCAGCCTGAAAACAGGGATAATTTATTGATATTTGGTGGCAATCAGTAACAAAAATACCCCATAAAAACATTAATCAATTCTAATTTAGGATATTATGATGAATGAGATTGTTCAAATTCCCTTTCATGAAAAAAGAAGACAGCATTTTTTAAGTGAAGATAGATGGCTTATTTTTAATGAAAGATTAGTAGATTCTCTTGATATGTTTAAAAGCATTGAGCAATCAGTTAATCTAGATGAAAAACAAACTTTGTTTTATCGACATCAAACTTTATGGAATTTACTCAGAATTAAATACAGCAGGAGATGATTTAGAGAAATTGCCATCTATATTAAATGAAATCATTGATGATTTACAACAAATGACTCAATTTTGGCAAAAAAATAAGGAAGAATTAAAAAAATTTGGCTATTTTTATCCACCATTACAATGGAATTTGGCTGATGTGTATTTGAAAACTTTGGGTTTAATTTCAATGTGCTATCTTTTACACCGAGAAGACCTACTCCCCCAACTCTTGCAAATCATTTTAGACAACGCTGCCGATGATTTAGAACCCGATAATACCATTGAAGATTTCTTCTACTATCGCTTCAAAGACCGTCCCGACCCAAACTATATTCAAATGGGCGACCACGCCGTACTGCTTTCTGATGCCATTCGCGAAAAAGACCCAAATGAGAAAAAAGCATTACTGCACCAGTATCTCAAAGATTGGTACAAAGAAATGGTAGGTATGTCAGATTTGGAATACAACAGTCATTTAGACCCTGAACAAAATGGCTATTGTGGTTACTGGGCATTTGAAGCCGCTGCCATTGCTTATTTGGACGATGTAGATGATACTGAATTTTATCAATATCCTCACTATCCCAAAGATTTGGTTGAATGGGCAAGAGAAAAACAGTTCATCGGTTGAATGGATTGAGCTATTAACTTAACTACAAATAGAATGATTTTATCTGGAAGCAAAATAGCAGCCTGAAAACGCTAAAAACAAATTTTCTATTTTCAGGCTGCCTTTATGATGAAAATACATTAGAATTTCATTTTCTCACTTGTTCTCAAATAAACGGAGTTGTCCATGCAAACTGACGTTCAAATCGCACAAGCTGCTGACATCAAGCACATCAATGATATTGCAGCAAAAATCAATATTTCACACGATAAATTGGAACATTACGGCAAATACAAAGCCAAAATCAACCCAGCTGACGCATTTGCCCTGCCCAAAAAACAAGGCAAATTGATTTTGGTAACGGCAATTAACCCCACGCCCGCAGGCGAAGGCAAAACCACCGTTACCATCGGTTTGACGGATGCGCTGAATCACATTGGTAAACAAGCGGTGGTTGCCATGCGCGAACCGTCTCTCGGTCCCGTATTTGGTGTGAAAGGTGGTGCGGCAGGTGGTGGTTACGCGCAAGTTTTGCCGATGGAAGACATTAATTTGCATTTCACAGGCGATTTCCATGCGATTGGTGCGGCAAACAATCTGCTCGCAGCGATGTTGGATAACCATATTTATCAAGGCAATGCGTTGCAAATTGACCCGAAACGCGTGGTATGGCGACGCGTGGTGGACATGAATGACCGTCAATTACGTAATATTATCAATGGCTTGGGCAAACCAACCGACGGTGTGATTCGCCCCGATGGTTTTGATATTACCGTTGCCAGCGAAGTGATGGCGATTTTCTGCTTAGCCAATGATTTGAAAGATTTAAAAGAACGTTTAGGCAATATTTTGGTGGCATACAGCGTTTCAGGCAGCCCTATTTACGCCAAAGATTTGAACGCACATGGCGCGATGACCGCTTTGCTGAAAGACGCGATTAAACCAAATTTGGTGCAAACCATTGAAGGTTCGCCCGCTTTTGTACACGGTGGGCCTTTTGCGAATATTGCACACGGTTGTAATTCTGTGTTGGCAACGCGTTTGGCGCAACATTTGGGCGATTATGCGGTTACCGAAGCAGGTTTTGGTGCGGATTTGGGTGCGGAAAAATTCTGTGATATTAAATCGCGTTTGGCGGGATTTACCCCCGATTGTGCGGTGGTGGTGGCAACGGTTCGCGCTTTGAAATACAACGGCGGTGTGGAAAAAGCCGATTTGGGCGCGGAAAATGTGGACGCGGTGAACAAAGGTTTGCCCAATTTATTGAAACACATCAGTAATTTGAAAAATGTGTTTGGTTTGCCTGTGGTGGTGGCGATTAACCGTTTTGTGTCAGATAGCGATGCGGAACTTGCTGCCATTCAGGCTGCCTGCGAAGCGAATGGCGCAGATTTTGCCTTAACCGAAGTGTGGGCAAAAGGTGGCAAAGGTGGTGTGGATTTGGCGAATAAAGTGGTACAAGCGATTGAAAAAAATCAAAATAACTTTAAATTCGCCTATGATGTGAATGACAGCATTGCCGATAAAATTACCGCAGTTGCCACCCAAATTTACGGCGCGGACAAAGTGGAATTCAGCGCGGAAGCCCAAGCGGAAATCGCCAATTTAACGCGTTTGGGGCTGGATAAATTGCCCGTGTGCATGGCGAAAACGCAGTATTCTTTGAGTGATAATGCGAAATTGCTGGGTTGCCCGAGTGGTTTTACGATTCAGGTGCGCGGCATGACGGTGTCGGCTGGGGCTGGGTTTATTGTTGTGTTGTGCGGCAATATGATGAAAATGCCGGGTTTGCCGAAAGTGCCAGCCGCCGAGAAAATTGATGTAGATGAAAATGGTGTGATTAGCGGATTGTTTTGATTTATATTTTTAAAATAATCAGGCAGCCTGAAAATGGATTTTTCCCATATTTCAGGCTGCCTGAACATTTATTTTTGTTGTTGAATTAGATTTATAGTAGA
Source organism: Wielerella bovis (assembly GCF_022354465.1). Lineage (NCBI taxonomy): Bacteria > Pseudomonadati > Pseudomonadota > Betaproteobacteria > Neisseriales > Neisseriaceae > Wielerella > Wielerella bovis. The sequence continues at coordinate 1,977,124 of NZ_CP092361.1, read as the reverse complement.
TTCAATTTAAATCAGGACAAGGCGACAGCAACCGCTGTGTACATCTATAGTCGTTTCAAATACAAATAAGTACAGCGTTGCCAACGCCCTTATGTACTAGGCGTACACGGCGGGCGTTGTCGCCTTGTGCTATTTTAATTTGAAACGACTATAGTACATAAGGGAACTGGCAACGCTGTATTATTTTTATTTTAAACGACCATATCATTCACAATATAAAGTTTCAGGCTGTCTATTGATTATGAATAGGCAGCCTGAAAATAATGATGTCTTTATTTTTGTTCACTATCTGGCGTTGGGTTTTCAATATTGCTCACATTTTCAACTGCGGGTTGTGTTTTCAAGCTGCCTGATGCTCCCCATTTTTTCCAAGCCCACATCGCATAACCCGATAAACTGTATCCGAAGAAAAACAAAAACAGCAACAGCGCAGGTTGTAATACCAGTAATACAAACGCCATCAGCAAACCAATCATGCCGACAAATGATACGCGGCGGCGAATATTGAGTTCCTTGAAACTCCAAAATGGAATTTGCGCCACCATAGATAAACCTGCAAACAAAGTCAGCAGCAACACCAAAATGCTGCCTGTTTCGTTAAATAAGCCATTGTAACTGCGGTCCAGCCAAATCATGCCGACCATCAACGCGGCGGCAGTTGGACTGGGAATACCGATAAACCATTTTTTATCTACTTTGCCAATCAGCGTATTAAATAATGCCAAGCGTAACGCGGCACACGCGCAGTAAATAAACGCCACGCAATAACCCAGTTTGCCAAAATTAAATAATTGCCAGTTATACACAATCAACGCAGGAGCAATACCAAAACTGACCATATCCGCCAAACTGTCCAATTGTTCGCCAAACGCGCTTTGGCTGTTGGTTAAACGCGCTACACGCCCGTCCATGCCGTCCAAAAACATGGCGATGAACACCGAAATTGCCGCACTTTCGTAACGTCCATGCATGGATTGCGTAATCGCAAAAAACGCGGCAAACAAGGCGGCAATGGTAAACGAGTTGGGCAGCAAATAAATACTGTTTTGACGGATTAACTCGCGCTTGCTGGGTTTAACATGATTATCTGGTTCTGTGGAATCAGACGAATGCTGTGCTTCTAATTTATCCAATTTTTCAGGGGAGATAATGTCGGTTTCTTCCTGTGTTTTCATGATATAACTCCTATTTTTGGCTTTTCAGGCTGCATTTTTATACACGATTAAGATAATATTCAGGCAGCCTGAAAACATGACATGGATTGATTTTTCAATTTGGCTCGCAGATGATTGCGAATTAACGATTGTTCAAACCCAATACATCTTGCATATCAAACAAACCTGTGTCGTGCTGACGTAACCACACCGCAGCACGCACCGCACCAGCGGCAAAAGTCATGCGACTGCTGGCTTTATGTGTGATTTCTACGCGCTCGCCTTCGGTGGCAAACATGGCAGTATGCTCGCCGACAATATCGCCAGCGCGAATCGTTGCAAAACCAATGGTTTGTGCTTCACGCGCACCCGTGTGTCCTTCACGTCCGTAAACCGCGCATTCTTTCAAATCACGTCCCAAAGCATGAGCGATGACTTCGCCCATACGCAAAGCTGTTCCACTAGGCGCATCTACTTTGTGGCGATGGTGTGCTTCCACAATTTCAATGTCATAACCTTCGTTTAACACACGCGCTACGGTATCCAAAATATGGAATGTTAAATTTACACCTACGCTGTAATTGGCGGCAAAGACAATACCAACTTTTTCAGAGGCAGCCTGAATAGCGGCTTTACCTGCTTCATCAAAACCAGTTGTGCCAATAATCATCTTCACGCCTTTTGCCGCGCATTGGGTAATCAGAGGAAGGGAAACATGGGCGCGTGTGAAATCAATCAATACATCGGCATTTGCCAATACGGCATCCACATCGGCAGAAATCGCTACGCCTGTTTTAATGCCTACCGCATAACCTGCATCCAAACCCAAAGCATCGGATTGAGTGTGTTCCAGCGCGCCAACCAAAATAGTATGGGGATTAGCGTCAATCGCTTGTACCAAAGTTTTACCCATGCGCCCATTTGCGCCTGCAATAGCAATTTTTAATTGTGTCATGATGAGTTCCTTTGATGAAATTATTGTGCCATAGGCATAGAGGCAGCCTGAACAATTGGTTGTAAAACCATTTCTGCTGGTGTGAAATTCGGTAATTGTTCACGCGCATAATCCAGCGCATTACCTTCTACTTTGCTGACAATATCGCCATTAAAAAATACGGTTAGAGAACGTTGCTCTTTGATTTTGTCACCGCGTGCGATTTCGTACACATAATTCCAACGGTCATCGCGCAAAGCAGGGCGTAATAATGGCGTACCCAATTCCATGGCAACTTGTTGACGATTCATACCTGCTTGTATAGATAACACAGATTGCGCATCAAATGGTACACCTTGAATCACATCTAATTTATAGTAGGGCAACTTTTCCACCAAAGTTGGTGTACAAGCATTGAGTCCGATGAGTACAGCAGCAGTTAAAAATAAGGGTTTCAAAGCAGCAACCTTTCCATAATCAAAATATAAAGATAGCATATTCTCGCATTAGCAAAAAGTTTTATTGAAAACTTTTATTATTTGGGTGGTGGTAAATGCGGAAAAAATGCTATTATACGCCAATCTGTCATCTGCACATCAATAAGGAAAAAAATGGACAATATTATGCAATTAAAAGACAACGGCTTGAAAGTAACAGGTCCGCGTCTAAAAATTTTAGATTTATTTGAAACACATGCTGATGAGCATTTGAGTGCGGAAGATGTATACCGCATTTTGCTGGACGATGGCGTGGAAATTGGTGTAGCAACGATTTACCGTGTTTTGACTCAATTTGAACAAGCAGGTATTTTATTACGCCACCATTTTGAAACAGGTAAAGCAGTTTACGAATTGAACAACGGTGGGCATCACGACCATTTAGTGTGTGTGAAATGTGGCGAAGTGGCAGAATTTCATAACGAAGAAATTGAACGTTTGCAAGACAAAATTGCCGAAGAAAACGGCTATCGTGTTGTAGACCATGCGTTGTATATGTATGGCGTATGCGGTACTTGTCAGAAAAAAGAAAAACGCTGATTGGGTAAGGCAGCCTGAAATAATTTTCAGGCTGCCTATTTTGTTGTTTATTACAGGAGTCGTGATGATAAAAACTTTGGGTTTATGTGCCATTTTAACTTTGGCAGCGTGTTCTACACCTGCACCTATGCAACAAAAAAGCAGCGATTTTCAGGCTGCCTCACAAGCGCGCGTACGACTGTTTGGGCAAAATCAGAAACCGACCATTATGGTAAGCGGTATTGATTGCGCAGCTGGCGAAAAAGGTACGAAAGTTAATACGGGCGGTTCTTTGGGTGATGCGTTTGGTTCGTTGGTTGGCACGGTTAATAGCCACAGCATTGGCATCGCAGAAACAACACATACCCGATATTTGGGGCAAGAAAACGGCATTTTATCCCGTGCATTTTTCCGTGAATACGTTGTGCCTGCTGGCAAAGCGGTTAATGTGCAAACATTCTTTGTTGGCTTGACCAATGTGAACGAAAGCCCAACAATGAAAATCACGCAATATGAAGGTTCGTGCCGTTCCAATAAAGTATCGTTTGTGCCACAAGCGGGACGCGATTATGAAGTGGTGGGCGTGAGCGGTCAGGCATGTGGTGTGAAAGTGTACGAAGTCAGCAAATCGGGCGATTTAACACCTATTGCGGTTAATCCAGCGGTATCTTGCGCACGCAAATAATCGGTATAATTTAGGCAGCCTGAAACCTATTTTCAGGCTGCCTTTTTATTTGTTGATTCATTGATAATATGACTATTCCTTTTATTCACGCCCACGCCCCCATTTTTCCCGAATACAATCCTGAAACCAACCAATACAATGGTCTAGTTTGCGTATCCGATACACTCACGCCTGAATTGGTGCTGGCGGCTTATCCCAAAGGACTGTTCCCATGGTTTTGCGAAAACGGTATTTTTTACTGGTTTTCCCTGCATCCACGCGCCATTGTGCAGCCTGAAAAAATACACATCAGTCGTTCTTTAAGAAAAACGCTGCGTAATCAAAAATATAAAGTTACAGTCAATCACAATTTCCCCGCCGTGATTGCCGCTTGCGCCGATACACCACGCGCAGGACAAAGCGGCACATGGATTGCACCCGAATTTCAGGCTGCCTATACCGCATTGCATCGTTTGGGACACGCACATTCATTTGAATGTTGGCTGCCTGATAATACAGGTGTTTGGCGTTTGGCGGGCGGATTTTATGGCGTACAAATCGGGCGCGTGTTTTATGGCGAATCCATGTTTGCATGGCGCGACAACGCTTCCAAAATTGCTTTTGCGTGTGCCATGCCATATTTAGCAGATTGTGGCATCGCATTATTGGATTGTCAGCAAGACAGCGAACATATGCAACGATTTGGCTCACAAACCATACCGTTTGCCGATTTTCGCGCACGATTAGGCAGCCTGAATCCGCAAAATTTACAGCGCAAAATAGGTTGTGAAATAGTACAACAAAATTTGTCCTGACCTAATCCAGCAAACTTTAACAAAACAACACATAAAGAAAACAAACTTGATAATAATGCTTGTTATAATTTTTGTTGGATTGAATTGGAATGAGCGTTAAGCGACAAACCAATAAACAACAATTCAAATAGTACAGCAAAAAGAGTTATAGTCGTTTCAAATTAACACAGATAAGGCAACAGCGACCACCGTGTACAAGTTGTACAACGCTGTATTATTTCAAATGATTATAATGCAAATGCACATGGTCTCTACATATATTAAGCAAGAAATTTAGGAGTAAATGATGAAATTGATTATTTCAAGTTTTATTTGCGCTGTTACTTTAACTGCGTGTATGGTACCTGTTGAACCCAATTCAGTTGTCGTGCCTTTAGTGATTCATGAAAATACAGAAAAACAGGCAAATACCCCTGTTTATGTTTGCACTATTAAGCCCTTTATGGACACTTATCGCAGCGAAAATATCAATCGTGGTAAAGCCAAGTTGGCTGTACAAAAGCAATGTTTGGAAAAAAATAATGCTATGTTCTGCGAAGAGAAAGACATTGTTTGTAAAGTATATGAATAAATTACGGAAATTGTGTAGTGGGTTTTAGTGTTTTTATAGTCGTTTGAAATAGAAATAAGACAAGGTAATAGCGACCTTTGTGTACAAAATGGGACATTTAAGAGAGCTTGTAACGCTGTATCATTTTTATTTTAATCGACTATAAAACAAACAATTCAGTTTTTAAAATTATATTTTCAGGCTGCCTTTAATCATGTAAAAAGGCAGCCTGAAACCCTTTCTACACGATACAATCGTTTAAAATAATGTAGCGTTCTCCGTTGCCTTATCTTTGTAAATAACCACGACTAAACACTATGCAAACCCTGATTTTCTGCGCAGGTGCGCCCCATACTGATTTATCCATTTTACAAGACATTTCTCCCGATTTACTCATTGGCGTAGATGGCGGCGCAGCGTATTTGGTCGCACATGGTTACACGCCAGATTGGGCAATCGGCGATTTTGACAGCGCACCACCGCCTGTCCAATGTCGTCATATTTTGCGTTTGCAGCCTGAAAAAAACGATACTGATTTGGAATACGCGCTCGTCCACATTTTGCAAAATTATCAACCAGACAATATTAAACAAATCATTATTTTGGGCGCGCTTGGTGGTGGACGGCTTGACCATTTATTGTGCAATATTTGGCTGGCACATCAACCGCGTTTTGCCGAGTGGTTAGATAAAATTTATCTATATGAACGCTGCAACAGCGTACGATTTTTTCGTGCTGGTGTATATGAAATACAACCTGAAAATAATAAAAAATACTTGTCATTCATTGGTTTGACACACATTGAGCAATTAAGTTTACAAGGTGTAAAATATCCATTACATCAGCAAAACTATGCTTATCCAATGGCATTAATCAGTAATGAGTTTTCAGGCTGCTGTGCGCAATTTTCATTTACCAATGGCTTAATCTGCATGATTCAATCCTGCGATGAATGCAGCAGAAACAGTATTCAGGCAGCCTGAAATCCGTTAAAATGCGCGGCTAAATTTTGTTAGGAAATACAGAAACATGGAACAAGAACAAATTAATCAGCTAAACAATCAATTGGATGATTTAGCCAAACGCAACCATGATATTCGTGATTACATGGACTATCAAGGCAAAAAAGAACGCTTGGAAGAAGTGGTTGGCTTGTCCGAAGACCCAGAATTGTGGAACGACCCCAAACGCGCCCAAGAAATCGGCAAAGAACGCAAATTGCTGGAAGGCGTGGTGCTGACTTTGGACAATATCGCCAGCGGCATTGCAGATAACCGCGAATTGATTGATATGGTGGTGGAAGAAGGCGACACAGACGGCTTTCAAGCCATTGTGGACGATGTTGCCGAGCTAGAAAAGCAAATGGCGGATTTGGAATTTAAGCGTATGTTTAATCAGCCAGCCGACCCAAACAATTGTTTTATTGACATTACCGCAGGCGCAGGTGGCACGGAAGCAGAAGATTGGGCAGGTATGCTGTTCCGTATGTATTCACGTTATGCCGAACGCAAAGGTTTCAAAATTGAAATTTTGGAAGAAGATGACGGCGAAATTGCTGGCATCAATCGCGCCACTATTCGTGTGGAAGGCGAATACGCCTATGGTTTGTTGCGTACGGAAACGGGCGTTCATCGCTTGGTGCGTTATTCGCCGTTTGATTCCAATAATAAACGCCATACTTCGTTTGCGTCCGTGTTTATTTATCCCGAAGTTGATGATTCCATTGAGATTGAAATCAACCCAGCCGATGTGCGTACCGATACTTACCGCGCATCGGGTGCGGGCGGTCAGCACATTAACAAAACCGATTCTGCCGTACGCATGACGCACATTCCAACGGGTATTGTGGTGCAATCGCAAAACAGCCGCTCGCAACATGAAAACCGTCGTGTGTGTGAAGAAATGTTGCGTTCCAAATTGTTTGAATTGGAAATGCGCAAACGCAATGAAGAGAAACAGGCTTTGGAAGACGGTAAATCCGATGTGGGTTGGGGCAGCCAAATTCGCTCGTATGTGTTGGATTCTTCGCGGATTAAGGATTTGCGTACCAATTATGAAGTGGGCAACACCAAAGCCGTGTTGGATGGCGATTTGGACGGCTTTATTGAAGCCAGCCTGAAACAAGGCGTGTAAGAATCATAAAAAGGCAGCCTGAAACCTTTGCAAAACCCGAAATGGCAGGTTGGATTCTTGAGTCCGATATTTCTCATATTTAACAAACTGTTATTTTGATTTGAAACGTTGGATACAAAGATTCAACCTACGAGTTTTCAGACTGCCTAAATAGGTTTTGTCAGAAATTTAGTTTGAAAGTAAAAAAACCGTGTAACTATTTGTGTACACGGTTTTTTATTATTTTAACTGACCATATTTGAATGACTATAATTCACTAGGGCATTATTTTTCTTTCATTTTTAAAGTAATATCAGGTAAGTTCCATTGTCGATATACCGCTAACATACGAACTACTACAATGAGCGCAATACTGCTGATGCTGTGAAACCATGCATTAATACCTGTATCTTGCAGCATAATATAATACATACTGCCAACAATGGAGGCAGTAATATAAATTTCTTTTTGCAGTACCAGTGGGATTTGTCGGCAAACAATATCGCGCAACACACCGCCACCCGCGCCCGTCATCGCGCCCATACAAATTGCAATTGGCGCACTCATGCCCCGACTGAGCGCGGCTTGTACGCCAATAATCGTGAATGCAGCCAAACCAATCGCATCAAACCAGCGTAATGAGCGGTCAATTTTTTCAAAATAATGATAAAAAATCAGCGTTAGCACGCACAAGAACAGAATTAGTGACAAATAATTCAAATCACGCAGCCAAAAAATGGGGTGACGATTGATGAGCAAATCGCGTACCGTGCCACCGCCAATGCTGCCGAGTACCGAAATAATAAATGCGCCTGTAATATCCAGTTTCAGGCGTTTGGCAAGTACGCTGGCTGCGATGGTACTTGCGCCTACGCCTACCATATCCAGTGCGTAAACAATGGTTTGTGCTTGGGGGAGGTCTATTTCGTAAGTCATCTTTTCGGGTTGCCTAAAAAGGTGGATTATAATCTTTCTAATTCATAAAAGGCAGCCTGAAAAATATTTTTCAGGCTGCCTATTTATAGGACAGATACACCATTAATCATGTGCCAGCGCATCAATTGGATTGAGTTTAGATGCATTTTTCGCGGGCATATAACCAAACAATACGCCAATCACGGTAGAAGTCAGCACCGCACCCAAAATGGAGGTGGTTGAAAATGACATGGTGAAATCGCTGACAAATTTGGCAAACAATATGCCAATGCCCAATGACACCAAGACACCTGTAATCCCACCAATGATGCACAACAAAATCGCTTCAATTAAAAATTGTTGCAAAATATTGTTCTGACGTGCGCCAATCGCCATACGTACGCCAATCTCGCGCGTTCGCTCGGTTACTGATACCAACATGATATTCATCACGCCAATGCCACCAACAATCAACGAAATGGTGGCGATGGACGAAATCAGTAAACGCATCGTTCCTGTGGTGGATTCAATCGTTTGTTTGATGCTGTCGCTATTGCGCATGAAAAAATCTTCCGTGCCGTGTCGCGATAACAATAATTCTTTGATACCTTTTTCTGCAACTTGCGAATCTACATCATCTTTCACTTTTACTGCTAAATTGCTGACAAATTTATCGCCGCTGATTTGATTCATCAAGGTGGTGTAAGGTGTGTACAACGCCAAGCTGTCGGAAGCACCGAATGAACTATTTTGTTCTTCCAATGTACCAATCACGGTTAGTGGGCGTTTTCGGAATAAAATGGTTTTGCCTAGTGGGTCGGTATCCGCTGGGAATAATTTTTGTACGGTGTTGCTATCAATAACCACTACTTGTGCATTGTCTTTCACATCGTTGGCATCAAATAAGCGTCCTGTTGCCAATTTTAAGCCGCGTACATCAAAAAATTGTTCACCCGCTCCCGTTACATTGGCGCTTAAATCAGTATTTTGATAAGTCAGCGTACCGCTTGATGAGCTGCTGGGTGTAATGCTGTCCACATAACTTAATCCAGCAATCGCTTCGCCATCGGCAACGGTCAGCGTTTTAATTCGATTGCGATTGCGGTCGCCAAAACCTTTGCCAGGGTAAATGGTAATGGTATTTGTACCCATGCTATTGATATTTTGCAGGATTTTTTCTTGTGAGCCTTTACCCAATGCCACCACCGACACCACTGCCGCAATGCCAATGATAATCCCCAACATCGTCAGCAAAGAACGCATTTTGTGCGCCACAATCGCTTGAATGGACATTTTGAATGCTTCGGAAAATTGGTCTTTGTAAAACGCTAAGCCATGTTTTTCCTGAATACTTTGCACATGGCTGGGCGCAATTTCGGTGGTTTTGCTGGTATCGGAAATGATTTCACCATCTTTGATTTCAATCACACGATTGGCTTGCGCGGCGATTTTCGGGTCGTGCGTAACCATGATAATTGTGTGCCCATCGCGGTATAGTTGATGAATGATTTCCATCACATTTTCGCCGCTATGCGAATCCAATGCGCCAGTTGGTTCGTCCGCAAAAATAATCTCGCCACCATTCATCAAAGCGCGAGCAATGGAAACACGCTGTTGCTGACCGCCTGATAATGCGTTGGGTTTATTGTTTTCTTTGCCTTTTAAACCCAATTTATCCAATAACATATCCGCCCGTTGGCAGCGTTCTTCATAATCAATGCCTGCATAAACAGAGGGTAGGGCGACATTGTCTCGTGCAGAAATGGACGATAACAAATTGTAGCGTTGGAAGATGAAACCAAATCGTTTACGCCGCATCGCTGCCAGCTCATCAGCAGACATTTTGGATGTTTCTGTGCCTGCAATCGTGTATGTGCCTTCGGTAGGCGTATCTAGCAAACCTAAAATATTCATCAAGGTAGATTTGCCCGAACCCGATTGCCCGATGATGGCGACAAAATCGCCTTTTTGAATGGATAAATTGATGTTTTTCAGCACATGAACGCGGTTTTCGCCTTCGCCGAAATAACGGTTGATGTTTTTGCATTCAATTAACGACATGTTTGTGCTTTCTTGTTTAAAAGGCAGCCTGAAAAATAGGTTTCAGGCTGCCTGAATGTTTATTTTATGAATAATTTTCCGATAAAAACAGATAGGCAGCCTGAAAGCAATTACATTGGAGGACGTCCACGCATACCTTGATTAGCCGCTTTGGCTCTGTCATCTGCACTCATTTCAGACATAATAATTTGGTCGCCTTCTTGCAAACCAGATTTGATTTCTGTGTTGATACTGTCTCGCAAACCCGTTTGCACTTCACGCTCCTGAACTTGCTTATCTGCACCCAATACGCGCACAACTTTTTTACCATCACGCGTTTTGATTGCCACATTAGGCACAGCAATCACATTATCCGCACTGCTGATTTCAATCGTATTTTGCGTGGTCATGCCAATAGACAATTTACCGTCAGGATTAGGTACTGTGGCACGCGCATAATAATAAATCGCGCTAGAAGTTGTATCGGTAGAACGGCTATATGAACCTTGCGACATTGTCGTTAAACCAGGGTCAATGCTATCCAAAGTTGTGGTAAATGGCGCATCAGGCTCCGACAAAATAGTAAAACTAACGTTTTGTCCCGCTTTGACTTTGGTGGCATCGCCTTCCGCAATTTGCATTTTGTTTTCCATACTAGACAGGTCTGCTAATTGCACAATCGTTGGTGTGGTTTGATTGGCATTAACCGTTTGTCCTTCTTCCACCACCAAAGCCACAATCGTACCATCTTTGGGCGCAGTAATACGCGTATAGCCAATATCGGTTTCTGCCGTATGAATGGCAATTTGAGTTTCTTTGATTTGCGCATCTAATTGTTTGATTTTTGCTTTTGCTGCTGCCAAATTGTCTTCCACATCGTCCATTTCAATTTTGGATACCGCGCCTGATGATACCAATGTTTTATAACGGTCAAATTTCCGTTGTGCCATTTTTAGCGCGATTTTGGCAGATTCTAACTGTGCTTGATAACTGCCTAAACGTGCTTTTTGCGTATTCAAGGTATTGGTTTGCGTGGTACGGTCAATTTCTGCAATCAAATCCCCCGTTTTGACCACTTGCCCAACTTTAACGTGCATTTTCTTAATTTGCCCCGAAGCCTGCGCGCCCACATCTACCAGTTGTGATGCCGAAATTTCCCCAGTTGCTGAAACCGTTTGAGAAATTTTGCCGCGTTTAACTGCCTCAGTAATATAAGCAACCTCATTTTTGGGCTGCATTTTTGTGTAACCATACCAGCCTAAACCACTTGCAATGAGTAGAGCGGTTATCCATTTAATTGTCGTTTTCATAATGTGTCTGTGTCCATAAATTCAGAATTGTTGCATATCATAATAGAAAAGCAGCCTGAAACCAAGTTAGATAAAAATATTTATTTAGTTTAACTGATTGAAATTAAATAAGTAAATATTAATTAGATTTGCATGATTTTAAAATCTATAAATACAAAATTACACATAGGATAATTATTTCAGGCTGCCTGAAACAAAATTTCAAATTTATAAAAAAATATCAAAATAAAACAAAAAATTATTAAATATCGTAAATTTTTTTACAGAAAATGCTTGCATAGTTGGCGTAAAACTGATTTAATTCAGTCTTCGCAGCAATAAACAGCGAACAAAAGGGTGATTAGCTCAGTTGGTAGAGCGTCTGCCTTACAAGCAGAATGTCGGCGGTTCGACTCCGTCATCACCCACCATCTTTGCATCAGTCGCTTTAACGGCGGTTGATATGCGCGGTGGTAGCTCAGTTGGTTAGAGTACTGGCCTGTCACGCCAGTGGTCGCGGGTTCGAGCCCCGTCCACCGCGCCATATATATAAACCGCACCTTTATTTGAAGGTGCGGTTTATTTTGCTATCTATTTGGATTGAGTTATGACGATTTTTTTGCGTTTGTGTGTGATGATGGTGTTGAGTATGGTGGTGTCGGTTCACGCGGAGACTCAGCCTGTTACACGCTCGGAATTTCCTGCGCGTCCTGATGGGGAAGTGGTGCGATTTTATGCGAATGGCACAAAAAAAATGAGTGGTGCATTTAAAAATGGGCAACCTGATGGCATTTGGACGCGCTGGTTTGTGAATGGGCAAAAATCGGAGGAATTGGTGTACGCAAATGGCAAAATTGAGGGAAAGGGGACGATTTGGTATCCGAATGGTCATCGTCGTAGTGAGAAAACGTTTAGAAATAATGTGGAAGATGGGGTGGCGCGGACGTGGTATGAATCGGGGCAGTTGCAATCTGAAATGAATATGAAAAATGGGGAGGTGGTGAGTATGGTAACTTGGGATGAGAGTGGGAATTTAACTTCGGAATTGAGTTATCTGCAAGGGAAGAGTCATGGGGTGGTGTTGGAATGGTATGCTGATGGGGGAAAGCGTACGGAGCGTGTGTATGAAAATGGGGTGCTGGTTTTGGTGCGTAGTTGGGATGAGACTGGGCAATTGTTGAATCAATAAATCATTATTATGGGTACTAAATAGGCAGCCTGAAATCATTATTTTATTTTATTAAATATTTGTTTATATTTATTAATTTTTCATCTTTTGGAATTTAGCCTAATTTTTGTTATACAAAAACGCTATTATTATTGATAAAAATTTTCAGGCTGAAATCTTTGTATAGTGGATTCAATTTAAATCAGGACAAGGCGACAGCGACCGCCGTGTACACATAGTACATAAGGGAGCTGGCAACGCTGTACTGGTTTAAATAGAATTCACTATAAAACCTATTCAGGCTGCCTTATTTAAATTATCGGGTTTGAAAGGCAGCCTGAAAACGTTGTCCATCTACTGTCCATTCTACGAGCCAATCGTGTCGCGCTGCGGTACAAAAAGGTAAATATACATTGTCTGTATGCCATGAGCCATCAGCTTGTTTTACCAAATCAAAACGGTTGAAACCCATGTCCATGTCTTTCATACTAAATGATGCGGAAATCTGTTTTACTGATGCAGGAACATTGTCTGCTTGAATACGAAAAGGGGTTTTGTGTCCACCTACGCCATGCAGCCTGAAAATGGCATTGCCTAAAAATGGACAGCCTTGTTGTGTAACTTGGCAAGTGTGATTGTGTTGGCTAGGCGATTGATTTTGTTTATTTTGCCACCAAAAAATAGTGGCAACTTTGATGCCTGCAAACAAAAATAAGCAGATGGCTAATGTGATTTTTTGTGGTTTATTTAAATGTATCATGATTTTATTCCTATATGTTATTTTCAGGCTGCCTATGAAATATGCAGCCTGAAAAATCATATTGTATCGCATCTTAACACCACTTAAACGTTAGTGGGGAATGATAATTTGGATACAGAAGTTGGTGATTTTGACTAAAAAACAACCGTGCATGAATTGTCATTAACCCCTATAATAAGCACTCAACCTCAATCAAGAGAGAAAATATCATGACTCGCATTGCACAAACTTTTCAAGCCTTGAATGGCAAAAAAGCACTGATTACTTATATTACTGCTGGCGACCCCAATCTTGCGACTACTTTGCAAGTGATGCACAGCTTGGTGGACAATGGCGCAGACATTATTGAATTAGGCATTCCGTTTACAGACCCAATGGCAGATGGGCCAACCATTGCGCGTGCAGCGGAACGTGCTTTGTTAAATAACACTTCTTTGCGCGATGTATTGAACGTGGTGCGCCAATTCCGTGAAACTAATTCAACGACGCCTGTGGTTTTGATGGGCTATCTGAATCCGATTCACAAAATGGGTTACGAAACTTTCGCGCGAGATGCCTCAGATGCTGGTGTAGATGGTGTTTTGACAGTGGATAATCCAATTGAAAATATTGCTCCTTTGCAAGAGGCTTTATCGGCGCATCATTTAGATTGCATTTTCTTGATTGCGCCCACGACTACCGAAGAGCGTATGCAAGCGATTGCTCAACATGCGCGTGGTTTTGTATATTATGTGTCGCTTAAAGGCGTTACGGGTTCAGCGCAGTTGAACACAGATGAAGTGGCACAACATTTGGCGGTATTACGCAAATATGTCCAACTGCCAATTGGCGTGGGATTTGGTATCAGTGATGCGACGAGTGCAGCAAAAATTGCAGCGGTTGCAGATGCAGTGATTGTCGGTAGCCGTATTGTGAAAGAAATGGAGCAAAATGTTGGTAATGAAGCGCAAGCTGTAGGCACTTGGGTGCGTGAATTGAAAGATGCGATTTAGAACCTGTATTCATAAGATTGGTGGCTTGATTTTATTGATACACTTGCGAATACAAGGCGACTTTTCATGCCAATATTGAACATATTGGCATGAACAGCCAACGCAGTAGGCGCATGAAGTGGCGATAAAAGCAAGCTATTAAGATTGTGAATACAGGTTCTTAATGCAATAAGAATAAAAATGCAGCCTGAAAAATATGTTTTCAGGCTGCATTTTTTATTCTTTTTTTATTAGACAGGAGGATTGGCACTTTCTTGTTGTTTGGCTGCAATATCTGCCGCTGCGGTAAACAACACGTCAGTAGATGAGTTCAAAGCGGTTTCTGCTGAGTCTTGAATCACGCCAATGATGAAACCAACCCCCACTACTTGCATGGCAATATCGTTGGGAATATTGAACAAACTGCATGCCAAAGGTACGAGCAACAAAGAACCACCTGCCACGCCCGATGCACCGCATGCACTTACTGTTGCGATAATGCTCAATAATAAAGCTGTACCAAAGTCCACCTGGATACCTTGTGTTTGCGCGGCTGCCAATGCCAATACGGTAATGGTAATCGCTGCGCCTGCCATATTGATGGTGGCACCCAATGGGATAGACATAGCATAAGTGTCTTCATTCAAATTTAATTTTTTTGCTAACGCCATATTCACAGGGATATTTGCCGCAGATGAACGTGTGAAAAATGCAGGAATACCACTTTCACGCAAGCAAGTAAACACCAATGGGTACGGATTTTGTTTGGTTTTCCAAAATACAATCAATGGATTCAGTATGAATGCAACAATGCCCATGCAACCCAGTAACACAAAAATCAAACGACCGTATTCTTCCAGCATTTTGCTAAAACCAGTTTCAGCAATGGTTTCCGTCATCAAGCCCATAATACCTAATGGCGCAAAACGAATAATGCCACGCACAATCATGGAAACGGCGTTAGAAATATCAACTAAAACAGCCTTGGTCGCATCGCTAGCATGGCGCAAAGTCAAACCCAATGCCAAACCCCAAGCTAAAATACCAATGTAATTACCCGTCGTTAATGCGGCAAATGGGTTGGCAACCAAATTCATCAGCACATTTTTTATCACTTGTGCGATGCCTGTTGGAGGGTTCAATGTTGTATCTGGATTATTGACCAAAGTCAGTGTGCTGGGGAACATAAAGCTACCTAACACAGCGATAAAAGCCGCACCAAATGTACCAATTACATATAAAAACAAAATGGGTTTCATATTGGTTTTGCGATTGACATCGTGTTGCGCAACCGCCAAAGTAACCAGTACAAATACTAAAAATGGCGCAATAGCTTTTAATGCGCCGACAAATAAACTACCCAAAATACCTACTGCTGGGGCTGCTGCTGGTATTGCTGTACCAATAATCGCACCCAATACCAAGCCAATGATAATCTGCCAAATCAAACTAACATTTTTATAAAATGCCACAATAGGATTCGCCATGATGTTCTCCTTGATAAAAGAAATAAAAAATTTGCAAAAAAGCGTTAAGAACAATTCATTGTAAAATAAAAACAAGGGTCTCGTCATACAAAATTTGTGGGAATAGATGAAAAACAAGCATTTGCATCATTTAGAGTAGCCTGAAAGCATAAAATATTTATAAAAATATAAATTTTATTTTTTAGTTTTAATCATTTTAGATTTTTAAGCATTATATACTTATAATATGATGCCTTTCGTTTAAAAGGCAGCCTGAAAAAAGTTCATAATTATAGTTAACTCATTTTGAAACAGTTGCAACTACTACTGGTACTGTTTGTAGCTTTCCATTTTGTACTTGTTTTAGCGAGTCAGCTATATCAAACCTATTTCCATTTAATGATAACGATATTTTGTATAATTAATGATAAAATACCGTCCTGCAGTATTTTCAGGCTGCCTTTTCGCATTTTTCTTTATTTTTTCGCTATTTTTTAATATGACATTGCGCCATTCTCCCATTTTTCTATTCCTGTCTGTTGCGATTATGCCTGCTGCATGGGCAGATGAGATGCCTATTGCCGCATCGGAATCCGCAAGCAATTTTCAGGCTGCATCTATGCCTGCCAGTACTGAAAATGACGAAAATACATCTATTGATAATGATGATGAAATTAATCTTGAACCTAAATATCCCATTGAGATTAAAGCAGATGATACAGAAATTCAAGCAATGTTGTACCAGCATTTGCCTTTGATTGCGCATCAACGCAAAGAAGCTTTGGATAAAGAACAAGTGGGTTATTTGGCGGAAGATGCGCCAAGTGATGCGAAAAAAATGATGCAAACGGAGGGATATTTCAATAGTACGGTCAATGTTTCGCCACAAAATGACGGTTGGGTAGTTGATGTAAAAGTGGGAACACGCATGGTCATTGACAATGTGGATGTGGCAATTACAGGCGATATTTTGCAAGACGAAGAATTGGGGCAATATTACAAAAATGCATTAAATCATTGGAAATTACCTGTTGGTGCGCCATTTCGGCAGGAAGATTGGTCGGCAAGTAAAGTTGCGGTAATGAGCGCGATTACGCGAAAAAAATATCCATTGGCAACATTTGCTTCAACGCAAGCAGCGGTTAATCCTGAAACACAAAAAGCAGATTTGACGGTTAATGTGGATAGTCAAGCTCCTGTTTATTTTGGAGATTTTGAAATTTCAGGCAACCAGCGTTATCCACAAAGCGTGATTTTAGGTTTGGCTCAATTTAAGGCTGGTGATGCTTATGATTTGGATAAATTATTGGATTATCAGCAGGCTTTGGAGAGTGATGGTCATTATTCAGGTGCAAGTGTACAGGCGGATTTTGACCAGATGAAAGATAACCATGTTCCTGTGAAAGTGGTGGTTTCGGAAGTGAAACGCCAAAAAGCGGAAATGGGTATTCGCTTTGATTCGGAATACGGTTTGGGTGGCAATATTGGCTATGACCATTACAATTTATTCAATCGTGGTTATGTTGGTTCGGTTGTGTGGGATATGGATAAATATCAAACCACATTGGCTGCTGGTGTGAGCCAACCGCGCAATAATAAAGGACATTATTGGACGAGCAATGTTTCTTACAATCGCAGCACCACGCAAAAATTGGAAAAACGTTCAATTTCCAGTGGTTTATGGTATGTACGCGACCGAAATAATATTGAATCACGTTATGGTGTTGAGTTTGTTGCGGAAGATAATAAAATTCCAGAAGATAATGTGAATTTGGGGCGCAGTTTCGCTACGATGATTACCGCATCTTGGAAACGTCAAAATATTGAAACTGCTATACGTCCACAAAATGGTTACTATTTTGAAGGCAAAATTGGTACGACTTTGGGGAGTTTATTGTCGTCTACTTTTATGATGCGATTGAAAGGTAGTGCAGGTTTATTTTACACGCCTGAAAATAAACAGTTAGGCACATTTGTAGCGCGTGGCGAATTAGGCTATGTGTATACCAATGATGATTTTGTTGATGGTGACGTCCCATCTTCACTAATGTTCCGCACAGGTGGGGCATCTTCGGTGCGTGGTTATGAATTGGATAGCATTGGTCTTAAAATGCCACAAATCACATCAGCAACCTTGCCTGACCGAGCTATGTTTGTGGCGAGTACAGAATATCAATATCCTATTAAAAGAGATTTTGCGCTGGCGGTATTTCACGATGTTGGGAGTGTAGCACCTCGTTTTAAAGATATGACTTTGCGACATGGTACGGGTTTAGGTGTGCGTTGGTTTAGTCCTGCTGCGCCATTCTCATTTGACCTTGCGTATGGACATCACGATAAAAAAATACGTTGGCATATTAGTTTGGGGACAAGATTTTAAAAATCGGAAACCTTTGCAAAATCCAACCGAAAATGACACCGCTATGCTGTTATTATAGTAGATTCAATTTAAATCAGGACAAGGCGACAGCGGCTGCCGTGTACACATACATAGTACATAAGGGAGCTGGCAACGCTGTACTGGTTTAAATTAAATTCACTATAGTTCCTAATAGTGTGGCGGGATTTCTTCTGCCAAACTATATGGCTGGTTATCATTGGCATTGTCGGCATGTTGCTGCATTTTGTTATATAACATGCGTAGTTGAGCTTGCTGTAAATCCAAAGTATCTTGCATTTTAGCGATTGTATCGTTGAGTGATGCAAGTAATTCATCTTGCAAAGCGCAACGAATTTCCAGTTCAATTAAACGTTCTTCTTCATTCATTTTGGCATTTCCATTGTATTTTTATATCAAAAGGCAGCCTGAAACATGAAAAGTTGTTTTCAGGCTGCCTTTGGTTAAGAACCTGTATCAATTTTATTAATTCTTCTGCGAATTACAGATTGAAACCTTTGCAAAATCCCTATCTTTAGTATATTTTTTTGCGATGAGTATTCTAGAATACTTGCCTATCTACATGATATAGTAAATTAAAATAAGAAATCTGCTTTGTTGCCCACACCATTATGTACTATTTGTACACGGCGGGTGTGGTCGCCTTGCACCTTTCTTATTTTAATTCACTATATGTCTGCGCATCTGTGATGCCATCGTTTTGAACCACGCACAAATCTAGGGTTTACAAAAGTTTCAGATTCTTATTTTTGTCGCGTTGCTTTTCGGATTTCCACTTGTCGTGCATGATATTCCCCCATACTCTCCAAGCCACGCAAATACGACGACAATTCTGTTAATGCACGTTCATAAACAAATCGTTTAAATTCAATTACTTCGTCAATCGGAGCCCAATACTCATGCCACCGCCAACCATCAAATTCAGGATGCCGTGTGGCGCGCAAATGTACATCAGTATCCTTGCCAACTAAACGCAACAAAAACCAAATTTGCTTTTGTCCACGATATGACCCACGCCATTCACGTCGTATCCAATTATTCGGCACATCATAACGCAACCAATCCCGAGTTCGCCCCAAAATTTTAATATGCTGTGGCAGCAAGCCTGTTTCCTCAAACAACTCACGATACATCGCTGTTTCAGGACTTTCCCCAGGTTTAATGCCACCCTGTGGAAATTGCCACGAATGCTCACGCACTCGCTTACCCCAAAATACACGATTATCATCGTTTACCAAAATAATGCCAACATTCGGGCGATAACCCTCCCTGTCTAACATGACAAGCCCTATTCACAAAAATATCATCACCCGAATTATCCCACGAAATCACATCAACTCACAACGCATGATACAATTCACATCTCAAACTCGTATTGATAAATTGATGGCTTAATAACAAGACAATTTTTCATGCCAAAATAGGGGCTAATGACAATTCGTATTCGGTCGTTTTTTCGTCTAAATTCTCATTAACCCTTGGCAAGAAAAATACCGTGATACAGATTTTTAATATTTTCAGGCAGCCTGAAAACCAAAAAAATCAATCAACAAAGGGAAAATTATGACAACCGAACTTATCAACCTATTCCAAACTGAAAACTACGGCGAAGTACAAGAAACCCTCCAATTTTTCCTTGAAGAATGCAGCCTAGACGAAATCCCTAGCCGTGAAGAAATCAGCCAATGGCGCGATATACTTCAACAACGTGGTGGCAAATTCAGCGCACTCGCCCAACAATGCCAACATTATTTGGACGAAATCGCATGATACCGCCACCAATAAATGGTTGATTTTTGCACTTATTTGGCTGGTGGCTAGCATTTACGCTCTCATTTTTCGTGAAAGTGGCGCACACCAAGCACCTCCATTTCCACATTTTGATAAATTTGCACATTGCCTGCTTTTTTTCGCGCAAACATGGTTATTTGCCAAAGCATGGCTACACGAAAATCGTCGTCCTGCTTATATGGCATTGTTTATTTTTGGGTTGATATATGCCATCAGCAGCGAAATTGCCCAGCATTTATTGACGCAAACTCGGCAAGGTGATTGGCTGGATGCGCTTGCGGATATGCTCGGCGTGATAATTGCGTTGCATTTTGCACATCTGAAATACCAACTTTCAGGCAGCCTGAAAAAATAAATTTTCTAAAATATCAAAAATATAAAATAATTCTGTAAATTGATATTTGACAAATTTCAGGCTGCCTGTATAATGTCAATCTTCATTCCCTGATAGCTCAGTCGGTAGAGCGACGGACTGTTAATCCGCAGGTCGCTGGTTCGAGCCCAGCTCGGGGAGCCAAATTTAAACCGCCTAAACAATTGTTTAGGCGGTTTTCTTTTTGTAGCTCAGTTGGGTTTGTGTCCATTTTGTGCCCAACCCCATCCAATGTGTCCAACATATATAGTGGATTCAATTTAAATCAGGACAAGGTGACAGTGACCGCCGTGTACACATTAAGTATAGTGAATTCAATTTAAACCAGTACAGCGTTGCCAGCTCCCTTATGTACTACTATGTATACACGGCGGTCGCTGTCGCCTTGTCCTGATTTAAATTGGATCCACTATATTAGGTTTGAATAAACAAATCAAATAAAGGCTGCCTGAAAATATTCCGCTAGGATTTTCAGACAGCCTTTTTTTATTTAAACGCAATTACAAAGTACGCGCCACTTCTACTACGTCAAAGCATTCCAACTGGTCGCCTTCCATGATTTCATTGAAGTTTTTAATCATCAAGCCACATTCAAAGCCCATGCGAACTTCTTTCGCATCGTCTTTAAAGCGTTTCAATGACGCCAGCTCGCCCGTGTGAATCACCACATTATTGCGAATCAAACGGACTTTGCTGTCGCGTTTCACCACACCATCGGTAACCATACAACCCGCAATATTGCCGACTTTGGATACTGTGATGACTTGGCGGATTTCCACTGTACCTGTGATTTGTTCTTTTTCTTCTGGCGACAACATGCCACTCATGGCAGCTTTTACATCGTCAATAGCATCGTAAATGATGTTGTAGTAACGAATTTCCACATCTTCACTTTCAGCTAATTTACGCGCAGATGCGTCAGCACGCACATTAAAGCCGATAATCAACGCACCAGAGGCAATCGCCAAGTTCACATCACTCTCGGAGATACCACCCACACCGCTGTGCAGGACTTGTACACGCACTTCATCGGTAGATAATTTTTGCAGGCTGCCTGCAAGGGCTTCGTAAGAACCTTGTACGTCTGCTTTGATGATGACCGACAGATTTTGCGCCTGACCTTCACCCATGTTGTTGAACATGTTTTCCAATTTTGCTGCTTGCTGTTTCGCCAAACGCACATCACGGAATTTGCCTTGACGGAACAATGCCACTTCACGTGCTTTTTTCTCGTCTGCCAATACAATGGCATCTTCGCCTGCATTGGGCACATCGGATAAACCCAAAATTTCTACAGGGATAGATGGGCCAGCCTCTTCAATCGGTTTACCGCTTTCGTCCAACATGGCGCGGATTTTACCGAAAGTCGTACCAGCCAACAGCATGTCGCCTTTGCGTAATGTACCGCTTTGCACCAACAAAGTAGCAACCGCGCCACGACCTTTGTCCAAACGCGCTTCCACAATAATGCCTTTCGCTGGCGATGCAACAGGGGCTTTCAATTCCAACACTTCTGCTTCCAGCAATACGGCTTCCAACAATTTATCAATATTGATACCTTGTTTGGCAGAAACATCCACAAATTGCACATCACCGCCCCATTCATCACACACGATTTCGTGTTGGGTCAATTCTTGGCGAATACGTTCTGGGTTGGCAGCCTCTTTATCAATTTTGTTCACGGCAACCACAATGGGGACACCAGCGGCTTTGGCGTGAGCGATGGCTTCAATGGTTTGTGGCATGACACCGTCATCGGCTGCCACCACCAAAATCACCACATCTGTGGCTTTTGCACCACGTGCACGCATGGCGGTAAACGCTTCATGACCGGGGGTATCCAAGAACGTTACCACACCTTTGGGTGTTTCCACATGGTACGCACCAATATGTTGCGTGATACCACCAGCCTCGCCGGCTACTACTTTGGTACGGCGAATGTAGTCCAGCAAAGATGTTTTACCGTGGTCAACGTGTCCCATTACAGTAACAACAGGTGGACGTGGCAACAATTCCGCATCAACATGGGTACTGTCGTCATTCAAGAATGCATCTGGGTCATCAATCGCGGCAGGTTTGCCAATGTGCCCCATTTCTTCCACCACCAACAGCGCGGTGTCTTGGTCAAGCGATTGGTTGATGGTAACCATCATGCCCATTTTCATTAGCGTTTTCACCACTTCCACGCCTTTGACCGCCATTTTGTGCGCCAAATCAGCAACGGTAATGGTTTCAGGAACAGAAACTTCATGCACAACGGGTTCGGTTGGTGCTTGGAAACCGTGTTGATTAGGTTCTAATTTCAGTTTTTTGCCTTTTTTACCACTGCGTACGCGTTCATCATCGCCACCTGAATTGCGACTGTCATTGCGACCGCCTTTGGCATTTTTACCACCTTTACCTTTGGGTGCGTCTTCATCGCGATTGTGACGGCGGTCTTCTTTTTTGCGACTGCCACTACTTGGATTTTCATCTTCAGATAAGATTTTAGGTGCAGCAGGTTTGGCTGGTTTATTTTTAGCTTCTTGGGCTTTTTGCGCCAATTTTTCTTCACTTGGTTTGGCAACACGCTGACCTTTTCCGTCTTTACCCGCTTTTTTCGCCGCTTCAGCTTGACGCGCTTGCTCCGCAGCTTCTAATTTTGCCGCCTCACGTCGTGCTTGACGTTCAGCACGTTCCGCTTTTTCGCGTGCCAATTTTTCTTGTGCTTCGCGCATACGCTGCGCACGTTCCGCTTCTTCGGCACGACGAGCGGCTTCTTCAGCATTAACCACCTCAACAGGTTGTGGCAATGGTTCAGGTGCAGCATTTTCTTTATTGCGATTTTTACCACCGCGGTTGCGTTTACGTTTAGTTGTTTCTTTGTTTTCTGCTGTATTTGTATTTTCAGCTTGTGGCGCAGTAATTTGATTTTCCGTTGTTTTCAGGCTGCCTGAAACTTCTGTTTGTTCTCCCGTTTTTTCAGGCTGTGTTACCGTTTCTTGCGCAACAACTGACGCAGATGTTTCTTCCACAACAGGTGCAGGTTTTGTGGTTTTACCTGCTCTCGCTGCTTTCAATCGCGCAGCCTCAGCTTCGGCAGCAGCTTTTTTTGCTGCACGTTCTGCATCAGCAGCACTTGTATCTGCCACAGTATTTTCAGGCTGTGTTACAGGATTTTCTGTTGTTTCAATCTGTTTTTCTTCGGTTTTCAGGCTGCCTGAAACGGTTTTACCTTCTGCTTCAGCTTTCAACTGCGCCAACATTTCTTCGCGAGATTGTGGTACAAGCGCGCGTTTTTTGCCTTTATGTTCCACCACAGTTTTACTGGCAGAAGTCGGTTTATTACGTGAATTATTGTTACTCATAGATATTCTTCCTTATTCTGCGTTATCTTCGGCAAACCAATGGGCGCGTGCGGCTAGAATCACACGTTCTGCTTCATCTTTGCTGACACCTGTGATTTCAATCAATTCATCAATGGAAAGTTCTGCCAATGCATCGCGGTTAGTGATATTCGCATCGGCTAAATCGCGCAACATATCTTCGTCCACGTTGTCCAGAGATTTCAAATCTTCATCAATATTGTTTAATTTCTCAGCTACTTCTAACTCTGTTTGCAAAATCACTTCACGCGCGGTAATACGCAAAGTTTCAGCGGTTTCTGGCGTTAGGATTTCAATTTCCAGCAAATCTTCCACAGGTACAAATGCCACTTCTTCAATGCTGGTAAATTCTGCTGCAACTAAAGCATTAGCGGTCTCTTCATCAACATTCAGTTGTGACATAAACAAATCACGCAATGCCGCTTCTTCTTCTGCATTACGTTCTGCTGCTTCTTGCAATGTCATGATATTTAACTGTAAACCAGTTAATTCCGCTGCTAAACGCACATTTTGACCGCCACGACCAATCGCCAATGCCAACTGGTCTTCTGCCACAATCACATCCACAGAATTAGTTTCATCGTCAATGACAATACGGCTTACCTGAGCAGGAGAAAGCGCATTAATCACAAACTGTGCTGTATCGTCCGACCACAACACCACATCAATACGCTCTCCGCCAATTTCATTGGAAACCGCATTCACACGCGAACCGCGTACGCCAATGCAAGTGCCTTGTGGGTCAATGCGCTGGTCATTGGTATGCACCGCAATTTTTGCACGCTGTCCAGCATCACGTGCCACTTCACGAATTTCCAGCAAACCATCTTTGATTTCAGGCACTTCCTGTTCAAACAACTTGCGCAAAAATTCAGGCGAAGAACGGCTCAACATCACTTGTTTGCGACCACCATTAAATTCTTCCACTTTCCAGAACAATGCACGAATTTTGTCGCCACCGCGGTAGTTTTCGCGTGGCAACATTTCTTCGCGTGGAATCAAAGCGTCCAATTTTGGTGCAATTTCCACGATAATGCCATGACGTTCCACACGTTTTACTGTGCCGATGACAATATCTTCACGCACGGCTAAAAAGTTGTTCAAAATTTGCTCACGTTCCGCATCACGGATTTTTTGCAAAATGATTTGTTTTGCCGTTTGTGCCGCTTGACGACCAAATGCCTCATTGGGAATGTCTTCTTCGTAGTAATCGCCCACATTGATTTCAATACCAGGGATTTCTTCCTGAATTTGCTCGATGGTTTTTTCCAATTCGGGATAAGTGTAGTCCAAGTCTTCTACAATCAACCACTTACGCACAGTTGTATATTCGCCTGTTTCACGATTGATGCGGACTTCCAAATCCATTTGTTCGCGGTCAGCTTTCTTTTTGGCAGCGATACCCAAAGCGGTTTCCAACGCTTCAAAAACCACGTCTTCGTTCACATTTTTTTCGCTCGCCAGTGCTTCCACCAACGCTAAAATTTCACGACTCACAGAGTTGCTCCTACTAATATTTAATATATATTTTGAAATAAATACGGATAGGCAGCCTGAAAATAAGAAATAATACTTTTTCAGGCTGCCTGAATTTTAAAATTTAAATTCAGGTTTAATTCGCGCTTTATCCACATTGGACAATTCAATTTGCGCCGTTTTACCATCAAAAGAAAGCGTGATGATTTGCGTTGTTTCATCAAACGCTTCAATTTTGCCGATGAAGTTTTTTTGTCCTTCAACAGGTAAGCGTGTTTTGATTTTGGCTTGGCTGCCCGTAAAACGCACAAAATCGCTGGCTTTTTTCAATGGACGGTCAAGCCCAGGGCTGGAAATTTCCAGATTTTTATAATCCACATCTTCCACCATAAACACGCGGCTTAAATGATTGCTGACAGTCGCGCAATCTTCCACCGTAATGCCGCCTTCTTTATCAATAAAAATACGCAAAGTACCTTGTGCGGTCAGTTCAAAATCCACCAATTCGTAACCTAAACCAGGTAGAGTTGTGTCTAAAATTTGTTGTAAATCCATATGTTATTGATATTTCCGTAAAGTATAAAAACAAAAAAATGACCGCTCGGGTCATTTTTCGTTGGGTGTTTGAAAAATTTGTTGGATTATATTCTTTTCTGGTTAAAATGAAAAGATGATAATGGATTTTGTCAAACAATAAATTTAAAATGGATTCTATTTCATTGATTTATATTAATATTTTTTAATTAATTGAATTTAAAAAGGCAGCCTGAAAATGTTTTTGTAGGATAATATTTTTCAGGCTGCCTTTTTGCTTTTGGGTTATTTAATTTGTAAAAATATTCGTTATTTTTCAAATGGTTAAATTTCAATTTTAAAGGTTTGACAATTAAACGATAATTTAGACTAAAATCTCATCAAACGCTATATTTTCAGGCTGCCTATTGTTTATAAGGCAGCCTGAAAACAGCATTTCACTTTATCAACAAGGAAAACAAATATGACAACAGAATTGAAACAAATTGGCTGGATTGGTTTAGGGCAAATGGGCGTACCGATGGTTAATCGCCTGTTGGCGCACGAGATTGGCGTGGGTGTGTACAACCGAAATGCCGACAAATGCGCCGAATTTGCCGAAAAAGGCGCGAAAGTGTACCCATCTGCCAGTGAATTGGTACGTGATTATCCTGCCGTGATTTTGATGGTATCAGACTACGCGGCGGCGGTGGCGATTTTGAACGAAGAAGTGTGCGCCCAATTAAATGGCAAAATTATTGTCAATATGAGCACTGTTTCGCCGACTGAAAATTTAAAAATCAAAGACTTGGTGGAATCACATGGCGGTCAATTTGCCGAAGCCCCTGTTTCGGGTTCGGTTGTGCCTGCCACACAAGGTACGCTGCTGATTTTATTTGGTGGCGAAGAAAGCGTATTGAATCCATTACGCGGCGTGTTCAGCGTGTTGGGCAAACAGACTTTCCATTTTGGCGGCGTGGGCAAAGGTTCGGGCGCAAAATTGGTGCTGAATTCCTTGCTTGGCGTATTTGGCGAAGCCTATGCCGAAGCGATGTTGATGGGCGAAAAATTTGGCATTGATTTGAATGAATTAGCCGAAGCGATTGGCGGTTCTGCCATGAATTCGCCGATGTTCCAAACCAAAAAACCGTTGTTGTTGGACAAAACTTTCCCAGCCGCGTTTATGTTGAAACACGCCAGTAAGGATTTGAATTTGGCGTGTGGCGAATTGGCACAAATGAATTTGACTTTGCCCGCGATTGAAACCACCGCCGCGCAATATCGGGCGGCGGTAGAAGCGGGTTTGGGCGGCGAAGATGTGTCGGGGATTTATTTGCAAGTTGCGAAACAAAAATAAATCCATAGAAAAAGGCAGCCTGAAACTATTTTCAGGCTACCTTCTTGTTTGAGAGACTATTTAATGAATATGCAAAAGCTATAATTCAGATATGCTACTTGAAATTCGTGTCATAAAGAAGTATCTTACATGCACCATTAATCATTACTTGTGAAAAGGAAAATCATGAGCGACAAAATCATACACGTTACCGATGCAAATTTTGCAACCGAAGTTTTGGAATCAGAATTGCCTGTGGTATTGGACTTTTGGGCACCTTGGTGTGGTCCTTGTAAAATGATTGCCCCTATTTTGGATCAGTTGGCAGAAGAAATGGACGGCAAAGTGAAAATTGCAAAAATGAATGTTGATGAAAATCAAGCCATTCCTACACAATTTGGTGTTCGCGGTATTCCAACCATGATTGTGTTTAAAGATGGTAAGAGCGTAGCAAATAAAGTAGGTGCATTGGCAAAACCACAATTAGAAGCTTTTATCAAAGCATCTATTGAAGCATAATAGATTGAATTTATTTTGAATCAAGATTATTAATATAATCTTGATTCACTTTTTTTACTTTGCTCTGTTAGGTTTGCTATAGCATAAGCATGAAAGGCAGCCTGAAAGAAATGATACCTCCCAAAATTTTAAGTTGAATATTCCAACTTAAATTTTGGGAGGTTTAGCATTTGTTTTTGGACTTTCAGGCTGCCTCAACAACCATAGGTCGTATACCCATATTTGACAATTTTATATAAAAACAAATATTTATTAAATATAAAAAATGTTGGCTTCAAGAATTCGAACTACAGTTTGGAGTTTGCAAGAGTTTCAGCCTGAAAAACGATGCCCCCTAAATATCGAAGTATTTAGGGGGCAGAGCGTTACGGTATAAAACCTTATTGTAGCAACGTTTCTCATTTCGCAATGCAACAATGCGGTACATCATAATAAAGAAACACCCATAGCGTCAAGTATTGTGTTAATTTTATTATAAATGTATGATACATAAATATTTTTGTTTGCTAAAAGGGACTGAGTAATGAACTACGTATTAGGTTTGGATTTGGGTATTGCATCATGCGGTTGGGCTGTTGTGGAAATCGACGAACACGAATCTCCCATTCGTTTGATTGATGTAGGAGTGCGCACCTTTGATGCAGCAGAAAATTCACAAAATGGTGAATCATTGGCAGCAGTAAGGCGTTTGGCACGCGGTCAGCGTAGGCGTATTTACCGCCGCACCCACCGTTTACAGCGATTGCGTGAAATCTTGTTGCGTGAAAATGTGTTGCAGGCTGCCGATTTTGATGAAAATGGTTATGTGATAAATTTGCCCATTCATGTATGGGATTTGCGTGTGGCAGGCTTGGACAGAAAACTTGAACCCAAAGAATGGGCAGCCGTTTTATTGCATTTGGTTAAGCGACGCGGCTATTTGTCGCAACGCAAAAACGAAGTAAAAACCACCGATAAAGAATTGGGCGCATTGCTGCAAGGCGTACACCAAAATCATCAAATATTGCAAAACAATCAACACATTCGCACACCAGCAGAATTGGCAGTCAAACAATTTGCGCTGCAAGACGGACACATTCGCAATCAAAGTGGTGCATACCAACACACATTCAGCCGAGAAGATTTGGCAGATGAACTGAACCAATTGTTTGATGCACAAACCCGTTTGGGCAACCCACACGTTTCAGGCAGCCTGAAAACGTGCGTCCACAATTTGTTGATGACACAACGTGCCGCATTATCAGGCAAAGACCTGCTGAACATGCTCGGCAAATGCACTCATGAACCAGAAGAATACAAAGCCGCCAAAAACACCTACACGGCAGAGCGTTTTGTGTGGCTCACGCGCTTGAACAATTTGCGCATTGCCGATAATGGCGATGAATATGCTTTGAATGAAACGCAACGCAAGCAGCTCATCAATTTGCCTTATGAAAAAGCCAAACTGACCTACAAACAAGTTCGCGAGCGATTAGAGTTACCTGAAACCGCCCATTTCAAAGGCTTGCGCTATGGCAAAGACAATGCCGAAAACGCCACATTCATGGAAATGAAAGCATGGCATGCCATCCGCAAAGCAATGGAAAATCAGGGCTTAAAAACAGAATGGCAAAGTTTGGCGATAAAGCCCGATTTATTGGACGAAATTGGCACAGTCTTTTCCATTTGCCAAACCGATGATGAAATTTCAGGCAGCCTGAAACACGCATTGCCCGAAAAAGTGTTGTTGGTGTTGCAAGAAAATTTGAATTTCAGTCAATTTCAACATTTGTCTTTGAAAGCATTGCGGAAAATTGTGCCTTTAATGGAACAAGGCTTGCGCTATGACGAGGCATGTACGCAAATTTACGGCAATCATTACGGACAAAAATCTGCCCACATTCAAACCTTGCTGCCCAATATCCTCGCAGATGAAATCCGCAATCCCGTTGTGTTGCGCACACTCACACAGGCGCGGAAAGTCATCAATGCGATTGTGCGTCGTTACGGTTCGCCAGCTCGGGTGCACATTGAAACAGGGCGCGAAGTGGGCAAATCATTTGATGAACGCGAAAAAATCAAAAAACAACAAGAAACCCATGCCAAACAACGCCAAGATGCCATTGCCGAATTTTGCAAAAACTTCCCCAATTTAGTGGGCGAACCCAAAGCCAAAGACATTTTGAAATGGCGTTTGTATCAAGCACAACATGGCAAATGTTTGTATTCAGGCAAACCCATTGATTTGCGCAGGCTGCCTGAAAATGGCTATGTGGAAATTGACCACGCATTGCCATTTTCACGCACTTGGGACGACAGTTTCAACAACAAAATCTTGGTGTTGAAAAGCGAAAACCAAAACAAAGGCAATCAAACCCCCTACGAATATTTGGACGGCAAAAACGACAGCGAACGCTGGCGATTGTTTGTGGCAAATGTTTCAGGCAGCAATTTTTCGCGTGCCAAAAAACAGCGCGTGATGCTGCAACACATTGATGAGAAAAAATTCATTGAACGCAATTTGAATGACACACGCTATGTATCGCGTTTTCTGTGTCGTTTTATTGCAGAGAACATGCAGCTTGTCGGCAAAGGCAAACAGCGCGTATTTGCCAGCAATGGGCAGATTACCGCTTTATTGCGCGGACGTTGGGGGTTGAGCAAAAACCGCGAAATCAACGACCGACATCACGCAATAGATGCCATTGTTGTGGCGTGCAGCACAGTGGCAATGCAGCAAAAAATCACACGTTTTGTGAAATATCAAGAAGGCAACGTCTTCACAGACGAGCGCATTGACAAAGCAACAGGCGAAGTGATTTCCGAGCATTTCCCAAGCCCTTGGCACGGTTTTCGTGAAGAGGTGATGACACGCGTGTTTGACGACAATCCACGCGAAAAGCTGCCTGAAAAACATCAGCATGAATATGTGCAGCCCCTGTTTGTATCGCGCATGCCCACACGGAAAATGTCGGGGCAAGGGCATTTGGAAACAATACGCTCTGCCAAGCGTTTTGAGCAAGAAAAAATCAGCATATTGCGCGTGCCATTAAACAAATTGAAATTAAAAGATTTGGACAACATGGTCAATCGTGAACGCGAACCCGATTTACAGGCAGCCTTAAAAGCACGTTTGCAGCAATTCAATGATGACCCCGTCAAAGCCTTTGCCGAACCCTTTTACAAAAAAGGCGGGCAGCGCGTCAAAGCGGTGCGCATTAAAAGTGTCCAAAAATCAGGCGTGCTGTTGCCCAAAAACAAAGGCATTGCCGACAATGGCGACATGGTGCGCGTAGATGTGTTTGCCAAAGCAGGGAAGTTTTACCTTGTGCCGATTTATGCGTGGCAAGTGGCAAAAGGCATTCTGCCCAATAAAGCCGCAACTGCCCAAAAAAACGAACAAGATTGGGACGAAATGGATGAAACCTTTATTTTCCAATTTTCTTTATATAAGAATGATTTGGTGGAACTGATTACCAAAAAGCAACGTATTTTGGGTTATTTTGCAGGTTTAGATAGGGCAAGTGCTGCCATAAGCATTCGTGAACATGACCGTGATACGCAGAAAGTGAAAGACGGAACACATCGCGGTTTAGGTGTGAAATCTGGTGTGATTTCATTCAAAAAATTTGAAATAGATGTATTGGGCAAAGACATTCACGAGTGCAAAACCAGCAAACGTCAGGGTGTTGGCTAAACCATTCCCCTGTTTCATTGTGATAAATACGCAATGAAACAGGGGATTTTTTTAAAGGAAAAATCATGACTTGGCGCACTTTACTCATCAGCAATGGCGGAAAACTGTCTTTAAAAAATCAGCAATTGCTCATTCAACAAAATGGCGATGCCATTCCCGTGCCATTGGCAGATTTGGCGGTCATCGTCATTGAAAACAAAGAAACCGTGCTGACCACGCCTTTACTTTCAGCATTGGCACAACATGGCATTACCCTGCTGACTTGTGATGAACAATTTTTGCCCTGCGGACAATGGTTGCCCTTTGCCCAATATCATCGCCCATTAAAAACCCTGAAATTGCAACTGAACGCCACACAACCCCAAAAAAAGCAGCTTTGGCAAAAAATTGTGCAACAAAAAATCCGCAATCAAGCCTTTGTTTTAAATGAAATGGGTGCAGATAAAGCAGCCGAAACACTCAACAGGCTGGCTGAAAACGTCAAATCAGGCGACCACGACAACAAAGAATCGCAAGCGGCAGCCGTGTATTTTCAGGCAGCCTTTGGGCGCGGATTCACACGCCAACAAGCAAACGCCATAAACGCACATTTAAACTATGGCTACACCATTTTGCGTTCAGCAGTGGCGCGGGCATTGGTGCAATATGGGTGGCTGCCCGCATTGGGTTTGCATCATCACAACGAACAAAATCCATTCAATTTGGCAGACGATTTCATAGAACCCTTTCGCCCAATTGTGGATTTAATGGTAAGCGAATGGGCAAATTCAGGCAGCCTGAAAGACGAATTAACCCCACACAGCAAACAGCAGCTCATCAAATTATTGCATTACCAAATGCGTTGGCAGAATCAAGTTTTTACCACATTGGGTGCAATAGACCGCACGATTGGCAGTTTGCAGGCAGCCTTAAATGAAAAAGATGCCAAACGATTGTGGCTGCCTGAAATGCTTGTTTTGAAAGAACACCGTTATGAGTGAGAACCAATTTATGCGCATTATTGTGTTTTTTGATTTACCTGTAACCACCAAAGCCAAGCGCAAAGCCGCGAATGATTTCCGTCGATTTTTACAAAGAGACGGTTATCAAATGTTGCAATTGTCGGTGTACACACGCATTGTGCGCGGTCGCGATATGTTGCAAAAGCACCACAAACACTTGTGCGAAAATTTGCCCAGAGAGGGTTCAGTACGCTGTTTGGAAGTAACCGAAAAGCAATTTGCGGCAATGG
Organism: Wielerella bovis; assembly: GCF_022354465.1. NCBI lineage: Bacteria > Pseudomonadati > Pseudomonadota > Betaproteobacteria > Neisseriales > Neisseriaceae > Wielerella > Wielerella bovis. The sequence continues at coordinate 1,944,592 of NZ_CP092361.1, read as the reverse complement.
CAGTGCTTTTGGGTGAGAAAACAACGGTGGAAAAAAAGGTCAATGCAGAGCAACTTTTGCTGTTTTAGCGTGATTTTTTTGTGAGAAAAAACACCCGAAACCTTGAATTCATCAAGGTTTCGGGCATAGGTATTGTAGCATTGCGAAATGAGAAAGGGAGCTACAACTTTGGGTCAATGGCGTGAATGTTGCCGACCATTGTAGCATTGCGAAATGAGAAAGGGAGCTACAACCCTTATACAAGGCGCAGCACTTGAAATGCTATTGTAGCATTGCGAAATGAGAAAGGGAGCTACAACTCTCAATGCACCCATGCACCGCGTTTAATAATTGTAGCATTGCGAAATGAGAAAGGGAGCTACAACTTACCCCTTTTACACTGAACAATGGCGTAGATTGTAGCATTGCGAAATGAGAAAGGGAGCTACAACCTGCACACGCTGGCGGTGAGGCAAGCCATAATTGTAGCATTGCGAAATGAGAAAGGGAGCTACAACAATTGAATTTGAATCACGCACAGATTTTGCATTGTAGCATTGCGAAATGAGAAAGGGAGCTACAACCCCAAGGATGGCAACGACACAATCTTTTGGATTGTAGCATTGCGAAATGAGAAAGGGAGCTACAACTATCTGTACCATTTTGTGCTAAACGCTCTGATTGTAGCATTGCGAAATGAGAAAGGGAGCTACAACTGCTCAAACGGTGGCTTATGCTATTTTGGTATTGTAGCATTGCGAAATGAGAAAGGGAGCTACAACTCAAAATTGTTTCGGGGTGGCAGCAGAAGGATTGTAGCATTGCGAAATGAGAAAGGGAGCTACAACCCGAGTTGTTTTAGTAACATGATAAACGCGATTGTAGCATTGCGAAATGAGAAAGGGAGCTACAACTTGCATTTGCATTTTTAAATGTTGCTTTAAATTGTAGCATTGCGAAATGAGAAAGGGAGCTACAACTCATTTTTTAAGCTCCTGTGAGTGATTGAAATTGTAGCATTGCGAAATGAGAAAGGGAGCTACAACGTACTCATTAAGGACGGGCGATTTCTTACCATTGTAGCATTGCGAAATGAGAAAGGGAGCTACAACTAAAATTTATGCTGCCTTGTTGTTTGTTGAATTGTAGCATTGCGAAATGAGAAAGGGAGCTACAACTTCAGAAAGGGCGCAAAGAGTTGTACGGATATTGTAGCATTGCGAAATGAGAAAGGGAGCTACAACGGGCAACGCTATCGCCCGCTTGCCATGCCAATTGTAGCATTGCGAAATGAGAAAGGGAGCTACAACCTGCATCAAAGCCGACAACTTCGGCTTCAAATTGTAGCATTGCGAAATGAGAAAGGGAGCTACAACCGGTGGAACGTGCGGTAGAAATGCTGATTGATTGTAGCATTGCGAAATGAGAAAGGGAGCTACAACGAGAAAAACAATGAAATTAATCCACCCAAAATTGTAGCATTGCGAAATGAGAAAGGGAGCTACAACCAGAACGTGAGCACAGTAAAACCGCTGCGAATTGTAGCATTGCGAAATGAGAAAGGGAGCTACAACCAGAACGTGAGCACAGTAAAACCGCTGCGAATTGTAGCATTGCGAAATGAGAAAGGGAGCTACAACCAAAATCCAGCCGCGCAAACCGTCTATGCAATTGTAGCATTGCGAAATGAGAAAGGGAGCTACAACTGCTGATGGGATTGGCATCGCTGCCGCGCAATTGTAGCATTGCGAAATGAGAAAGGGAGCTACAACTGACGTAGTTGTCTGTTGCGTTGGTGCAGCATTGTAGCATTGCGAAATGAGAAAGGGAGCTACAACTTAAAATAACGAGATTGTGCATTTTCAGGCATTGTAGCATTGCGAAATGAGAAGAGAAGCCACGATGTATAAATACGCAGTATCCAGCGTGCGATTGTAGTATTTCGGAAAGTAATTTTATTGTTCACGAAATGTTCTTCCTCAAATAATGATACTTTTCAGGCTGCCTGAAACCCCATTTTTGCCCACAAAAAATGCTAAAATACCCAGTTTTCAATTTTTTCAGGCAGCCTGAACCATGTCCAAATACACCTCCATTCAAAACAATGATTTCATTCGCATTCGCGGCGCACGCACCCACAATCTCAAAAACGTGGATTTGGACATTCCGCGTCATCAACTGGTTGTCATTACAGGGCTTTCTGGTTCGGGCAAATCCAGTTTGGCGTTTGACACGCTCTATGCCGAAGGGCAACGCCGTTATGTGGAAAGCCTGTCTGCCTACGCCCGTCAGTTTCTGCAAATGATGGACAAGCCCGATGTGGATTTGATTGAAGGCTTGTCGCCCGCCATTTCCATTGAACAAAAATCCACCAGCCACAATCCGCGTTCCACCGTTGGTACGGTTACCGAAATCCATGATTATTTGCGACTTTTGTACGCGCGAATTGGCACGCCACATTGTCCTGAACACGGCTTGCCGCTTGCCAGTCAGACTGTTTCACAAATGGTTGATTTTGTTTTGCAATTAGCCGAAGACACCAAAATCATGATACTCGCCCCAGCCGTGCGCGGTCGCAAAGGCGAATTTTTGGATTTGTTTGCTGATTTGCAAGCGCAAGGTTTTGCGCGTGTGCGCGTGGACGGCACGGTTTACACTTTGGACGAAGTCCCCAAATTGGCAAAAACCCACAAACACGACATTGATGTGGTCATTGACCGAATTAAAGTCAAATCCGATTTACAACAACGGCTTGCCGAAAGTTTTGAAACCACCCTGCGACACGGCGGCGACCGCGCCATTGCCCTAGAAATGGACACCAATCAAGAACATTGGTTTTCCGCGCAATTCGCCTGCCCGATGTGTTCGTACAGTCTGCCTGAATTGGAACCGCGTTTGTTTTCGTTCAACAATCCCGTGGGCGCGTGTCCGAGTTGCGATGGTTTGGGCAGCAAAGATTTTTTTGACGCGGAACGCGTAGTCGCCCACCCCGAATTGTCGCTGGCGGCTGGCGCGATTGAAGGCTGGGACAAGCGCAATCAATTTTATTTTCAAATGATACAATCACTTGCCACGCATTATCAATTTGATGTGAACGAACCATTTTTCAGGCTGCCTGAAAATGTACAAAACGTCATTTTGCATGGTTCTGGCAAAGAAATCATTAATTTCAAATATTTATCCGAAAAAGGCGGTACGTTTGAACGCCCCCACGCTTTTGAAGGCATTTTGCCGAATTTGGAACGCCGTTACCGCGAAACCGACAGCGAAACCATACGCGACAAATTGCGCGAATACCAAAGCCACCGCGCCTGTCCGAGTTGTGGCGGTGCGCGTTTGCGAAAAGAAGCGCGACACGTCCACGTTGGCGACATGGCTTTGCACGATTTGTCCGCTTTGCCCTTAAATCAAACCATTGAATTTTTTGAACAATTACAATTAGAAGGCAACAAAGCGCAAATTGCCGAAAAAATCCTGAAAGAAATCACGGAACGCTTGGGCTTTTTGATTAACGTGGGTTTGGATTATTTGAATTTAAGCCGTTCAGCCGAAACGCTTTCGGGTGGCGAAGCGCAACGCATTCGCTTGGCGAGCCAAATCGGTTCAGGTTTGACGGGCGTGATGTATGTTTTGGACGAACCGTCCATCGGTTTGCACCAACGCGACAACGACAGATTGTTGATGACATTGAAAAGATTGCGCGATTTGGGCAACAGCGTCATCGTTGTGGAACACGATGAAGACGCGATTCGCCATGCCGATTTTGTGGTGGACATGGGCGTGGGCGCGGGCGAACACGGCGGCAACGTCATCATTGCCGACACACCAGACAAAATTGCCGAATGCGAACAATCGGTTACAGGACAATATTTGAGCGGCAAAAAACAAATCAGGCTGCCTGAAAAACGCACGCCTGTTAATCCTGAAAAAATGTTGGTTTTGACGGGTGCGCGTGGCAACAATTTGAAAAATGTAACGCTGGAATTGCCTTTGGGCTTAATCACTTGCGTAACAGGCGTGTCGGGTTCGGGCAAATCCACGTTGATTAACGACACACTCGCCAAAATTGCCGCGCGTGAACTCAACCGCGCCCACGAAGAACCTGCGCCATACGATGAAATTCACGGCTTGGAGCATTTGGACAAAGTCATCAATGTTGACCAATCGCCCATCGGACGCACACCGCGTTCCAATCCAGCGACTTACACGGGTTTGTTTACGCCCATTCGTGAGCTGTTTGCGGGCGTGCCTGTGGCGCGGGAACGCGGTTACAGCGTGGGGCGTTTTTCGTTTAACGTGAAAGGCGGACGTTGCGAAGCGTGTCAAGGCGATGGCGTGATTAAAGTGGAAATGCACTTTTTGCCAGACGTGTATGTGCCATGCGAAGTGTGCCACGGCAAACGCTACAACCGTGAAACGCTGGAAGTGCGCTATAAAGGCAAAAACATCAGCGAAGTCTTGGACTTAACCGTTGAAGAAGCGCGTGAATTTTTTGATGCCGTGCCGACCGTGTCGCGCAAATTGCAAACGCTGATGGACGTGGGTTTGGGCTACATTCGTTTGGGGCAATCCGCCACGACTTTGTCAGGCGGCGAGGCACAGCGCGTGAAATTGGCATTGGAATTGTCCAAACGCGATACGGGGCGCACTTTGTATATTTTGGACGAGCCGACAACAGGTTTGCATTTTGCCGACATCGCTTTATTGTTGGAAGTGATTCAAAGATTGAAGGGCAAAGGCAATTCTATTGTGATTATTGAGCATAATTTAGATGTGATTAAAACGGCGGATTGGATTGTGGATTTGGGGTTGGAAGGTGGTGCAGGTGGCGGGACGATTTTGGTTTCAGGTAGCCCTGAACAGGTGGCGAAACACAAAACGAGCCATACAGCGAAGTATTTGAAGATGATTTTAGGATAAAACAATGGATAATCAAGAAATTGTTACATCTAGCAATAGCACACCTGGATTTCAGTTGATGAATTTTATTGAAATTATCACCAAATTATTTCCGATATTAAGCGTATTGGCATTAATTTTAGTTTTTATGGGTATAAGTACGATTTTTTTATTCAGTTTAATCACACCCTATTTTGTTCCAGAATATCTGAATCAGGAAAAGATTCCGTTAATTATGGATGGTTTGGAGTTCTTTAGTAATACAAATTATTATGCTAAATTAATCATTACTAATACTATTGTTATGTGCTTTTTTGTATTGGAAATTATTCTTGATGCAGATATTAAATATTGTAGTTTTTTTATATCATGTTCAATATTCATTTTACTAGTAGTACCATTGTTCTTTTTTTGGAAAAAAGAAAAAACTGATATTATTACTATTTTAGTAACATCATTTATCATTATTACATCAAGTGTGCATTTATGGATAGAAAGAGTTGAATTTAAGTATATTTTCTCTATTTTATTTTTTATGATTTTTGTTGGATATACTTGGCAATGTACTATTTCTCAAACCAAGTTTGAGCGTATGAAATCTTTTCTTATAGTCCTACTTTGCTTACCGATATCATTTTTTGTATCTACTGTATTTTTTATATTAATGGCAATAAACATTGCAGATAAAGGTCATCAAAATGATGCTTCATGGTATTTATTTATTGTGTTTTTTGTTGCATGGTTATTGGTGTATGCTGTTAACGGGTTCTTTGCATTTCATTTGTGCCAAAATAAGAAAAAATTTGAGATATGGTATTTATTTATACCTTGTATAATGTTGTTTTTAATTGCTTATGTATTAATTTTCTTTGATAAAGGGCGGCAATTACCTCGCTTGATTTTAAAACCATTGCATTTTATTGAATACCCATCTAATGCAAACTGGTACACCATTGATACACGCTTTTTTGCACCTAATAATCTAACCACTAGTGAATTGGAAAGTAATAGTAATGATTTAAAACAATATTTTAATTATAAAACCATACAAGATACTGGATTACAATGTACTTTGTTAGATTCTCAATGTCAGTTTTTATCTGACAAAGATAAAAGAAAAGCACAGTGTGAACAGAAAGAAAATCAGTTTAAGAATGAACGTAAATACAACCGTTTCTACGGTTATGTTGCTTGGAATTTAGGTGATATGAAAGTATTTTGTCCACATGGTTATGAACAAGCCAGACTTGAAACCCAAAAAGAGAAGAAAAGCAATCCCATTCAATGCCTTGCTTTGAAATCCGAATATATTATTCCTTATTATTAACTTTATATGGGATTTTGGTAAGCAGTATATACATTGCCGTTCCAAATCTATAGGCAGCCTGAACCCCTTTTCAGGCTGCCTAAAAATATTCCCCCCAAAAAATCCCCACTATTTCATCAGCCCAAACCCAGCAAATCCATTACAATAACGCTTTAAATCATCAAATCGTCCGTTTAAAATGTCATGCTGAAAATGAAGTTTCTTTTATTTTTGTTTATCAATATGTTGTCTTTCAGTTTGTGGGCAGCCGCTCCCGCGCCAAAATCTGCACCCAAATCCACAAGCACACCCACGCTCAATCAAGTAAGCGGCATGGTGTCGCCACAAAAAGACGCGCGTTTGGTACGCATACCCAGCAAATACACCAACAAAACCGAATACATTCAAAAAAATGTCCTGCCCGATTTGGAAGGCATGATACTTGCCGCGCGTAAAGATGGCGTGAATTTGCGCGTGATTTCTGCGTTTCGCTCGTATTCGCATCAAAAACATCTGTGGCAACGCAAATGGCAACGGACTTCGGGCAACGATAAAAAGCGGTTGCAAGCCGTGTTGCGTTATTCCAATCCGCCTGCGTTCAGCCGTCATCATTGGGGGTCTGATGTGGATTTGAATAGCTTGAAATTGACCTATTGGGCAAGCGCGGACGGCAAAAAAACGCAGCGTTGGTTGCAAAAAAATGCGCGAAAATTTGGTTTTTGCCAAGTCTATTCGCAGCGTTGCAAAAGTGGGCATCGGGAAGAAAAGCAAGCGTAGGGTGGGCAACTTGTTGCCCACGCGGTTTGATAATGTACCACAAATCCATGTTTTAACGTGAAATATTGGATTTTAGGCTACCTGAAACAGAGCTTTGGGTTAGTGGAATATCAAAATCAAATTGATAGCAAAACCCACACCGCGTGGGCAACAAGTTGCCCACCCTACGTTTGCTATTTAATTTTATTAATAAAAAATTTGTGTGGGTAGTTATGGTGCTTGCACCCACGCATTTTATCCCTAAATCGCATTTTATTTTTCAGGCAGCCTGAACCCCTTTTCAGGCAGCCTGAAAAATATCCCCCCAAAAAATCCCCACCATTTCATCAGCCCAAACTCAGCAAATCCATTACAATAACGCTTTAAATCATCAAATCGTCCACTTAAAATGCCATGCTGAAAAACAAAGATTTTGCTGCTTGCAACCCGATAACTTAGTCTCCAAAGCAAAAGCTGCCCGATTTTTTCAGGCAGCTTTTGTTTTTACATCAATCAGTTGCTCAATGCATCTATGCCTCTGGGCGGAATTTGAATTCGCTTTTCTTCAAATTGGGCTTGCTGTTCACGCTGACAAACTGAATGTGTGTTAAATTACCAAAGCTGTCTTTCTAGTTCCATGGCTGCCAATTTGTCGCCCTGAAAGCCGATGCGAATGAATTGGTAGTCCGAATTGCTGCGTTTGGGTGTTGCCAAAACGTAGCAATTAGGTTGGGTTATAAACCCGTTGTCGGGTTAGATTGGGCAAATAAAAAAAACAGCAAAAGCGAGGTTGTCATCGTTTTTGCTGTTTTTGTTTTTGCAAAGCTGTTTCACATAGTGAAAGAGTTTTAAGGGAGATTTATCTTGGTTTCGCTGGCTGGATTTTCGTGCGCGGCATCAGATAAACTGTTTACTTGTGAAAAAAATAAATTAATTCTAATTAAAAAATTTATTTATATCAAATAATTAAATATATAATTCTTATTAATTAATTCATAAATAAGGTTTCAGGCTGCCTTTTGTGTATAGGCAGCCTGAATAGGTTCTGCAAATGTTTCAGCATAAAAATGTTTTTATAGAACTAATGCAGCAATCCAACCTGCAATAAATAGGGGAATATTATAGTGAACAAAGGTTGGAATAACACTATCGCGCATATGGTCGTGTTGTCCGTCAATATTCAAACCCATCGTTGGACCAAGTGTGGAATCGGAGGCGGGAGAGCCTGCATCGCCCAATGCACCTGCTGTGCCAATAATGGCAACAGTTGCTAATGGTGAAAATCCTAATCCTGCACATAAAGGAACATAAATGGCGGTAATAATTGGTAGTGTAGAGAAGGAACTGCCAATGCCCATTGTAACTAATAATCCAACTATTAACATAGCGAAAGCTGCCATGGCTTTGTTGCCTGCAAACATGGATGCGCTGGCTTCGACCAATGGTTTAATTTGTTCGGTTGCTTGCATTACTTCAGCGAAACCTTGTGCAGCAATCATAATAAAGCCGATGGTTGCCATCATTTTAATGCCTTTATTAAATACAATATCTGCTTCGCTGCGGCGGACAACGCCTAACATCATAAATACGGCAAAACCTAGCATGGCACCAACCATTAACGCATCTTTATAGAGTAGTTGGATAGAGAAGCACACAAGAATAGCTAATGCTGCAACTGCACTTCGGTAAGCAGAGATTTGTGGTTGGTGTGTAGCTGAATCTTCATTGTCTGCATCAATTTGTTTATCTTGATAAATGCGAGGTTTACGATAGTGGATAAATGCTAATACTAAGCCTGTAAACATACCCAAAGCAGGAATTGCCATAGCGTGCATAACATTGATGTCTTTAATATTCATACCTGCTTTCTCAATGTTTGTCAGCAAAATATTATTCAAGAAAATAGCACCAAAACCATAGGGTAAAAACATATAAGTGGTTACCAAGCCAAATGTAATGACACAGGCTAATAAACGACGGTCAATATGTAAACGATTGAATACCAATAATAAAGGAGGGATTATCATTGGGATAAATGCAATGTGAATGGGTACAATATTTTGACTCATAATACCCATTGCTAATAATCCTAATAGTAAACCCCATTTGATTTTGTTCGTGCCAGTAGGAATCGTATCACGAGCGTGTCGTGTTTCAATTTTGCGAATAACTGCACCTGCCACTTGTTGTGGTAAACCTGAATGTGTAATTGCCATGGCAAAAGCTCCCAGCATTGCATATGATAATGCAATCGTTGCACCATTCTTAACACCATTTTGGAAATGTGTCATTACCCCAGTTTGTATTACTTTATCTGCTGTATCAACAATATCTGATAAAGGTAAGCCAGCCGATAAGCCACCAGCAAATGCACCTACTACTAAACTTAAAACAACATGTACACGTGATACAGAGAGTATCAACATGACAAGTACACCAATAATTACTGCATTCATTGTATTCCTTTCGTATTCATCGGTTTCTTTTAACATAAAAGGCAGCCTGAAAGCTTGCCAGCAAAGTACATCATACCTTAACACATATTAACACGACAATAGATAAAAGTTAGTTTTATCCAATCAAAAATATTTGATTGGATAGGGCGTTATTAAGACTAAAAGGAAATATGCAAAGTATAAATGCCTAGAATTTAGATTTTGGCTGTTATGATGTGAGAAGATAATTTAATTGTATTTCATGTGGTTAATATGTTTTACAAAGAAATCTTGAGAGAAATGAGTTGACAGTTTTGGGTAGTAGGCGTATAGTTCTGACTTTCGCTGCTACGGCGGTGAGGTTAAAAGAGAGAAATATTTGATTGTAAGGCATATGGTTAGATATTTCAAGATTTTGATTGAGAAGAGTTCTTTAAAAGCAAGATTACCGATAAGTGTGAGTGCCTGATGGTCTCACACTGTTTTGAGAGATACAAGATTTGATTTGGAATTTTCCTATTAAGTTTTTGTTAATTTCTTTGAAGCAGACCAGAAGTTAAATAAGTTAGAGATTGAACATAAGAGTTTGATCCTGGCTCAGATTGAACGCTGGCGGCATGCTTTACACATGCAAGTCGGACGGCAGCACGAGTACTTGTACTTGGTGGCGAGTGGCGAACGGGTGAGTAATGCATTGGAACGTACCGAGTAGTGGGGGATAACTAGTCGAAAGATTAGCTAATACCGCATACGTCTTGAGAGAGAAAGCAGGGGATCTTCGGACCTTGCGCTATTTGAGCGGCCAATGTCTGATTAGCTAGTTGGTGGGGTAAAGGCCTACCAAGGCGACGATCAGTAGCGGGTCTGAGAGGATGATCCGCCACACTGGGACTGAGACACGGCCCAGACTCCTACGGGAGGCAGCAGTGGGGAATTTTGGACAATGGGGGCAACCCTGATCCAGCCATGCCGCGTGTCTGAAGAAGGCCTTCGGGTTGTAAAGGACTTTTGTCAGGGAAGAAAAGGCGATTGCTAATATCAGTTGCTGATGACGGTACCTGAAGAATAAGCACCGGCTAACTACGTGCCAGCAGCCGCGGTAATACGTAGGGTGCGAGCGTTAATCGGAATTACTGGGCGTAAAGCGAGCGCAGACGGTTTGTTAAGTCAGATGTGAAATCCCCGAGCTCAACTTGGGAACGGCGTTTGAAACTGGCAAGCTAGAGTATGTCAGAGGGGGGTAGAATTCCACGTGTAGCAGTGAAATGCGTAGAGATGTGGAGGAATACCGATGGCGAAGGCAGCCTCCTGGGATAATACTGACGTTCATGCTCGAAAGCGTGGGTAGCAAACAGGATTAGATACCCTGGTAGTCCACGCCCTAAACGATGTCAATTAGCTGTTGGTGCACTTGATGCATTAGTAGCGTAGCTAACGCGTGAAATTGACCGCCTGGGGAGTACGGTCGCAAGATTAAAACTCAAAGGAATTGACGGGGACCCGCACAAGCGGTGGATGATGTGGATTAATTCGATGCAACGCGAAGAACCTTACCTGGTCTTGACATGTACGGAAGAGCGTAGAGATATGCTTGTGCCTTCGGGAGCCGTAACACAGGTGCTGCATGGCTGTCGTCAGCTCGTGTCGTGAGATGTTGGGTTAAGTCCCGCAACGAGCGCAACCCTTGTCATTAGTTGCCATCATTTAGTTGGGCACTCTAATGAGACTGCCGGTGACAAACCGGAGGAAGGTGGGGATGACGTCAAGTCCTCATGGCCCTTATGACCAGGGCTTCACACGTCATACAATGGTCGGTACAGAGGGTAGCCAAGCCGCGAGGTGGAGCCAATCCCAGAAAACCGATCGTAGTCCGGATTGCACTCTGCAACTCGAGTGCATGAAGTCGGAATCGCTAGTAATCGCAGGTCAGCATACTGCGGTGAATACGTTCCCGGGTCTTGTACACACCGCCCGTCACACCATGGGAGCGGGGGATACCAGAATTGGGTAGGGTAACCGCAAGGAGCCCGCTTAACACGGTATGCTTCGTGACTGGGGTGAAGTCGTAACAAGGTAGCCGTAGGGGAACCTGCGGCTGGATCACCTCCTTTCTAGAGAAAAGAAGAGATTATTAGGTACTCACACTTATCGGTAATCAGAAGATGCAAGGATGATTAAACAGAAGTTTAAGAGTCAAAAGTACATGGGTTTGTAGCTCAGGTGGTTAGAGCACACGCTTGATAAGCGTGGGGTCGTAGGTTCAAGTCCTACCAGACCCACCAGTTGCAGCACAGGAATACTGGGGGCATAGCTCAGTTGGTAGAGCACCTGCTTTGCAAGCAGGGGGTCATCGGTTCGATCCCGTTTGCCTCCACCAAGATTAAATAAAATGAAATTGCAAATTAAAGCGAGTTTGTGTAGAATGAATAGTTTGCTTGTTTTAATTTGCAATTTCCTGACAAAGTCGGGAAATGATTGCATCGATCTTTAACAAATTGGAAAGCCGAAATCAACAAACAAAGACAAAGCAATCTTTAAATATAGAAATGAAAGATTGTGCGAATTTGGGTGATGATTGTATCAAGTAGTTTGTGAAACACAAAAGGCACAAACTACTCACAACAAAGCAGTAAGCTTTATTGTTTGAGAATTTAAGTAAAGATTGGTAGTCAACGCCAGTTTTTGCAAAGTCAGAGGTTCTTCAAATGATAGAGTCAAGTGAATAAGTGCATCAGGTGGATGCCTTGGCGATGATAGGCGATGAAGGACGTGTAAGCCTGCGAAAAGCGCGGAGAAGCTGGCAAAAAAGCAATGATACCGCGATGTCCGAATGGGGAAACCCACTGTACTTGTACAGTATCCCAGTCTGAATACATAGGACTGGTGAAGCGAACCGGGAGAACTGAACCATCTAAGTACCCCGAGGAAAAGAAATCAACCGAGATTCCGTAAGTAGTGGCGAGCGAACACGGAGCAGCCTGTGCGTGATAATTGATGCGTTAGGAGAAGGACTTGGAAAAGTCCGCCATAGTGGGTGATAGCCCCGTATCCGAAAACACATTAATGGTACTAAGCGCACGACAAGTAGGGCGGGACACGTGAAATCCTGTCTGAATATGGGGGGACCATCCTCCAAGGCTAAATACTCATCATCGACCGATAGTGAACCAGTACCGTGAGGGAAAGGCGAAAAGAACCCCGGGAGGGGAGTGAAATAGAACCTGAAACCTGATGCATACAAACAGTGGGAGCACCTTTATGGTGTGACTGCGTACCTTTTGTATAATGGGTCAACGACTTACATTCAGTAGCGAGCTTAACCGAGTAGGGGAGGCGTAGGGAAACCGAGTCTTAATAGGGCGCATAGTTGCTGGGTGTAGACCCGAAACCGAGTGATCTATCCATGGCCAGGATGAAGGTGCGGTAAAACGCATTGGAGGTCCGAACCCACGCATGTTGCAAAATGCGGGGATGAGCTGTGGATAGGGGTGAAAGGCTAAACAAACTCGGAGATAGCTGGTTCTCCCCGAAAACTATTTAGGTAGTGCCTCATGTATCACTTCTGGGGGTAAAGCACTGTTATGGCTAGGGGGTCATTGCGACTTACCAACCCATTGCAAACTCAGAATACCAGAAAGTGCAATCATGGGAGACAGACATCGGGTGCTAACGTCCGGTGTCAAGAGGGAAACAACCCAGACCGCCAGCTAAGGTCCCAAATGACAGATTAAGTGGTAAACGAAGTGGGAAGGCACAGACAGCCAGGATGTTGGCTTAGAAGCAGCCATCATTTAAAGAAAGCGTAATAGCTCACTGGTCGAGTCTTCCTGCGCGGAAGATGTAACGGGGCTCAAATCTGTAACCGAAGCTGCGGATGCTTTTAAAGCATGGTAGGGGAGCGTTCTGTAAGCCTGTGAAGGCGGCTTGTAAAGGCTGCTGGAGGTATCAGAAGTGCGAATGTTGACATGAGTAGCGATAAAGCGGGTGAAAAGCCCGCTCGCCGAAAGCCCAAGGTTTCCTACGCAACGTTCATCGGCGTAGGGTGAGTCGGCCCCTAAGGCGAGGCAGAAATGCGTAGTCGATGGGAAACGGGTTAATATTCCCGTACTTTGATTCAATGCGATGTGGGGACGGAGAAGGTTATGCTAGCAAACTGTTGGAATAGTTTGTTTAAGCCAGTAGGTGGAAAGAGTAGGCAAATCCGCTCTTTCTTAACACCGAGACGTGATGACGAGTAACTACGGTTACGAAGTAGCAAATACCACGCTTCCAGGAAAAGCCACTAAGCTTCAGTTGAATCAGAACCGTACCGCAAACCGACACAGGTGGGCAGGATGAGAATTCTAAGGCGCTTGAGAGAACTCGGGAGAAGGAACTCGGCAAATTGATACCGTAACTTCGGGAGAAGGTATGCCCTGTAAGGTTAAGGACTTGCTCCGTAAGCCAATCAGGGTCGCAGAGAATCGGTGGCTGCGACTGTTTATTAAAAACACAGCACTCTGCTAACACGAAAGTGGACGTATAGGGTGTGACGCCTGCCCGGTGCTGGAAGGTTAATTGAAGATGTGCAAGCATCGGATCGAAGCCCCAGTAAACGGCGGCCGTAACTATAACGGTCCTAAGGTAGCGAAATTCCTTGTCGGGTAAGTTCCGACCCGCACGAATGGCGTAACGATGGCCACACTGTCTCCTCCCGAGACTCAGCGAAGTTGAAATGGTTGTGAAGATGCAATCTCCCCGCTGCTAGACGGAAAGACCCCGTGAACCTTTACTGTAGCTTTGCATTGGACTTTGAAGTCACTTGTGTAGGATAGGTGGGAGGCTTAGAAGCAGAGACGCCAGTTTCTGTGGAGCCGTCCTTGAAATACCACCCTGGTGGCTTTGAGGTTCTAACCCAGACCCGTAATCCGGGTCGGGGACCGTGCATGGTAGGCAGTTTGACTGGGGCGGTCTCCTCCCAAAGAGTAACGGAGGAGTTCGAAGGTTACCTAGGTCCGGTCGGAAATCGGACTGATAGTGCAATGGCAAAAGGTAGCTTAACTGCGAGACCGACAAGTCGAGCAGGTGCGAAAGCAGGACATAGTGATCCGGTGGTTCTGAATGGAAGGGCCATCGCTCAACGGATAAAAGGTACTCCGGGGATAACAGGCTGATTCCGCCCAAGAGTCCATATCGACGGCGGAGTTTGGCACCTCGATGTCGGCTCATCACATCCTGGGGCTGTAGTCGGTCCCAAGGGTATGGCTGTTCGCCATTTAAAGTGGTACGTGAGCTGGGTTTAAAACGTCGTGAGACAGTTTGGTCCCTATCTGCAGTGGGCGTTGGAAGTTTGACGGGGGCTGCTCCTAGTACGAGAGGACCGGAGTGGACGAACCTCTGGTGTACCGGTTGTTTCGCCAGAAGCATAGCCGGGTAGCTAAGTTCGGAAGAGATAAGCGCTGAAAGCATCTAAGCGCGAAACTCGCCCAAAGATGAGACTTCCCCTGCGATTTAACCGCATTGAAGGGTCGTTGTAGACCACAACGTTGATAGGTCGGGTGTGGAAGCGCAGTAATGCGTGCAGCTAACCGATACTAATTGCCCGTAAGGCTTGACTCTATCATTTGAAGGACTTTGAAAATAGAAAAACTGAAATCAAAGTAA